>CAZANP010000021.1:17873-20717 GCA_964486555.1 uncultured Thermotoga sp. | reverse complement strand
CCCTTTCCTCCTGCAAGAATAACTCCTACCATGGGATCACCCCTTGAGTCCGGTATGAGCCATTCCCTCGACAACGTACCTCTGAAGCAGCATGTAGACTATCAGAAGGGGAAGAATCGCAACGACCCCTCCTGTCAGAAGATAGTTCCATCTCGCTTCGTATTCTGATTGAAATTGTGTGAGAGCCATGGTTATGGTCATGAGTTTTTCAGAGCTTATGTAAAGAACGGGCCTTAAAAGATCGTTCCAGTTGTTCATGAACGCTATTATGAAGAGAGTTACAGTCTGAACTTTCGCAAGTGGGAAGAAAACGAAGAAGAACATTTTAAAAGGTCCCGCTCCATCTATGGCTGCGGCATCTTCCAGATCCTTAGGAACGTTTTCGAAGAACTCTTTGTACATGAAGGTACCAAAGGATCCCACAAGGAACGATGGAACTATCAGTGGAAGGAACGTGTCGAGCCATCCAAGCTTCATCATCAAAAGGAACTCCGGGATTATTGTGACCTGTACCGGCACCATCATCGTCATGAGAAGCAATGAGAATATCAGGTTCTTTCCTCGAAAGTTCATTCTGGCGAATGCAAAACCTGCTAAAGAACAGGTGAATATCTGTCCCAAAGCAGCGGATGTTGCCACTATGAAGCTGTTGAGGGCGTATCTCAGGAAGTTGTAATCCCTCAGAACAACCACGTAATTTTCGAACATATCTTTCTTGAAGAGTTTGTCTGGGATCAGAGTTGGTGGTATACGGAATATGTTCTCTTCAGAGTTGAAGGAGTTTATCACCATCCAGAGAAAGGGGAAAACCATTATCACAGCAATAGCAGACAACAGTATGTATAGAAAAACGTTCGATACGAATTTCATGCTATCACCTCAGTATATCCTTTGAACCCAATATTTTTTCAAAAGGAAGTTTATCCAGGTTATGAGTCCAACGACTCCAAGGAGAACGTAGGCCACAGCGGATGCGTATCCCATCCTGTAGAAAACGAACGCGTTGACGTAAACTGAGTAAACAAGTGTCGTGGAGGCGTATTGAGGCCCTCCTTGAGTCATGGTGTATATGATCTCGAAGTTTCTGAACGAGTCGATTATGGCTATGGTGAACGCAAAGAAAGTTGTTGGAGAAAGTAGAGGAAGCGTTATTCTCCAGAAACTCTGGAATTTACTGGCACCATCTATCCTTGCCGCCTCATAGAGATGGGAAGGGATGTTTTGGAGTCCTGCAAGGTATATTATCATGTAGTATCCCATCATCTTCCATGTTTGAACGAATGCAACAGTTGGTAAGGCCCATTTTGCATCACCGAGCCAGGACGGTGGAGTTATTCCAAACCATTTTTCAAGAATCACGTTGAGAAGACCATACTTTGGGCTCAAGATCCAGCTCCAGATTATTCCAACAGCAACCGCCGATGTCACAACGGGTGTGAAATACGCGGTTCTGAAGAATTTTATCCCTTTTATTTTCGAGTTCACCAAAACGGCGAGTAACAAGCCAAAAACCATCGTTCCTGTTACATAAATCAGAGAAAACTCAAAGGTGTTGAGAAGTATCTGATAAAAGTTTGGATCTGTGAAGAGTTCTTTGTAGTTGTCAAGCCCTATCCAGGTAGGCTGTAACATGATGTTCCAGTCTGTAAAGCTCATGAAGAAAGCAAAAATTATGGGACCAATTCTGAATACGAAAAGTCCTATCAGCGTTGGTATCAGAAAGATCCATCCATGCCAGGGCTTGTACCATGAAAATCCCTTTTTCATACGATCACCTCATTAAAAGGCAAAGGGGAGAGTCTCTCCCCTTTGCCCTTCTTCAGAGGGTTTTCATTTGTAGTATCTCTTGAGAACCCTGTTCACGTTTTTGTAAGCCTGATCCAGCATCTCATCGAACGCCATCTCGCCGTTGAGAACAGCGTCTATCAGACCGTTCAATCCCATGGATTCTGCGGCACCGTAGCCTCTCCACTCGCTCCATCCCATCGTGAAGGAATTAAGAAGCTTTCTAGAAGCAAGCTCTCTCAGCACTTTTCCTTTCTCGACAGGTTGTTTCCCCACCTCATCGAATTCCTCAGACATGGTCAAAGCTTTGTACGAGGGGATCTTTCCTGCCATGTACATATCAAGAGTTAATCCTTCACCTGCTATGAATTTTGCAAATTCCCATGCTTCTTTCGGATGCTTTGTCGTTGCCGATATCGCCACAAAATCTGGCCAGCCATACGCCACATCCTTGCTGCCATGAGGTCCCACTGGAACAGGTGCTATACCCCATCTGAACTTGTCTCCTATTATCTTCCTGTTGTTCTCTATGTTCCAGGAACCATCTACCCACATCGCTGCAAGCCCTCTCGGAAAGACATCCTGCTGTCTTATTCCCTTCATCTCCTTTGGCATCGGTGCAACCTTGTGTTCTTTGACAAGGCTCACGAGGAATTTCAGAGCTTCCAAGGCGTTCTCATCGGGTTCGAATCTCATGGTTTCTCTGTTTATCAGCCTTCCACCGTTTGCGTATATCCAGGATTCAACGTGAGCGTACCTTCCATAGAACCAGAATCCCCACTGATCGATCTCTCCATCTCCATCTTTATCCTTTGTGAGGCGCTTTGCAGCGTCCAGAAAATCATCCCAAGTCCAGTTTTCGTCGGGGTATGGTATTCCCGCTTCATCGAACGCATCTTTGTTGTAGTAAAGGACCGTGACGACGAGGGCAAATGGTATGGCGTAATACTTACCCGTTCCCGAGATTCTCTTTCCCGCTTCGAAAAGGTTGAAGAAGAACTTGTCTTTGTCCAGATCGTTTTCAACATAGTTTGTCAGATCCAGCAAGAATTTGTTCTT
>CAZANP010000021.1:0-17773 GCA_964486555.1 uncultured Thermotoga sp. | reverse complement strand
CGATGAGAAGGAGTAACAGAGCTAGTTTTTTCATAGGAGCACCTCCTCCCAAAGGGTATTGGTATCTAACTTGTAAAGATGAAGCACCTTGAAACACTATCATTATATCTTTTTATGTGATAGATCGAAAAATCCATTTTTCTTCCTCTTCATCTGATGGTTTACATGGAAAAAGGAAGCTGCTAGGATAATCTGTGAGGGGTGAGATCAAAACTCCTGAATTGGGAGACGATATAGATGATAGGAGGATGGGTTCTGGAGGTTTACAAAGACTGGATAAAAGTGAGGACGAATAATATGGAACGAGTTTTAAAAATGACCGGAGATATACCTCAGCGAGGATGGTACATAAGACTTACAAAGAGGGGGAAATCTCCTTTTAGAGGAGAGGAGATACTGGTATCTGAAGGAGTGACTCCTCCTCTTTGGATCATAGTTGAAGCGTGGAAAGTGACTAAAATCAAAGGAGAAAAACTTGAAATCGTCTCCAGAGCTATCGATCAGATTTCGAAAAAAATTGGAAAACTCCCCAGCTGGTTTATCAGGGTTTTAAAAGATTACTATAGAAAAGGGGAGAGCTTTCCAAGAAGGAAAGTTGTAACTTCGAAGGTGGTAGCGGATGTATTGAACAGAGAACAAACAAAACTTCCGGAAAGAGAAAGCTTTGGAGATTGGTTCAACACGCTCTCGCATCCATACGGATTCAGGGTTTACAGAGGAAAAGGGTTCATACTCAGAATATTCTTTGAAAAAAGAGAAGGAGTTGAGTTTCAAGCAGAGGCGATTTTTCAAAGTGGAAAGAGAGTGGACTTCAAAGGTTTTTTAAGCGATGATCGAATCACTCTCAAGCTGGAAGGAGATCTCGAGGATAGGCACCTTGAAAACTTGAGAGGGCGATTTTTAAAGCTTTTCAAAGAGGTCTTTGTAACAAGAGGAGGTTTTGAAAGTGGAGTCTACGTCTAAAATCGCTGTGGCTTTGAAATACGATCCTTCCATTGCGAGTGCTCCTTTCGTTGTGGCCAAGGGAAAAGGGAAAATAGCTGAGAGAATCATAGAAATCGCAGAAAAAAATGGGGTGCCTGTAGTTAGTTCTCCTGAGATCGTTAGCGATCTTTACAGACTCGAGATATTGGAAGAGATACCGGAAAAGCTCTATCTTGCTGTCGCAGAGATCCTGGCATTCCTTTCTGAAATGGAGGAAGAATCTTGAAACCCCTTCTTCACATGACCCACAGAAAAGCAGACCCCGACTCATTCGCAGGGGTTCTGTGGGGAGTTGAAGTTTTCGGAGGTTACTCCCTGATCGATAACCCAGATCTTCCCACCAGAAACCTCATCGAGTATCTGAAGTTCAAGGAAAATTTCTCATGGAATCACAAATTGGTGATAGTCTACGATACTAACAGATCTTCCGCCCTTCCATTCAGACCTGAAAGGTTTATAATAATCGATCATCACGATTCAGTTGAAGAGGAGTTACTGCTCGAAGCCGAAAGAGTCATCAAAAAACCGCGAGCTTCCCTTTCCATGAATCTCTATGATATCTCCAAGGAATGTGGTGTTTCTCTTTCAAAAGATGTGCTCTTCTCTTTCGCGGTGGCTCTAACCATCGATACAGCATTTCTCAGAACTGCAAGAAGTGAGGAATTGGAATATCTCTCTTACTTTTTGAATGGAAAGAGAATGGAAGATGTCTACAGGGTCATCTTAAGGGGGAAGATAAAAAATCTTGAGAAATTCATCGAGGATTTAAAGAGCTTGGAAATACTGGATAAAGAGAGGAAAATCTGTTTCCTGAGATTCTCAGAAGATGATCACTTCTTTTTCTTCGTTGACACGTTCATGTATTCACTCGATTGTGAGATAGTCGTCGGGAAGATGGATTGGGGAACGTGGGTTTATTCCATAAAAGAGTTAACATCGAAGGTTTTCTCTATAGCGAAAAGACTTGGAGGAAAAGGGATGGGAAGGATCCCCAATTTCCACGACATTCGAAAACTCACTGAAATGCTCAAAAACCTCTGAGTTCTCTCAGGAGTGCATCGATCTCCGGAGCTCTAATCGCCAGGAAAACGAAAGAAGCTATGATGATACCAACCAGAACTGTGGCAACAGCGATCCATGCGACTTTAACCTTTCTCCGAAGGTAGGGACTTGCGGTTGAGAGGTATCCAAACAGCATACCTGTTAGAAACCCTCCAAGATGTGCTGCATTGTTTATGTTGCTTCCAGGTATGAAACCGTAAACCAGGTTGAAAAGAATTATCGGTAGAAGGCTCAATCCCGTAAAAGGTCTTACGAATATGGGGGTGTCTCTTCTAAAACCTGCTGAGAACAGAACGCCTATCAATCCAAAGATGGCACCACTCGCTCCTACAGATAGTGATTTGTAATAGAAAACCTGCGTTGCTAAGTTTCCAACGATCCCTGATGTAAAATAAAACGAAATGAACCTTGGTATTCCATAGACGTTTTCAACGATGCTTCCAAAGTATATGAGAGCGTAAGTGTTGAACAGGATATGCAGAATACCTCCGTGAACGAACATGGCTGTGAATATTCTGAACCAATCCCCCTGAGAAACTGCAGGGCCATATTGGGCACCGAATTTGAGAAAGAGCAGAGTCTGGGCAAGAGGATGTCTCTCAGTGAAAACACCCGATACGAACATCAAGATGGCTATGAAGATGTTGATAAAAGCTATGATGTGGGTTGCCTTGATTTTGTACATAATCACACCTCCATCAAGGAGTGATTCATGATGAAAAATATACTGTTTTTACTCCTGCTGATAGCAACGTGCTCTGTGGCGATCGAACTTCCTATATTCATGATACCAGAAAAGGATACGGGGAACGACATAATCGATGTGTTCGTTGAAGAGACTGAAAGTTATGCGGAAATAACAGTCGTCTTCAAGGATGAAGACCATCCAAATCCTTTTACTAACTTTTTCTACGATATCTACAGGTTTTTCAAATATGGAAGAGTGAAGGATATAGAAACTTTCTTCCTCGTTGTTGATGAAGGAAAGATAAAGGAAGTGCGCTTTCCAGGAGTTTATGCGGGCTCTCTTGATTACGATGATACGGAAAATCTACATGGAACGATCACTCTGCCAGCAAAGGCCTTTGAGTTCAAGGATGGAAGGATCGTGATATTCGTTAACACCTGGAATCACATGTTCTCCAACAAACCTCTGAAAAACGTGAAATATGTTGAAATCAGTGATTACAAGGTTTCGAAGGGAACAAGAGAAGATGCTGAAAAAGTTTATTCGTGGCGCCATTAACTTTTTAATTTTTCTTCAGCCTTTTGGAAGATCCTGAGCCCTGCGATAGCAAGACCGGTACCTAGAAGAACCATGACACTAGGAGGTTTTCTCAGTAGAATTGGCTCACATATTGCTGTAACAACTGGTATGAAATAGATGGTGTTGGTGGTGTATCTAGCCCCAAGCTTTTTTATACCAAGGTTCCACAGAAAGTATGCCAGACCAGAGCATACGAGTCCAAGGTACAGCATCGATAGTAGAACATCAGGCTGAAAGATCTTCTTCAGCTCCCAATGCTGAAGGAGTGATAGTGGAAACAAAAACACGGTACCCCAAATCAGGATGCCTATCGTTGAAGAAATGCTACCGGCATCATCTAATTTTTCAACATAGTATGTATAGATCACCCATGAAAGCGCCGCACCAAACGCTAGGATGTCTCCAAGGGGATTGAGTTTCAGGATCCTACCGTTGAGAATGACGAAGCTTATACCTATGAAAGCTGTTACAGATCCTATGTAGTGTAGATGTATGGTCTTTTTTCTTTGAACGAAGTGAGAGAAGATTAGATAAAATATTGGAACGGTCGATACTATGAGAGATGTGTTCGTTGGGAAGGTGTAGGTCAGCGAGAAATTTTCGAAGATGAAGTGCAGGGTTACTCCCCAAGCTCCAGCCATAATTAAAGGGAACGAAAACAGGTTCAGTTTTAAGGGTTTTCTGGTTACAAGGATCAAAAAAGACACGGCTATTGCGAATCTCAAAAAAGCCGCTGGTAAAGGGTCAAATGATTCGACCACAACTTTCGTCGCTATGAACGAGATTCCCCAGAACAGAACGGTACTCCAAACGGCAAGATGATACATAAAGTTTCCCCTCTATTTTCTCAAAGATGTTAGAGCATCTCCTATCCTTGGAACGAAATCTTTCTTCCTTGACATGACGCTCTTGAGTTCCAGAATATTTTCTTTTCCCCTGCTTCCAAAGGCGTGTTCTAAAATCCTTGGATCGCAATCGTACATGACAAGACTGCTCTTTCTTATTGGATCTGTAAAAAGAACGAACATTATATCCGCTCCAAGACTTCCCTTTACCCTCTCCATGGCGTCTTTGAATTTATCTCTCTCTTTCAATACACCCTCAAAGTCTGTCGTCATGATCTGGGATATGACGATGTTATGATCCATTATGACATATTTCTTAACATCGCGTTTGAGCAGAGAGATGGGATCTTGACCCTTTATCTTCATTCCTTCCATAAGCATTCTCTTTCCATAATCTTCAATATTCACTTTCGATATCTTCTCGAGTTTCCTTGCAATTTCTCTATCCTTGTTCGTTGTGGTTGAAAGAGCGAAGAGCAGGGTATCCGATATTATCCCGCTCAGAAGAAGTCCTGCTATTTCTTTTTCCAACTTGATTCCTTCTCTGAAAAACCAGCTGGCTATTATGGTAGATGTGCTTCCAACGGGTTCGTTGTAGAAGAAAACGGGATGCAATGTCGAAATATCGCCTATTCTGTGATGATCTATTATTTCAAGAATGTCTGCTTTGTCCACACCATCGACCGCTTGGGACCTTTCGTTATGGTCCACGAGTATCACCTTTTTCCTCACATTTTTCATCAGATCCGTTCTGGTTATGACACTGACCAGTCTTCCCTCAAAATCAAGGACAAAAGCGGCCCTGTATTTCGATTCAAAAACCAGATCTTTTACGTCCTCAAGAGCCGTGTTGTAAGAGACCACTGGAAAATCTTTTGACATGATCAGTGAAACCGGCAAAGATAAATTGATGAGCTTTGCAGCACCGAAAGCATCGGCTGATGTTCTGAGAATGGTGGCTCCTTTTTGCTCTGCGATCTCCAGAACACGTTTTGAAACCGGTGCTTTGTTTACAACTATCAAAAGCTTCGCTCCATTCTCAAGAAGGGCGATCTGAGCGGGTTCATCGTCTCCCACTATGACAACATCCCCCTGAACTATCTTTTTGAGAAGAACGTGCAGAGCCTCCACAGCTATGTGAACCGATCCTGAGATCAACTCCTGTTTTTGTGGTTTGTACAGGATCTCTGCTTGGAGAATCCTTGCAAGACTTCTTATGGGGACAGGATGTATATGGAGCGGCTCCACCTTCGTTCTCCTTACATAAACTCTTGCAAGGCCTCTTTCTGTTACGACTCCAACTATCTTACCGCTTTCATCAACGACTGGTACGTTCTTTATGTTTTTCTCCTCCATAAGAGTTGCCACATCGTAGACAGGTGTGTCTGGCCTCGCGTAGAACGGCTCTTTCAAAGTCAGATCATCAACAGTGGGCTCAACAGTTTGAAGTAATAGAGGGATGGGGACGTTGAAAAAGTTGAGAACGAACGTGGTCTCTGGATTCAACTCCCCACCTCTTGAAGGAATGTACCTCTTTTTCCCATCAACTGAGTTTTTATACTCAGCATAAGAAATAGCAGAGGCGACGCTGTCAGTGTCGGGAACCTTATGGCCTATCACGTAAACTTTTTCCATGATTATCTTCCTCCCATTTTCTAAACTATTTTAAACGAAATGGTATCATTGTCAGAAGTGGGAGGGATATCATGAATCCAATAGAGTTAAGACACCTTCTCCATATGAATCCGGAGCTGTCATTTCAGGAATTTGAAACTCAAAGACTCCTGATGAAAGTTCTGAAAAAAGCAGGAGTAAGGGGAGAAGTTATAGCAAAAACTGGCATTTTGGTACTGTACACAGGTCGAAAGGAGGAAGGTTTCCATCTTTTAAGAGCCGATATGGATGCTCTACCACTGAAGGAAGAAACGGGATGGGAGTATTCCTCAAAAAACGATAATATGCACGCCTGTGGTCATGATGTTCACATGGCGATACTCTATGGAGTTATAGAAAGGGTTTTCAAAGAGAAACCTAGGGTCAACGTTGCTTTCGTTTTCCAACCAGCTGAGGAGACAGGTGGGGGAGCGAAGCTGGTTTTAAAAGAACTGGAAAACAAAGGGATAAAGATAATCGATGCAGTCGCTTTGCACGTGACAGACGAATACAAGTTCGGTACAGTCGCTTCAAAACCTGGAACGCTCTTTGCTTCCGCATACGAGGTCGATGTCGTCTTCAAAGGAGATCCCATTCATATAGCGTTCTACGATGAGGGTAAAGATCCTATCATGAAAGTCGCGAGATTCCTCGATGATGTCAGAAAACTAAGGAGTGAGGATATTCTGATTGGTTTCGGAAAAATAGAGGGAGGGGAAGTGAGGAACGTCCTTGCAGGTGAAGTGACACTCTATGGAACTGTGAGAACGCCGAATATCAGAGTATCGGAAGAGATCTTGAAAAAATTGAAGGAGATCGCAAAGGATGGGGAGATTATTCCTAAAGGGAAGTATCCACACGTCTTTGTGGATGTTCATCTCTTCGAGATTCTGAGAAGAGTGATCAGGAAGTTAGGATACGAGTTCGTTCAATGTAGTATGAAATTCACAGGAGAAGATTTTGGCTTCTTCTCACAGAAGTATCCTTCACTCATGTTTTGGCTTGGGACAAGAATAAAGGATTTCCATGGGCTCCATAACCCTAAGTTCTTACCGCCCGATGAGGTAATACCGGTGGGTGTCAACATAATGTACGGTTTGATAAGGGAGCTCGGAAAGGTATGAGAGAATTCATGAAGGAATTGAGAGATAGGTTCTTGGAGATTTTAAAGAAAAGCGGCTGGAGGGGAAAAGAGCTATCTGAATTGAAGGCCATTTTTCTTGGGGAGCTTTCCAAGGTGGAAGTAGAACCAGATGTTTTTGAATTCATTGTGAAAGAGATAATTTTGGATAAAAAGAAAAACCTTCAAAAGAGGCTGGAAATCGCTTCGAAGCAGCTTGGTGTATCGGAAATAGCGATACTCGAGATACTCTTCTGGTACGATCCAAGCACTTACCCATTGCCTTCTGATAAAATGCTGAAACTGTTCAAAGGAAACTCAGCCATGGATTTTCTGAATTTTTCGAAAGACCTTCTGAAAAGAGAAAAAGTCAGAAACTTTCTTGATTTGTTCCTGAAGCTAGAAGGAGAGCTCACAGATGTGCAAACACAGGAGACGATCGTTGAAGATTTAGCACGCAAGATAAACGAAATAGATCTACCATTCGCATCGAAGGTTTTGGAATACAAAGAGATTTACGAGATTTTGAATGGAAGAGATAAAGATAGACTTCTGAGTCAGTTGAAAGTTCATGATTATGTTGTAGCAGGTCTTGTTAGAAAACCGAAAGCTCCTTTAATAGTTGATGGGAGTAACATCCTATGGTTTGGAGATCTTTCTTTCAGGATATTCGATGTTCTCTTTCAAGAACTCTCGTCCCTTGGGACCTTTTTCTTTCCCTTCAAAGTGGTTTTCGATAGGAACGTGGAATACATCGTTCCCGAGAGTGAGAAGGAAAGTCTCAGAAAGTGGCTATCATCTCCAGATGTGCTTCTCGAATCTCCTGCAGACGATCTGATAATAGATCTTGCCATTTCCTCAAATGGTGTTATATTGAGTAATGATAGGTTCAAGGATAAAACGCTTTCCAGGAATATAAGGATAATTTCTCCAAGAGAACTGCTACGAAACAGGAGGGGATAACATGTTGAAAAAGATGGTTTTCGCGCTTCTTCTCTTTGGTACCATGGCCTTTTTAAATCCTTTAGAAATACTAAGAGATTCCATAGATGTTTTAAACGAGATGATGAAATCTCCTGATGTTGATGCTTTTGCATATCTTTTAAAAAACGCAAAGGGTATCGCTATATTTCCTTCGGTGTACAAAGTGGGGCTGGTTTTTGGAGTTGAATACGGTGAGGGTTTTCTGCTGAGAAGGGATGAAAAAACCGGTGAATGGTTCGGACCACTCTTTCTCAAACTGGCAGGGGGAAGCTGGGGATATCAGGCTGGTATAAAATCAACATCCCTTTTGCTTGTGGTGATGAACGAAAAAGGTATAGAAAGTTTCATGAAAGACAATTTTACACTGGGTGGAGATGTGTCTGTGTCTGCTGGACCCTTGGGAAGGGATATATCTGCGAACGTGGACTACAAATTGAAGGCGTCCATATATTCTTATTCCCTGAGCAAAGGGTTTTTCCTGGGACTTTCACTTGAAGGAGCGTACATAAGTATCGATGAGAAAAACAACTTCTCTTATTACAGAGTACCGTTGACGGCTGAAGAGATTCTCACAACGAGAATCGAGAAGAAGCCTGAATTGAGAAAACTGATACAGCTTCTTGAAAAACTGATGAGGTCATTCTAAACACGGAAAGATAACGTTTCTGAACAGATCGTCGAGCCCTTCCCGTTTTCTTATCAGGTACGTTCTGTCTCCATCTACCAGAACTTCAGCCGGTTTCAGAGTGGAGTTGTAATTGTTCGACATTGAAAAACCATAGGCTCCAGCGTTTTCAACGATCAGAAGATCCCCTTCCTCCGGTTCAGGTAAGTATCTATCGATTCCCAAGATATCTCCACTTTCACAAAGTGGTCCTACCACATCGAATTTTTTCACATCCTCATTTCTACCCAGTATTTTTATATTATGATAGGCAGAGTAAAGGGAAGGTCTTATCAGAGTGTTCATACCTCCATCTGCGACGATGAAGTTCTTGTTTCCTTTTTTGACCCTTACAACCCTTAAAAGAAGAACTCCAGCAGGTCCTATTATGTATCTTCCTATTTCGAATATGACCTTCTTTCCTTTCAAAAGAGGTATGACTTTCTCTTTAAATTCTTCCAAATTCAGTTCTTTTCCTTCATAATTTATTCCCCAGCCCCCTCCTATGTTTATGGACTTGAAACCGTATTTGTCGGAAGTCTCTACGACTTTACTTAAAGCTTCCACAAACGGTGAAACATCGGTGATCTGAGATCCAATGTGAACGTGAAGACCAACTACGTTCATGTCTGGAAATTTCTTTAGGAAATCCTCCAGAGAATTCAAAGGAATACCGAACTTGTGTTTCTTCAACCCCGTTGAAATGTGAGGATGTGTTTTGGGATCAACGTCAGGATTCACCCTTATGAAGAAATCAAGATCGTGAGTTTTCATCTTTCTCCAGAGCTCCATTTCTTCAAAAGAGTCCACGTTCACCATCTTCACACCTTTTAATAAGAAAAATTTCATCTCTTCTTCTGTTTTCCCGTTCCCGTTCCACACGATCTTGTCCATGGAAACGCCAGCCAACTCTGATGCTATCAATTCCCCAGGTGTTACAACATCCATTCCGTATCCAGCATCCCTCAATATCCTTAACAACACAGGGTTTCCGTTGGCTTTGACAG
Organism: uncultured Thermotoga sp.; assembly: GCA_964486555.1. Taxonomy (GTDB): domain Bacteria; phylum Thermotogota; class Thermotogae; order Thermotogales; family Thermotogaceae; genus 4484-232. The sequence continues at coordinate 8,187 of CAZANP010000021.1, read as the reverse complement.
CAAAAGTAGGAAGAACTTCCAAATTTTCAAAAACCTCTAATACCCTTCTAGCTTTCTCTCTTATAGTATCTGCGAAATATACGTACGTGGGTGTTCCGAATTTCTCAGCTATTTTTTCGAATATTTCCATCTTTCAGTACCTCCTCAAATCTTTTGACGATTTCATCTATCTCTTCAATCTTTATGTTCAAAGCGGGAAGAAATCTGATGGTTTTTCCTTTAACGACATTCAGTAGTAATCCCTTCTCAAAAGCTTTCCATTTTACCTCATTTCCATCACAGTTCAACTCCACACCTATCATCAGTCCCATGCCCCTTATATCTCTGATTTTATCGCCTCTTATCTCTCTGAGTCTATCTATAAAGTATTTCCCTTTCCTTTCAACTTCTTTCAGAAAATCGTCTGTTAACTTATCAAGGACGACTCTTGCCCCTGCAAGTGCTAGTGGATTCGGTGCGAAGGTTGAACCGTGATCTCCCGGTTCAAACACATCCATCACTTTCTCCAGAAATATCGCCGCACCCAGTGGGAGCCCTCCTCCCAGAGCTTTTGCAACCGTTACTATATCCGGTATCAAATTGTAGTGCTGATGTGAGAAGAACCTCCCCGTCCTTCCAAGGCCAGCTTGCACTTCATCCACTACCAAAATGTAATCGTATTTTTCTTTGAAATCCATGATGACCTCTACCATCTCGTTCTTCAAGGGGAAAATGCCACCACTTCCAAGGATGGGTTCTACGAATACAGCAGAAACGTTCCCTCCTCGCTCCTTCATGAATTTTTTGAAATGGAGTGGATCGTTGTGGGGAAGAAACGTGATACTGTCGAGTAGTGGTAAAAACGGATTCCTCAATCTTTCAAAACCGGTTATTGAGAGAGAGCCAATTGTCCTTCCGTGAAAGTTCCCCAAGAAAGAAACTATGATCCCTTTCTTCAATTTCTTTACTGCTTTCAATGCAGCTTCGTTTGCTTCGGTTCCGGAATTCGCAAAGAAAACTTTTCCTTTCGTACCCACTCTGTTCACCAATTTTCCCGCTACCACCTCAGCATCTTCATCCACAAAAAAATTGGATATATGCGTGTGTCTTTCCATCTTCTCCAAAATGGCTTTTTTTATTTCGGGATCGGAGTGTCCAAAAGCCAGAACCCCTATCCCGGCGAACGTGTCGAGAAACTTCCTTCCTTTTTCATCGTATATCCAGATCCCTTCAGCTCTGTTCACTTTTATAGGGAAAGGTTCATAAACCCTTACAAGATATGGATTCATCGTATCACCTCTTATAATTCGAACTCTTCTGCTACCAGCCTCAAAGCGGTTTCTCCGAATTCCTCAGGTATGAGACAGGATATTTTTATTTCAGACGTTGTTACGAGTTCCACATGTGCTCCCGCTTTAGAAAGTGTTTTGAAAAATCTCGCAGCCACTCCTGGACTCGATCTCATACCAACACCAACGACAGATATTTTCACAAATCCCTTGGAGATTTCCAAGTTCCAATCTTCCAATCCTTCCAACGTGCTCTCAACAGTGTCCTTTAAACTCTTTTCAAAACCTTCAGGTATTGTGAATGAAAGAAACGCTTTGTTTCCAACGGGAACTAAAGATATCATATCGACGTTGATATTCGCTTTTGCAACATCTTCAAAAATTTTGGAGAGAATCCTCTGATCGTTTGGTACATTCGATATGGTCACTTTGACCTGATTCTTATCCAAAGAAGTACCTGTAACGACTGGCTCTTCCAACCATTCAGGAAGTTTTCCGACCACATAAGTTCCCTCCTCCTCTGAAAATGAAGAGGCACAATACAACTCAACAGAATACTTTTTTGCAAGTTCCACTGCTCTTGAATGAAGAACCTTAGCGCCAAGGGAAGTCAGCTCAAGAACATCGTCGTAGGTTATATACTTGTGTTTTTTGGCGCCAGGGTAAAGTCTTGGATCACACGTGTATATACCATCGACATCGCTGTATATCTCACATGGACACGAAAGTTTCACGGCAAGTGCAACAGCCGAAGTATCAGATCCACCCCTTCCAAGGGTTGTCAGATCCCCAGATTCATTAACACCTTGGAAACCTGTAACAACGATCACATCGTTTTCCTTCAGCAGTCTCTTGATCCTATCCACGTTTATATCTACTATCCTTGCGGAAGTATGATGATCCGTCGTTTTTATCTCTATCTGAAGGGCGTTGTACGATCTTGCTTTAACCCCCTTGTCTTTGAGAGCCATTGCAAGAAGAGCAACTGAGATCTGTTCTCCTGTGGAAAGAAGCATATCCATCTCCCTTGGATCAGGATCCTCTGTGACACTTCTTGCAAGATCTATGAGCTCGTCTGTTGTTTTTCCCATGGCGGATGCAACAACGACAACTTTATACCCTTCCTCAACTTTTCTCTTTATTCTGGTAGCAACGGAGTTGATCTTTTCAGGTGTGGCGAGGGAACTCCCCCCATATTTCTGAACCACTATCTTCATTCCTCTTTACCCCCAAGATTTCTCAAATCCTCAACGATCTTCGTCTTTTCTCTGGTTTTCTCATCGACTTTTTTCACAACTCTTGCGGGAACTCCTGCAACGACGGTGTATGGTTCCACATCTTCCGTAACAACCGCTCCAGCTGCCACAACGGCACCTTTCCCAATCCTTACTCCTTCCAGTACCACAGCGTTGGCTCCTATCATAACATCATCTTCTATAACCACGGGTTTGGCGCTGGGAGGTTCTATAACACCTGCGATGACAGCTCCTGCACCTATATGACAGTTTTTCCCAATGATCGCTCTTCCTCCAATTACCGCGTTCATATCGATCATTGTTCTCTCTCCGATCACCGCACCTACGTTCACAACAGCTCCCATCATTATCACTGCGCCGTCTCCTATTTCCACCATGTCCCTTATTATCGCTCCAGGCTCGATCCTGGCGTTGTACTTCGTCAGGTCTGCAAGGGGTAACGCAGAGTTTCGGGCTTTCACTTCGATGTAAAAATCATCTATCTCCTCACTGTTATCATCAAGCACCTTCTTCACGAGTTCGTAGTCCCCTACCAATACTCCGAAATTTTCACATCCGAAGTACTTCACATCTTTTGGTATCCCCTTAACATTACCCTTGAAAAAGGCAATGGTTGGTGTTTTTTTCTTGGATTCTGCTATGAGTCTTATTAGCTCTCGTGGATCCATATCAACCACCTCCGAAGATGATCTCTTCGAAATCGTACATGCCTGGTTTTCCGACATTGAGAAGGAATTCAGCCGCTTTCAACGCCCCAAGAGCAAAAGTTCTCCGGGACAAGGCTCTATGCTTTATCTCCAGAACCTCACCTACGTCTCCGAAAATGACCAGGTGATCACCGGGTATTCCACCAACCCTTAAAGAATGAACTGGTATTTCTCGATCTATAGCTTCCTTCAAAAGAATAGCCGTTCCTGAGGGAGCATCCTTCTTGAACCTGTGATGAGTCTCAACTATCTCCACATCCCAATCTTTCAAAATACCGCTCAGGAGCTTCACGATTTTCCTCATGGCGTGAACGCCAACTGAGAAGTTATAGGATTGGATCACAGGAACTTCTCTCGATAACTCCCTTATCATTTCGAGTTCCTTCTCACCCAATCCAGTCGTTCCTATGACAAGAGCCGCTTTGTATTTCCTACAGACTTCGACGGTTTTTTTAACAGCCTCTGGCCTTGAAAAATCCAGTATGACCTGAGGTTCCCCATCTACAAGTTCGTTTTCGATGTCCAGCATGTACACAAGTTCGTGTCCCTTTTCTTTGAAAGTTTCTATTATCTCCTTACCCATCCTTCCCGAAAAACCGACAACACCGTATTTCATAGGAGACCACATCCTTTCATGATCTCTTTCAGTTTTTTAACGGTGGATTCTCTGGCTGGGACAAGAGGGAGCCTCAGCTCGTTTTTTATCAATCCCATGAGGCTAAGCCCGGCTTTCACAGGGATGGGATTTGTCTCTATGAAGAGCCCTTTCATCAATTTAAAGTACTTTTTATGAATCTCAAGAGCTTCCCTCAGGTTTCCTTCAAAAAGAAGCTCGCACATTCTCGATATATCCTTTGGAACCATATTCGATACGACGGATATCACTCCATCTCCACCACTGCACATGAGATGGAAAGCCTGATCATCGTTTCCAGAATAAACAAGAAAATCTTCCCTTGCAGATTTGACTTTGAATATCACATCGTCAACCTGCGACATGTTACCAGAAGCTTCTTTCAACCCCACAACGTTCTTCAAGTCCTCAGCTATTCTGACGACGGTATCTGGAAGCATGTTGACACCCGTTCTTCCAGGAACGTTGTAGAGTATTATCCCAAGATCCGTTCTTTCAGATATGAACTTGTAATGCTCATAAAGGCCATCCTGGGTTGGTTTGTTGTAATATGGAGTTACAAGAAGAACCCCATCTGCTCCCAACTTCTCCGCACTCTTCACCATTTTCAATGTTTTTTCCGTACTGTTGGTCCCAGCTCCAACCACTACCGGCACCTTCCCATCAACTTCTTCAAGAACCGTGGATACGATCTTTTCCCTTTCATCATCATTCACAGCAGGAGCTTCACCTGTTGTTCCAAGGACTAGAAGAAAATGTACATCGTTTTCAATCTGGAATCTCACGAACCTTCTCAGAGCTTCATAATCGACCTCACCGTCACGGAAAGGAGTGATCATGGCTGTCCCCACACCTCTCACCATCTCTCAACACCTCCCTTAAGGTATATCCCATCATCCTTGAAAATGACAAAGAGCCTTCCTCCGTTTACGATGATCTCGACGGTATCTCCCTTATATTTACGATCTTTCTTGTAATACCAGGCCAGGGCTGTTGCTCCCGTTCCGCACGCTTTGGTTTCCCTTTCTACCCCTCTCTCGTAAGTTCTCAATCTCAAAACCTCTCTTTTGATCTCTTTATAGAAATCCACGTTCGCATCCAGTTCTTTCCTGATACAGGGAGCCATCTTTTCGATGTCGAGCTTTTCGATATCATCATGCTTTACAAGAAAGTGTGGAACACCGACTTTGATAAGAACACCTTCAAAACTGTGGACAGTTCTTTTTCCCAAGAAAATGGGATCAGGCATCTTCACGATAACATCTTTCCCCTCAATCCATCCCGGAATATCCCCTTCAATCGTTCTGAAAACAACGTGGTTATCTATGTAGCCAAGATCCCTGAGAAACATGACGAAAGCTCTTGCACCGTTTCCACAGAAGGCTCTACTACCATCTTTGTTGAAGTAGTCCATGAAAAATGAGCCATCTTTTATCTCCAAAAATACGACACCATCCACATCTTTTGCTTCTTTCATAATCAACTCTTTCTTCTCAGGGATAGTCAAAGGTTTCTTCGACGAATCCACCATGATGAAGGTGTTGCCAAGGGAGGAATAGACAGGATATCTCATGATCCCACTCCATTCAGTTCCATATGTTTCTTCAAAATCCGAACAGCATTGGTTGCCGCTCCCACCCTTATGTTGTCAGCAACATTCCAGAAGGAAAAAGATGTGTTATCGAAAGCTCTGACCCTGCAGATGTATGTGAGATCCGATCCCTCGATATCCAAAGGTGTTACGATGTCATCCGTTACAACAACATCTTCACTCGATGAAAGGACTATTTTGAGTTCTTCAAGATTTTTAAAAGGTTTCACAAGTTTTACAAAGATGCTCTCAGAGTGACCGTAAAATACAGGGACTCTGACAGCAGTTGGATACACCATTATGCTGGGGTCGTTCAGAATCTTTCTGGTCTCGTTCACCATTTTCATCTCTTCCTGAGTGTACAGATTCTCTTTGATGGGACCTATGAGAGGGATCACATTTCCCAAAATCCTTTTTGGAAAAACAGATATGACATCTTCACCGTCCATCTGAGACTGAAGCTCGACAACTCCCTTATGCCCGGCACCTGACACGGCCTGATAAGTTGACACAACGATCTCTTTTATCCCGTAAACTCTGTGAACTTTGTACAGGGAAAGAACCATCTGGATCGTGGAACAGTTGGGATTCGCTACGATCCCTTTATATCCTCTGAGAAGATACCCGTTTATCTCAGGAACGACGAGAGGGATGTCTTTCTCCAGCCGAAAGGCAGAAGAGTTGTCTATCACGATGTTGCCACTCTTTGCAGCAATTGTTGCAAATTTCTTTGAAACTTCCGCTCCTGCTGAGAAAAGAATGTAATCGTATTTTTCCTTCATGTGACCTTCTTTTAGTTCCTCAACAACGTATTCTTTCCCTTTGAACTCAAGTGTTTTACCTGCAGATCTTTTGGAAGCGAACAATCGAAGTTCGTCCACGGGGATATCCATTTCTTCCAGCACCTTGATCATGGCTCTCCCAACTTCACCTGTTGCACCAACTATTCCTACTTTCACAACAGCACCTCCCTTTAACAAAAAAGGCGTTTCTCCCTTCCGTGGAGAAACGCCTCAGGTCTGAAATCAAGTGTTCTTTCACTCAATCTCAGACCCGAACGGCTCTCCACGGAAGGCATTCGTTCCTTCCGTGACAGTGATGTGGGTGTTCCCCACATCCCCAGGCATGCAAGGTAGGGGGTTCCCTTGCACCCTTCGGCCCCTTCGCCTTTCACCCTTCCCCTATTCCCCCATGATGAGAAGGGCTACTCATCTCAGGGGCTCCTCCGCCGGGTCTTGAAAGATATTCAATTTTCACACTTTTCAATGATTCTAACGAACGGATGTTTCCTAAAGTTTAACAGAAACTTAAGAAGAAACAGCAAGGTTCTATGAAAAATCAATGGTCATTTATTAGGTATTTTGAACTCACCTGTTTGATGAACTCTTTAAAATCCTGTGGGTTCTTTTGGAGAATTTCGTAAACACGATAATCGTCGACTTTCCAGTACAAGTGAACCAACAGGTTTCTGAATTTTGCCATATTGGTCATTTTCGTTGCAAGATGCTCATCAATTATAGAAAATTTTTGTAGGATATCGAAACACCCGGAATAGCTATCAGGCGTCCCAAGATGTTCTTTAGCCACTATGTGGTTACATATATCAATACACGCTTCTATTGCAACGATCAAATAGTATTTAACACTTCCCATTCTCACAGGATCTTTAAGAAGACTTTCACCATCTTCCATGATTTTTTTAAGGATGTTTAGCGATTCATCTATCCTACCTATCAACAAGATTAACCGTTCTTTATCAACGGGCATCATTCTCTCTCCTTAATGTATTCTCTTATTCTATCCTTGATATCCCAGTATAGCTTCCAATGTTTGGTGATGAAATCAACCCTGAGGTTATCATCATTGTTCTTCACAAGAATACCCTTGGACGCACGAAAAATCATGATGCTATTTGCCCAGTTCAGCAAAACAACGTCTACCGGGAGATGAAGGTACTTTTCAAGTTTTAATGACAAATCGATGTCATAAAATGCATCTTTCACCTTTGGATCGCTCTCATTCACATACACACCGAGATCTATATCGTTGAACACCTGTTCTTCAATTGAAGAGCCGAATACATAAGCAAATATTATCTCGTTATGGTCTTTCAGGAAATCTTTTATTTTCTCGATTAAAAACTCTTTATTCATAACGATCACCAGAAAAAATCATATCATAGGTTCAGTACTGTGAACAGGTTTGGGATTAAAAGAGCGTGGGTTCCTGAGAAGAGAAATTTCATGTGATAAACCAGAGCCATTGATCATATATGACAGATGCGGAATCGAAAAGACGTATCTTTTTCTCTATTCCGCCTTTGAACACAGTCTTTAAAGAATTAATTATCTGTTACACTCCTGACTTCGTTGTCATAACGGTCACAGCTTCTCATGTCTAGAGATAATCTTCTCAGCAAACTCCTCCAGTTTTTCAAAATCCTTTTCCGTTGGATGTCCCTTTATGATGAAAGGGTCCAAAAATTCCGCTCTGAGCCCTGTTAGCAATGATTTCAGTTGATCAAAAGCTCTTCCACCCCAGCTGTAGGATCCTATGAAACCCACATACTTCAACTTAGGTCTCAAAACACCCGTTAAGGACGCTACAAAAGAAACAACCGGGTGAAGCCCTGTTAAAACGGTTGGAGAAGCTATCACAAGAGTTGCACAATCCACCAGGGATATTGCGTACTCTCCTATATCGGTATTTGTGAGATTGAAAAGTTTCACCT
>CAZANP010000020.1:0-28449 GCA_964486555.1 uncultured Thermotoga sp. | reverse complement strand
TGATCACCGGCTTCGCACTTTCCTGTGATTTTGCACTCAAGGTATGCTATCGTTCCTTCAGGGATAGGGTATCCTCCTTTGCTCATTCGATACTTGAATTTTTTGAACTTGTCAACGCTTCTTCCTGATACTGTTCCAAAGTATTCTGCTGCCTCCCTTCCTTCTTCTCCCATGATACATACGGCGAAACCTTGAGATTTCAAAAGCAATTCGTGGGAATATCTTGTTTTTCCAATCGAAATGGCAACCATGGGAGGATCCCATGAAACCCTCGTGAGCCAGGCGACAGTTATACCGTTCATCTTTTCATCAACGTTCATCGTGACTATCGCCGTACTGGTGTAAAGTTTCCCAAGAGCATCCACGCTGTCCCCTCCCTACTTTTTCAGATGAAAAGTTAAAAATTTCCCAAGGTATTTTTCACGTTAATTATACCAGCCTCAATTATTTTGACGAAAATACGATAAATAGTATCAAAATTTTTGTTGACGGGATGGTACAGAATGAGATATAATTTAGATGGACCTAATTAAAATCAGGAGGTATTAGAATATGAGTGAATTACTGTCAAATCTGCGGTACAAGAAAGAAAAACTGAAAAAGCTTCTGAAAGATCTCCACGAGGGAAGAGAGGTGGAAATTTTAAAAGAGGAATTCAAAGAAGTCTTGAAAAGCATATCACCAATCGAGATACCTTTGGTAGAACAGGAACTACTGAAAGAGGGAATATCCGCGAAAGACATCGCTAAAATGTGTGATCTTCATGTTGAGGTATTTCGTGAGAGTTTGGAAAAAAGTTTAAACATCGATGAAATTCCACAAGGTCATCCTCTTCACACGTTGATTCTGGAAAACAGAAACATCATGAAAGATGCCGAGGTTCTCTCGATACATGCTAGATCCATCGAAAATTCTTTGGAGAACATAAGAATACTTTTAAAGCAATTATCACAGATAGGTAGAACACATTACAACCGTGAAGAGATGTTGATATTTCCCTATCTTGAAAGAAGAGGTATAACCGCTGTCCCTACAGTTTTGTGGACCAAGCACGATGAGATAAGGTACAAGATAAAGTATTTGAATGAATTACTTAAAGGGTTCAAAAATCCAGATTTGGAGTCTCTCAAAGAACAGGCATTGAAACTTTCACAGCTTCTCAGCGATATGGTCTACAGAGAAAACAACATACTCTATCCTACTCTCCATATTCTTTTAAGTGAAGGTGAATGGAGAGCGATAAAAGAGCAGGAAGAGCTGTTTGGGTACTATAAAGTGATTCCTGGAAACGATTGGAAACCAAGTGAAAAACCAGTTTATCCCTTCGAAATCGATCCCAACGTACCGCCCGAGAAACTCATGAATCTTCCGCAGAGCTTGAAAAATGTGGTGGGAGTGAGATTGAAACCCGATGAGTCACGCTTTGTGAGAGAAAACGATTTAAAACTCGATGAAGGTTATTTGTCTTTAGAAGAGGTAAGTGCCACATTCAAAACAATTCCTGTGGATGTGACATTTATAGATAAAGATGATAGGGTGAGATTTTTCAGTGGAGGAGAGAGGATATTTCCAAGGACTCCTTCTGTCCTAGGAAGACCCGTTCAGATGTGTCATCCTCCTCGAAGTGTCCATATAGTGAACAAGATATTGAAAGCTTTCAAAAGTGGTAAGAGAAGTTCTGCTGAGTTTTGGATAAACATGGGAGGGAAATTGATTTACATAAGGTATATTCCGGCTTTCGACAACAAGGGTAATTACCTCGGAACGGTAGAGGTTACCCAAGATGTGAGTTCCATGAGAAAGCTTGAAGGAGAGAAAAGGCTTCTTGATTGGGAAGATTGATATCAATGCTCTTTTTTCACCTTATCAATCACGTACTCAACTACGTAATCCAGATCTATCTCTATCTGGTCTCCTGTTTCCATATCCCTCATTATGACGATGTTCTTGTTGAGTTCATTCTCCCCGAGTATCAAGCTTATATACGAAGAGACCCTATCGGCGTGTTTTAACTGACCTCTTAGGTTTCTTTCCATAACGTCCATATCAACGTTTATTCCAGCACTTCTTATCTCCTCTGCGAGTTTAAAGGCTTTTTCGTAAGCTTTTCGACCCAGAACGGCAAAGTAAACTTCGTGAGGATTCTCTCTTTCTACCCTCACCTTTTCTTCCTTCATCGCTAGGATGATCCTTTCGATCCCCGATGCGAATCCCAAAGCCGGTATCTGAGGCCCTCCCATATCTTCAAACAGCCCATCGTATCTTCCCCCACCTCCTAAAGAGTCCTGAGCTCCTAAAAGCTCATGCCTCACTTCGAAAACAGTTCTAGTGTAATAATCCAGTCCCCTTACGAGCTTGTGATCTTCCTCAAAATCGATGTTCACTATTTTCAGATATCTTTTAACCGTCTCGTAGTGCTCTCTACATTCATCGCACAGATAGTCCACGCTTTTCGGTGCTTTCTCGGCGAGTTCAACGTCGACCTTACAATCCAGAAGTCTCAATATGTTGGTGTTGTACCTTCTTTTGCAATCATCGCAGAGCTCATCGTAGTGCTCGGAATAGTAATTCTTTAAAGCGTTTCTGTAGTTCACGCGACATTTTGGACATCCTATACTGTTGAGAACTATTTTGAATCTGTAAAGTCCCAGGGATTTTAGGAACCTGTTCACCATGGATATTATCTCAACGTCTGCAAGCGGAGAAGATGAACCTATGAGCTCGAATCCGAACTGGTGGAATTGCCTCATCCTTCCAAGTTGCGGTTTTTCATATCTGAACATCGGACCTATATAAAAGAACCTCTGAGGAAATCCCTTGTTTATCATGGCGTTTTCAAGAAAAGCTCTCACAACAGGAGCGGTTCCTTCAGGTCTCAACGTTATACTCCTTCCTCCCCTATCCTCGAAGGTATACATCTCTTTCTGAACGATATCGGTTTCCTCTCCAACACTCCTCACAAAGAGTTCCGTTGGCTCTATTATGGGAGTCCTTATCTCTTCGTATCCATAACGCATCGAGACTTCCCGCGCTGTTTTCTCTATCTTGTACCAGTACCAGATATCATCACCCCATATGTCCAGGGTACCTTTTATCCTCTTGTACAACCTCCTTCACCTCCGTGAACCACTTATGAGTATCCTGAGATCTTTTATGATACGCATGATGGCATAGAGTATGACGATGAATTCCAGTCTTCCTAAGAACATCCCTATCGTCATGGTCCATATAACCCCCAATGGATCATCAGGTCCAGTGAGACCTATAGATAATCCCACACCGTTCATAGCTGATGAGAATTCAAACATCGAATCTGAAAGGGAATACCCATATGAGAGCAGAATGAAGACTCCTACGAAGTATGTTACAAAGTATATACCAAAGAAAACCAACATATCCTTCAGCATGGATGGATTGACGTACCTTACACTCTCGCCTTTCCACACCTCTATCCTTCTCACAATGCGCTTGGGATTCACGAAATCCACGACTGTGTAGAATATGACCTTCCCCAGGACGAACAACCTGAATTGTTTCAAACCACCTGCAGTCGAATCCATCATTCCTCCAAGCATCATGAGGACCGTGAGAACGAAAAGCCCCAAAGGAAAAACGTTCCATTTCGAAAGATCAGCTGTTGAAAATCCCGTTCCAGTTATGGCGGATACGATCTGAAAGAGGGTTCTTCTGAAACCTTCTCCTGCTGATCTGTAGAGTACACCAATGGTTTGTGGAAAGACAAAGAGCGTCATCAGAAAGGCTGTGGAAAATAGTAACCATGGTTCTCCGTTCTTGAGGAGCACCTTTATGTTCCCTTTCCAGAGGGTGTAGTGGATTCCAAAACCAGTTGCACCGAGAAACATCAGAAAGATCGTTACAACTTCTATTCTGAGATTGTTGAACTCACCGATACTTCCGTTCTTCGTGGAGAATCCCCCTGTTGCAAGGGCCGTTAGGGAATGGTTGAAAGCATCAAAGGGGGGCATACCAGCTATCCACAGGGCGAAAAATCCGAAAACAGCGTAGGTTATGTATATTATCATCATTATCTTTGCCGATTGTTTTATGTTCGGAAGGATGTTATCCACCCTTCCTTCTGCAGAATACAGTCCTATCCCCAAGGGACCTATCAAAGCTGCCAACATGATGATCGCAAAACCTGCACCACCTATGAACTGCATTGTGCTTCTCCACACCAGGAATATTCTTGGAATCTTCGTTACATCGGTTATCATCGTAAGACCTGTTGTTGTCCAACCACTGGTCGCTTCAAAAACCGCTTGAGAGAAATTGAGAATTTTCATGAAAACGAAAGGCAGGGCTGAGAAGAAAATAGCGAATATCCATGAAAAGAGAACGATAACAGCGCCTTCCTGAACGGTTATAACATGTGATTCTTTTATGTTGGAAGCCAGCTTCATGGCTATCCCGAACATGAAGGAAAGCACAGCCGACTCAACGAATCCCAGAGCGTAATGAACTTCTTCAGGATAGAATATCAAAAACACGAGGGGAAAAAGGAGTATCACAGAGAACCAGGTGAAGAGAGTTCCGACGTTCCAGAGAACTATGCGGAACCTCCTCACAACAACCGAAAGATAATCGTTCATCTCCCGTTTCCACCTACCAGAACCTTGACAACATCCTTCTTAACATCAGGAGATGTTATTATGAACAGTTTATCGCCGAGCCTGATCTCTGTCTCTCCCCTTGGAACCACTAAAACTCCTCCCCTCAGAATCGCTCCCACTATGCTCTCTTCTGGAAGGGTTATATCTTTGAGTTTTTTTCCAAGTGATGGGGAGTCATTCGTGATCTCGAGTGTCAAAAAAGAAATTCCCTTCTCTACGGGAAATCTCTTTTCCATCTCTTCAGGAAACATCAGGTTTTCTATGGTTGTCGTTATCATACTTGTCAGGTTCAAAACAACGTTTATACCAAGTTTTTGGAATATCTCAACATTCTCAGGATCGTTCACGAGTGAGACAATCCTTTCAACTCCAAAAAGGTTTTTAGCAAGTTGTGAGATTATCAAGTTATCGTGATCTCTAGGAGTTAGAATAACGACCACATCGTTCCTCATGAGTTCTGCTTCTTCCAAGATGTATCTTCTGCTTCCATCACCGTTTATGACGATCGCCTTTAACTTTTTTGCAAGTTCTTGGCAGAAGACAGGATCCTTGTTTATGATCATAACTCTGTATCCTTTCGATATCAGTGACCTTGCAAGGTAATAAGCTGTCTTTTCTCCTCCTATTATCACAACTTTCATTGAATCACTCCCCAAGAAGGAGCCCTTTCAAAGATTCTACCATCAAAAGAATAGGACATATCGCATCTATTCCAAATTCTTGGAAAACGGGAAGGTTGTCCGGATCGTAAACCCTTGAAACGACTCTCTTGACACCAAAAACATGTTTTGCCACCATGGATATCATAAAGTTCGTGTTGTCATCGGTTGTGAGTGAAAAGAGAACATCCGCCCTGTCAACCTTGGCTGCTTTTAAATTCTCAACTTCTGTCGCATCTCCCAGGATGGTGAAACCGGAAAACTCAGGTGAAAGCATATCGAAAGCTTTTTCATCTTTATCGATCACGACCACGTTGTGCCCTTCCGATGAGGCGTAATTTGCTATGATCGATCCCATCTTTCCACATCCAACGACTATAACGTAGAGTATTTTAGTTTTTTTCTTCATACTTCTTCAGTTCCTCCCTGGCGGGATAGTAATTCTCGTCGAGAGTCAAAGCCGCCTTTAGATGCTTTAAAGCAAGGCCCTTGTTACCTCTTGAGGAGAGTATCAGAGAGTAAAGGTAGTGAGGAATTGGAGAGGAGGGTACCAAAGAGAACATCTTCCTAACAATTTTCTCGGATTCGTCGTATTTTCCTTTTTCTATCAAATTCTTCGCAATTCTTTCCATCTTGTTGAAAGTCATTTTTTCCATCTCGAGGGCACCTTTTACTTTTTCCAAAAGTTCTTCTGGGGAGAAGGGTTTTGAGAGAAAATCAACTGCACCATTCTTCATAGCTTCCACGATGGCTTCTGGAGTTGCTATGGCGCTGATTACTATAGCAGGTACTTCCATTCCCTTTTCCTGAAGCTTTCTGAGAAGATCGATACCCGATATTCCAGGAAGCTTCAAATCCAAAGTTAAAATATTGAATCTTTCTTTGTTCAAAAGCTCCTGGGCTTCTTCACCAGACGATACTGCGACCACTTCGTAACCTTCGTCTTCCAGGACTTTCTTCATGAGGTTTCTCACGTTCCTTTCATCATCCACACAAAGGACTTTGGCCACAAGGAGCACCTCCTAATATATCATATCACAACCAATACACTCTCCTCCTAAAAAACCATCCCCAGATCGTTCCCACAGCGAATCCACCAACATGTGCCCACCAAGCAACACTGGAATACATGATGGAAGAACTCAAACCATTCACAAGTTGAAGTATAAACCATATGAACAGGAAAAAGTATGCTGGAATTTCTACCAGGGTGAAAAAGAAGATCAGAGGAAGAAGTGTCACGATCCTTGAGTACGGAAACAAAACGAAGTAACTTCCCATTACTGCAGATATCGCACCGGAAGCACCGACCATCGGTACTGTGGAATGTACGTTGAGAAGGAAATGAAAGAGTGATGCCATGATACCACTACTCATGTAGAAAATAGCGAACCTGGTGTGCCCCATGATATCCTCCACGTTATCACCAAAGATCCATAGAAACCACATGTTACCCAGTATATGAAGGAAACTTCCGTGAATGAACATATGAGATATGAATGGCAGAAAAGATGGTTCAAGCCCTGTCATAACTTGAAATTGCTCTACAGTGTATCTTGCAGGTACAAGACCATAAAGGTAGAAGAAAACTCTCATACCACGTGAACCCAAGGTTAACTCGTAGACATAAACGATGACGTTTATGAGTATGATACACCACATGACATAAGGTTTCCTTCTACTCGGGAGGATATCGTAGAGAGGAATCACATCGATCCCCCCTATTTTTTTCTCAATGAAAAGTTACGTACACATGTTTATGATATCATTCTACTGAAAAATCGAACAGAATACCAAGAGGGGGTGCAAGGTTTTGAAGTTTTACATCACCACTCCTATTTATTATGTCAACTCAGAGCCTCATATAGGTAGCGCTTACACAACGATCATAGCCGATATCATCGCTAGATACAAGAGGTTCATGGGGTACGAAGTTTTCTTCCTCACAGGGACCGACGAACACGGGCAGAAGATATTACAAGCAGCTCGTGAAGCCGGGAAAGACCCCCAGGAGTTTTGTGATGAACTTGCGGAAAAATTCAAGAAACTCTGGAAGGATTTGAAGATAACCAACGATTACTTCATAAGGACGACGGATGATTCCCACATGAAGACGGTTCAGTACTTCGTGAAGAAGATGGTAGAAAATGGTGATATCTACAAAGGAAGGTACGAGGGGTGGTACTGCGTTCCATGTGAGACTTTTTGGAAGGAAAGTGAGGTTGAAACACGAGATGGCGAGAAGATATGTCCTCAATGTAAAAGACCCGTCAAATGGGTCAGCGAGGAGAATTACTTTTTCAAGTTGTCAAAGTACAGAGATGTTCTGCTCGATATTTTCAACAGCAATCCTGAATTCGTGGAACCGGATTTCAGAAGAAATGAAATGCTGAGGATACTAGAAGGGGGATTGGAGGATTTAAGTATAACAAGGACCACCTTCAAATGGGGTGTCCCCATGCCGGGCGATCCAGATCACGTCATATACGTGTGGGTGGATGCGTTGATAAACTACGTCTCAGCGATAGGTTACCCTGATGATATGGAGAGATTCGAAGAATTCTGGCCGGCGGATGTCCATCTGATAGGGAAAGAGATAAACAGGTTCCACTCGATAATATGGCCTGCCATGTTACTTTCAGTTGGTTTAGAACCTCCCAAGAAGATCTTCGCTCACGGATGGTTAACAGTCAACGGTCAGAAGATTTCAAAGTCTTTGGGTAACGCCATAGATCCCAGAGTATTCGTCGAAAGGTACGGAAACGATGTCATCAGATACTATCTCGTCAGGGACATAGTTTTTGGAAAAGATGGGGATTTCTCGGAGGAAAATCTGGTTAAAAGGTTGAATGCGGATCTTGCCAATGATTACGGGAATCTCCTTCACAGAACGACCGCGATGGTGAAGAAGCATTTCGATTCAAAGGTCCCAAAGCCAGGAACACTTCAAAGTATTGATAATTGGCTTCTGGAAAGATATGATGAAACTTTGGAAACTTTCATATCGCTCATGGATTCGTACAAGCTGACAGAAGCCTTGGAAAAGGTTTGGGCCTTCATAGCTGACGTGAACAAGTATTTCGATGAAACAAAGCCTTGGGTCCTAGCAAAAGAAGGAAACATGGAAAGATTGGGAACGGTTCTCTACAACACGCTGGAAGCACTCTTGAAGGTTTCTCTCATGACACTTCCCATCATGCCTGACACCGCCAGGGAGGTTTTCAAAAGAATTGGTTTCCATGAAAGTGAAAACAAAGAACATTTAGAAAAATGGGGAGTATTGAAATCTAGCTCTCCTGTTTCACATGGTAAACCTTTGTTTGAAAAAATAGATCTTGAAAAATTCGAAAAGGTGGTGAGAACAGTGAGTGTGGAGAAAGAAACAAACATGATAACAATAGAAGATTTTTCAAAGGTGGATCTAAGAGTTGCGAAAATATTGGTGGCTGAGAGAATACCGAAATCGAAAAAACTCGTGAGACTGGAGATAGACCTTGGGGATCTAGGGAAAAGACAGATAGTTGCTGGTATAGCGGAATTTTACAAACCTGAAGATCTCATCGGAAAACTCATAGTGGTGGTTGCGAATCTGAAGCCAGCGAAATTGATGGGATACGAATCTCAAGGAATGCTTTTAGCAGCCCAGTACGGGGATGATTTGAAATTGATAACAATTGATGGTGATATAACACCAGGAGCGAAGGTATCCTGAGTAAGAAGGTGATGAAATGGCTGAGGTGGTTATAAACAAACCCATAGAAGATGAACTCGTCGAATCGTATCTTACGTATTCGATGAGTGTCATCGTTGGAAGAGCCATCCCTGATGTTAGGGATGGTTTGAAGCCCGTTCAAAGAAGGATACTTTACGGGATGATGGAACTTGGATTGTCCCACAAATCGTCTTTCAAGAAGAGTGCTAGAATCGTTGGAGAAGTCATGGGAAAGTACCATCCCCATGGTGATGCCCCGGTCTATGAAGCACTCGTCAGGATGGCTCAACCTTTTTCAACGAGATATCCCCTTGTTGATGGTCAGGGGAATTTCGGCTCGATAGATAGAGATCCACCAGCTGCAATGAGGTATACCGAAGCCCGATTGACTATGATAGCGGAAGAAATGCTTGAGGATATAGATAAAGAAACCGTCGACATGATACCGAACTTCGATGGTAGTCTGTTCGAGCCGACGGTTCTTCCATCAAAATTCCCGAATTTACTTGCAAATGGATCTTCGGGTATAGCTGTCGGTATGACAACGAACATTCCTTCCCACAACCTGAAGGAGCTTATATCCGCCCTCATCCTTCTGATAAAGAAACCGGATGCCACGATTGAAGAGATCATGAAATACTTGAAAGGTCCGGACTTTCCAACAGGTGGGGTGGTGATAAACGCATCGAACCTGTTGAAGATATATTCCACAGGGAAAGGTTCAATCGTTATAAGAGGAAAGGTACATGTTGAAGAAGGGAAGAGGGATAAGAAGATAGTCATAACGGAAATACCCTACATGGTCAGTAAAGCTAGTTTGATAGAACAGATAGCAAAATACGCTCAAAATAATGAAAATGTTCCCATAAGAAATGTTAGAGATGAGTCGGATAAAAGAGGTATCAGAATCGTTGTAGAAATACCAAAAAATATAGATGAGAACATCATTTTGAACAATCTGTATAAGCACACGTCGCTTCAGGATACTTACAACGTTCAGATGCTTGTGATAGATGAGAGAAAAAGGCCAAGACTCATGAATATAAAAGAACTTTTGAATGCTTTCATAAATCATAGATTCCAGATAATCAGAAGAAGAGCAGAACACGAGTATAGAACTTACTCTAGGAGAGCTCATATCCTGGAAGGCCTTATGAAAGCATCCAGAGCGATAGGAACCGTCGTCGATATCGTTAGAACCAGCAGAACGGTAGAGGAGGCTAAAAAGGAATTAATGGATGTTCTGGAAGTTACGGACGCTCAGGCAGATGCCATTCTGGATATGAGACTTTCACGTCTAACATCATTGGAATTTGAAAAACTTCAGAGAGAGTACAGAAATCTTATAGATAAAATAGAAGAAGTGAAAGAAATCCTGGAGAAAGATGAGAGAGTATACGATGTTATGATAAGGGAATTCGAGGAACTGGGGAGAAAATACGGAGACGAAAGAAGGACAAAGCTCATGGATCTTGAAGTGAGATCTTACAATCTTGAAGACTTGATAGTTGAGGAAGATGTTGTAATAACCTTGAGCCTCAAGGGATATCTGAAAAGTACACCATTGAAGAACTACAGACTTCAAAGAAGAGGAGGAAAGGGCGTTATTGGTTCAAAAGTTTCAGAAGGTGATGAGATCATATTCGTTGTTGTGAGCAAAAACAAAGCTTCCACGATCTTCATATCAAATCTTGGCAAGGCCTACATGATAAAAAATTACGAAATAGAGAGTAGTGGAAGAGCTGCCAAAGGGAAGCACATAACTGCTTATCTCAAACTTCAAGACGACGAGAAGATAGTCGCTTTGATCCCCTCAAATGGAGAGATGGGAGATCTCGTGCTTGTTACCAAAAAAGGTAAGATAAAGAGAACGCCTCTTTCTGAATTTGCGAGAGCTTCCACGAAGGGAATAAGAGCCATATCTTACGAAGATGAAGACGACAGAGTTGTAGCAGGAGGTGTTTTGAATAAAGAGGACTCAACGATACTCCTCGCAACGAAGAAGGGATTCATAATAAGATTTTCTGCAAACGACTTGAGAAGAATGGGTAGAAGTGCGATGGGCGTCATCGGTATAAAGCTATCGAAAAACGATGAGGTCGTTGGAATGATAATAGTGCCCGATGAGGAAGGAAATGTACTTACAGTCACCAAAAAAGGTTTTGGCAAGAGAACCCCTGTCTCCATGTACAGGATTCAAAGAAGAGGTGGAAGTGGTTTAAAGAACATATCTAGCGTTGATAAAGCGGGGGAAATTGTTGGCATAGGATTCGTCAAAGGTGATGAGGAGCTGATAGTTCTCACAAAGAACGGTATGAGTGTTAGGATACCAGTTTCAGACATAGGTGTTGTGGGTAGGATAACTAAAGGTGTGAAACTCATAGAGCTGGTCGATGACGAAATAGCTCAGATGGCGGTGGTGTCATGAGAAAACAAATAGATCACACAGCGGATTTAGCTTATGAGATAGAATCCAACGATATAATTGGGTTGTTGAAAGAGATAATAGATATCCTCTTTGAACACTATAAACCTAAATTGGGGAATTTCTCAAAAGAGAAAGTTTACAATATCTATGAACCACTTGAGGATTTCATATTCGATGCGGTAAACGATTGGATATTTGAAATTTCTGTGGGACATTTTCCTCATGATATGATTAGAAAAGATGAGGAAATAGTAGTAAAATTTAAAAAGGTGTTGGAAAGGAAAGGGGAAGAAATAAAAGCTTTAACATATCACCTTCTGAGATTGGAAAAGCGGGGAGAGAAAATTCGCACAAAGGTGGTGTTTGACATTTGAGAGGGTTAACGAGGCGTCAGGAGGAGATACTCAAGTTCATCGAGGAGTATTATGAGAAGAACGGTTTCCCCCCTTCTATAAGAGATATCTCCAAGAAATTCAAGATAACGCCTCGAGGGGCAGTTATACACCTTGTGGCTTTGGAAAGGAAAGGTTATGTGAAAAGAACGGGAAAGGCAAGGGGAATTAAACTGGTCTACAGATCCGATGCCATAAAACTCCCGATAGTTGAGAAGATGCCGTTCGATATGCCGGTGAACGCTGTAGAGAACGCTGTGGGATTTCTTTCTGTTCCAAGAGATATGTTGGAACCTGGGTGTGACCATTTTGTGTATAAGGTTAAAGACGATTCTCTTAAAGAAGAAAATGTAATGAAGGGGGACTATTTGGTAATTAAAAGGCAACGAGAAGCTGAAAACGGAGATATCGTTATAGTCGTGAGGGAAGGGACAGATTTGGAAGTTTTAAAATACACGGATGGGGGGAATATTGGGAAACTAGTTAAAACCGGTGACATAAGGATCGTAGGAAAGGCCATAGGATTGATCAGGCTCTTCCGTTGAGGGGGGGTTGGGATGTACCAATACGAGGAAATAGAAGGTTACGTCATAGTAAAGCCGAAAGGAGAGCTGGACTTGTCCAACGCTTTCAATTTCAAAAAACAGCTCTTGGATAATTTTTTGAATAAGGGAAAAAACAAGTTGATCATAGATCTTTCGGATGTTCACTACATGGACAGCTCTGCACTTGGTGCTATGATAAGCCTTCATAAAAGCTGCAAGTTGAACGGTGGAATGTTGATCCTGATAAAAATGGATAAATCTCTAAAGCGTCTCTTCAAGTTAACCCAGCTGGATTCTATCATCCCGATATATGAGAGTCTGGACGAGTTTTTAAAGGATATGGAGGGGTAAGATGTTTCCATACACTTTTGTGGATGATATCGTGGTTTTGAAACCATCAGGAAGTATAAGTGTAGATAATGCCCACATATTCAAAAGGTGGGTATTTAATGAATTCTTGAGAAAGGGTTACAACAAGATTATTTTAGATCTCTCCGATGTCGATAAACTGGATAGTTTTGCTCTTGGAATACTCGTTAGTATACTTAAAAATTCCACATCAGAAGGGGGGGATTTCGTTCTCTGCTCTCCGAACGAGTCCGTGAGAAAAGTATTGGAACTCACATCTCTTGATAAAATTTTGAAGATAGCCGATACAGTTTCTGAGGCTCTCAGGAAGGTGAAAGAGTGAAAATCGCTATAGCATCGGATCATGCTGGTTTTCATCTCAAGGAGGGTTTGAAAGCGTTTTTTGAAAGGAATAATATCGATTACATAGATTTTGGCACTGATTCAACAGCTTCTGTGGATTACCCCGATTTTGCGAAGAAAGTAGTTGACTGCATAAGGAATGGATGTGCTGATTTTGGTGTTCTGATATGCGGAACCGGACTCGGTATGTCAATAACTGCCAACAAGTTCAAAGGAATACGAGCGGCCCTCTGTTTCTTCCCTGAAATGGCGCGCCTTGCACGAAAGCATAATAATGCCAACATATTGGTACTTCCTGGAAGATTCATGGGAATTGAACTCGCTGAGTGGGTAATGTCTGCTTTCTTGGAAACGAAATTTGAAGGTGGTAGACACGAGAGGAGAATAAAAAAATTGGAGGATTACGGATCATGAAGATAGTCTACACACCAGAACATAGGATGCACGTTCCGATGAAAGAACTGGATAGAGGAAAATGGATCGAAAATCCTGAAAAACCTGAGAGAATTGAAGCGATCAAAGATATGCTTATACTCAGTGGTTTCGAGGACATCTCTCCTCCACTTTCGTTTCCCGATTCCTACATTTACATGGTCCACAGTCCAGAATATGTCGAGTGGCTCAGAAGAAAAAGTGAAGAAATGGAGGAAAACGAAGAGTATTTCCCCGAGGTTTTCGGACACGATATGTGCTTTGACACGGGAACTCCCATAAGTTCATGGACTTTTAAGGCAGCGAGAACAGCTGTCGATGTTGTTTTGACAGCGTCAAAGCACATCATGAGAGGAGAGAACGTTGTCTACGCTCTTTGCAGGCCTCCGGGGCATCATGCAAGTTTTGAAAGCTGTGGAGGGTATTGTTATTTCAACAACGTGGCTATTTCTGCATTTTACTTTCTAAAGCATGGTTCCTCAAGGATTAGTATTTTGGATTTGGATTTTCACCATGGAAACGGAACACAAGACATATTCTATTTTTCAAAGGAAGTCTATTACATTTCGATTCACGGTGATCCAAAAGAGTTTTATCCCTGGATTTCAGGATTTCCGTGGGAGATAGGGGAAGGAGAAGGGGAGGGCTATAACCTAAACCTTCCACTGAATGAAAGAGCTTCGTGGAAGGAGTATTCTAAAGCTCTTGAGAAAGCCCTTAACGAGATAGAGGATTTCGAACCTGAAATTCTTCTCATATCCATGGGTTTTGACACACACAAAGAGGATCCTTTGGGAAAATTTGAGCTGGAAGATGAGGATTTCTATAGAATGGGACACGTGATAGCCCAGTTGGATGTGCCCAAATTGGTGGTTCAGGAGGGAGGTTACAACCCTAAAGCTTGTGGTAGGGCAGCTATGAAGTTCTTTGCAGGGTTATCTGAATAGTATGTTTAGGGAGATCGTTTTCAAGGTATCAGATGAGATTGAAAGAGTAGTGGAGCGTATGTATGAAGAGAATTTTTTTATATTTTCCATAGAGGAGGAAGAAGAGGGAACATTTTTAAAAATCTATCTGAATCCTGGAGAAGACATTCCTGATTTTTTGAGAGAAATGAACCTCGAATTCGTTCAGGAAAAAGAAATCCTTCCTAGTGACTGGTTCCCCAAAGACCTTTTGAAGCCCTTCGAAGTGGCACCAAACATCGTTGTCGATCCTTCAGATGTATTGGAAGACGAGGACAGAATTGTTATCAAACTGACGCCTGGCCTCGCTTTTGGAACAGGATATCATCCCACCACAAGGATGGCTTTATCATTTATCGTGGAGAATATCAAGAATGGTATGACTTTCCTTGATGTTGGATGCGGAACAGGGATATTATCGATTGTTGCGAAAAAGCTTGGAGCAGGAAAAGTTTTAGCTGTGGATATAGATCCGCAAGTTGTGGGGATTGCTATTGAAAATGCGCTCAGAAACGACGTTAAAATAGACGTGCTGGAATCCAACCTGCTCGAGAAAGTAAAAGGGAAATACGATATGATAGCAGCCAACATATTGCCAGAGATCTTACTCGAGTTGCTAGAGGATGTTCACAGAGTGTCCCATAGCAAGACGATTCTTATATTATCTGGCATAACTAAAGAGAAGGAGAAGATTTTACTTGATAAGGCGAGGTCGAAGGGGTGGACACTTGCAGATAAAAAAGTGGAGGATGATTGGATTTGCTTTCTGATGAAGAGATCGTCGAAAAGCAGCTTGGGAGAAAGGTGACGAATCTGAGAAGAGTGGTGAAGAGATGTAAATATGGGTATCCAGTCGTTGTAGAGAGTTTCCCTCTGAAAGATGGGAAGCCTTTTCCTACTCTATACTGGCTGACATGTATCTTCTTGAGAAGGGAGATATCCAGACTGGAGAGTGAAGGATGGATAAAGAAATTTGAAGATAGGATAAAGAGCGATAAAGAATTCTTCGAAAAAGTGAGAAAAGCTCATGAAGAGGTGAGGAGAAAGAGAGTGAAGATTCTGCCGAAGGAGGTTCAATGGGATGTCCTTGTAAAATCTGGAACTGGTGGTATAAAAGATCCCAGAATCGTTAAATGTCTGCACCTTCATACCGCGGATTTTCTGGCGGGGATAGAGAATCCAATAGGCGAGATGGTTTTGAAGATGCTAGAAAAAACCGAATGTGATCCCGATGAGATAATATGTGAAAAGTACAACAAGGGGTGATCGGATTGGTAATCGTGGAGAAGGTCAAGGATATGAAAGAGCTCTCCAAAAAGTATTTGAAAGAGAATAAAACGATAGGATTCGTACCAACCATGGGTTTTCTTCACGAAGGACATCTTTCGCTTGTGAAAAGGGCGCGGGAAGAAAACGATATAGTGGTTGTGAGTATATTCGTAAACCCTACCCAATTTGGCCCCAACGAGGATTATGAAAGTTATCCAAGGGATTTCGAAAGAGATGTGAAGCTTCTGAAAGAATTAAACGTTGATGTTGTATTCCACCCACCAGTTGAGGAGATGTATCCAAAGGATTTCTCAACGTACGTCGAGGAAACAAAACTTTCCAGGTATCTTTGTGGAAAATCAAGGCCTGGCCATTTCAGAGGGGTATGTACCATCGTTACGAAGCTTTTCAACATAGTTCACCCCACCAGAGCGTATTTCGGTCAAAAAGACGCTCAACAATTCAGAGTCATAAAGAGAATGGTTAGAGATCTGAACATGGATGTTGAACTGGTGGAATGCCCGATAGTGAGAGAACATGATGGCCTTGCTATGAGCTCACGGAACATTTACCTTTCCGATGATGAAAGAGTACAAGCTCTTGCCCTTTACAACTCTTTGAAACTGGCCGAGAATCTTATAAAAAGTGGAGAAAGAGATGCAGGGGTTGTAAAGAGCGCCATGAAAGAATTTCTCTCCAGGTACGATAAGGTAAAAATAGATTACGTTGAGATAGTTGATGAGGAAACTCTGGAACCTGTGAAACACATTGAGGGGAAAGTGATCGTAGCTATCGCATGTTGGGTTGGGAAAGCCAGATTGATAGATAACGTGATCGTTCAGGGGTGATTCCATGAAGAGATATCTCGTGATATCGGATACCCATATACCAACAAGGCAAGATGAGATACCTGCTATCGTTTTTGAAGAGCTCGAGAACTGTGATGGTATCATAGCCCTCGGTGATTTCGTCGATATAGACACCGTGATGATTCTCAAAAAAAGCACAAAAAATTTTTACGGAGTTCACGGTAACATGGATTTCCCGGATGTCAAAGATTATCTACCCTTTTCCACTCTTCTTCAGATTGAAGGGGTAACTCTAGGATTGTGTCATGGATGGGGAGCACCATGGGGTATTAAAAAAAGGATATTATCTCATTTCAAAGAGAAACCCGATATCATACTTTTCGGTCATACACATGAATTCGAAGACAGCATAGAAAACGGGGTTCGATTCCTAAATCCAGGTGCTGCAACTAAAAGAGGAACATTCGGGATCCTGACGATCGATGGGAGGAATGTGAAATTCGAGCTAAAGAAAATATAGAGAAATTGATAGATGAGATAAGAGAGACGGTGAAGGATGAAAAAGTCATCGTTGCATTTTCAGGAGGCGAGGATAGTTCACTCGTTGCTCTCCTTATGAAAGAAGCTTTGGGAAAGGATAGAGTAGAGCTCGTAACAGTCCATTTTGGAGAATTCACGTACAGCAGGACAGAAGATATCATCAGAGAATTTTCAGGAAAATACGGTTTTAAACACACCTACATAGATGGTAGTGAAAGACAGAGATCCATATGGAAGCATGGACCGTCATGTAACGCCTGTACCAAACTCGTAAAACTGGGCCTCGTAAAGGAGTATGCCAAGGGAAGAATCGTTGTAAGTGGAGCGAACAAATCCGACAGCTGGGGAAAAACCAATTTAAAGTTCCATCAAGGGGTTTATACTCCCCTCCTGGAATTCGATAAAAAAGATATAAGAGAAATGTTGGATTACTTTGGTGTTCAGATAAAGAAAATTGGAGAATCCAGAAATAGAGAAGGTTGCAAGCTGAAACATCTTCTGAAGATGCTGGTGAAACAAGAGTATCATGGACGAGCGGTTTCTGTGGCAAACGAGTTGCTCCTATCCATTCTGAATGAGGAGGGATTCAAAGCAGATTTAGCCAACGTCAAGATAATAGGGCCCCTTTCGAAGAACATAGCGCTTGTTAATTTGAAACCCGACCCTCCTGATTTTTTGAAAGACAAAGTGAAAGAAGCGCTGAAGAGTGTAGAAGTGATAGACGAAGTGTTTTTTGTGGATACTTCCATAGAGCTAGATGTAGTAGCGAGTCCCTCAATATACAGGAATGAATCATCCAGAGAGTGGATATTGAAAGGAAGGTTGCAACCAGAATTTTCTCGGAAAGTTGTGGTAAGATGGAGAGAATCTAAAAACAATAGATTGAGAACTTTCCAGGTAGTAGGATACAGGAGGTGGGAGAATGGAAATAAAGGTTGAAAAACCGGATGAAAAGAAGTTAGAAGAGATGGGAGTGAAGAACTGGCCCATTTGGGAGAAGGAAGTGAGTGAATTCGACTGGTACTACGATACGAACGAAACCTGCTACTTCCTCGAAGGGAAAGTGGAAGTTACGACTGAAGATGGAAAGAAAGTGGTCGTGGGGAAAGGAGATCTCGTGACTTTTCCCAAAGGATTGAAGTGCAGATGGAAGGTCATAGAACCCGTGAGAAAACACTACAATCTTTTCTGATCCTTGAAAAACTTTTGTGCTGGAGTAAAATATATTTGCACCACGCTAGGCGGGGGGTTGGCGGTCCCCTGAACCCGAAATCCGCCATATGCGGGGCCGACAGCCCACCTGAGGCCCTCCGGGTCGGAAAACGGCACGACCTGGGGGTGATGAAGGTTGGGTCCCACGCAACAGGGGCCCGTGAACCTGGTCAGGCCCGGGAGGGAGCAGCCATAAGCGGGATTCCCTGTGTGCCGTGGGGTAGCCCAACTGGAGCTTCTGGGTCGTGTACGGGCCGGTTCGGAGAGGTCGAGGGTGGGAGCGTGGTGCATCTTGGTTTCACCTACGTTGAGATCCTCATCGTGTTGTTTTTATCCCTCATCTTCACATTCGTATCTCTCCTGCTCATAAGAACGGTGCTGAAAGGATCGTTTCTGGTGATAAATAAAACTCAGAAGATCATGGATAAGATGTTTCTCATAGACTATGTTGGAACGGAATATATGAAAGAGTGCTCTAAATTCTTGGAAATAACGGATGATTCGCTTCATTTCCTGAGCAAATCTGGAAAACGGATAACATACGTTGTTAAAAACGTGGGAGATACTTGGAAAGTGGTTAGAAAATCAGATGGAGAAGGAAACAACGTCCTGTATGAAGGTGAAGAGTCTGTATCTTTCAGTCTAGTCGAATACCTGTGGCGTTTGAACGTGGGCAAACACTCTTTTGAATTTCCGATTATCCCTTTTCCACAATCTCTTTCATCTTGTTCACACCCTCAAGATCACCGAGAACGACCAGAGCGTTCCCCGCTTCGATTTTAGTATCTCCCTTTGGATTGAATATGTAGTTTCCCCCCTTTCTCATTGAGATTATGATCAATCCCGTTCGCTGCGGTATCTGAAGTTCCGCCAGGGTCTTCCCAACAATGGGACTATTCTCTGGCACCTTTATGAGTTCCATCCTCAAATTCCTTTCACCAGAGAACGTGACAACATCCAAGAACGATATAAGATCGGGATTGACCGCCATCATAGCCATTCTAACTCCTGCTATCTCCGATATGGTAACCACGCTTGTAACGCCAGCATAGAGGAGTTTTCTCATGGCAGAAGCATCGGATGCCCTTGAAATTATGTTCAGCCTTGGATTCATGGTCCTTGCACTCAAAACAACGAAAACGTTTTTTGTATCGTCGGGTAACGTTGTTATCAAGGATTTTGCACGTCTCACTCCCGCTTTAACGAGTGTATCCTCGTCAGATGCATCCCCGACAACGTAGGGAAATTCCTTATCAAAGAGCGTTTCCAGGTGTTTTATTTTCTCTTCGTCCACATCGATGACGACAAATGGTTCTCCGGATCTCAGAAATTCTGAGACGATGTGTCTTCCCGTTCTTCCAACACCGACGATTATATGATGATCCTTCAGTTTCTCTATCATCTTCATCCTCCTCCTCAAAGTGAGGTACTTTTGTAAGTCTCCTTCCAGGAATATCGAAGTAACACTGGATATACCATACAGGACGATACTAACGCCACTCAATATGAGTATCATTGAGAATATCTTACCGGCGTTGCTTATCTGCTCCGGTAAGCTATATCCAACGGTCGATATCGTTATAGCCGTCATGAAAAGTGATTCGATGAAAGGCCACTTTTCAATTATCATGTAACCGATGGTTCCAAGAGCAAACACGATGGCGATGAGTCCTATAAACATTATTATTCTTTTGACAAGGAGTCTGTACTCTTCCATGTTAGAATATCCCCCTATGTTTTATGAGTGAATATATTAAAATCCATGTTCCGAAACTCACTTTTAAATATATCATGAAATTAGTTGGGACTATTAGATCTATTCCCTGCAAAGATGTTATTATGAAGGAAAGTATAACAAAAAAGAGGAAAATCCTTTCTATAACATGAACACGGAATTTTTCGAGTTTTTTCTCGAAAACATCGAATTCTTCTGTCATACCAAGAAGCAGCAACCCCGTTCCTCCGGCAACACCAGCTGAGAATCCACCTCCAGGGCTTTTGTGGCCCCACAGTGCAAGGTACGCTGATCCCAGGAATACGAAGAACGATATGTATCTTGTGAAAAGTCTCGTTGAAACATCTCTTATCACTCTTCGATTGATAGGTGGCATCAGGTTGGACGAATGGAGTCCTATACCCAGAATCGCCAATGAAAACACCATGACCTCGAATATGGTGTCGTAGAACCTATTTCTCAGATAAATCAACGTTACGAGATTGGGTATAGAAGTCTTCAATTTATCAATTTTCTCGTAATCAACCTTTGAGAAACTTGGAAAGTGCATGATCATGGTTATGAAGAGTACTATGAGAAATACAACTCCTAATATCTTCAGGATCATTCCCCTCCTAGATACTTTTTAATAAGGGTTTTTAGATCTTCTCTTTCTACGAATTCAATGAACCTGTCTCCTATTTCCCCAGCTTTATCCGACACCAAGAAAACGTAATATCCCTTTCTTACATCTTCGGGACCTTCTTTAATCTCACCTTTAAAAGCTTTATCTTGGTATCTGAGAAGATCCATCATCTTTCCTCCGATGTTCAATAAGCGTGTCTCCAAATACCTTATTCCTTCCTCAGATACCAAACCACCACATCCTATATCCACTATTCCTTCTCTAACCGCTTCCATTACTTCCTCTGGTCTCTCAAATTCCATTATCTTTAGAGTGTACCCGTATTCCCTACAGAATCTGTGTATAACCTCGTACTCAAGTCCCATATAGGCATTTTCTCTTTTTTCGAAAAGAACTCTAACAGGTGTCATGCCCACAGTTAAAACACCTGGATTTTTGATAACGAGGATATAGACGAAAGTTGTGAGGAGCGCTCCAAGAAGTGCCTCGGCTATTGCAACATCTGGCGCACCTAAGAATACATACAAAGCGACCGCCAATATGCTCAAAGCTGTCCTTCCGAGCACTCCCTGTATGAATCTTTTCTGAAACACGGTGTAGAAAGCGATTGCTAGCATCGAAAGAATGATAGCCTCTCTCACTTTTTCCCCGTCCTCACATATGTTCTCGCTAGAACATGGGAGAGGAAAGGACTCCAGATTAACACCAGAATCATCATCAGGATCAATTTAAAAACATCCCACCCTTTGAATATCAGGTGAAGAATGATGAGAACCGCTCCAACAGTGTCTGAGATTCCTATGAAATGCAGTTTCAAGAAGAAATCTCCTTCTTTAAAAGAAAGGATGGTACCGATTATCATGAGAGAAAAACCTATCCAGAAGAGCATCATTCCTCTCTCCTTCCACTCAGAAAATACGCAAGAAGGACGATGCCAGAACCACTCACAAGAAGGTACATTATAGCAACATCGTTCAGATAATCCAAAGATTTCGAGAAAGATACGAGAGCTATAAGAAGAGATACTTTGAGCGACAGAGATGAAAGTGCAAGAAGTTTTCCCCAAACCTTTTTTTCGAATATGAGATAGATCACCCCAACCACAACTACTATCATGAATATCTCCAATCATCACACCACCTTGTGAACAGTCATATAACCCTCTTCCGAATCTATGACGAGACTCTTGGGTGTCATGGTTATTATCAAAGTTTCTGTCAGTTCCTCCCATTCATCGTACACGTTCACATTCTCTATAATTCTTTTTCTACGTGTCTTTAAAATAAGGGAGACAGATTCAAAGAGAGCTTTGGGATAGTAGACGATCGTTTTTAAGATCAACAGAGATCGCTTGAACCCTTGTATTGCAACTATTCTATAAGATATGAAAGACATGATGGCAAAGAACAACAGAGAATTCAAAGAATGGCTCCCTGATAGTACTATGAGAAAAAGTATCCCAAGTGTTATCGCTGTAAGAACATCAACCAAGATATCACCACCGTTAAGATTATGATCATGGATAGAGATACCTCAAGTTCCTCCAGCACGATCTTTCGTACTTTGAATTTACCATGTACAACCAAGTGTATAAATATACCTACCAGGAATATGAGAATGGATGAGAAGGCATATTTGATATCGAAAAACAGAATACCTAGTATGGTGGAAACTGTTAGAAGAAATATGTGGTGGAATGTCATTCGATCCTTGGATTTCCCAACCTTTATGAAAAAGAATTTGGCGAAAGAAGCACAAGTACCCACAAACGCTACTTCCAATAATATTTTGCTGATAAAGGGAGCGTTTTTCAGAACCAAGCTTTTTATGTAACCAGAGGTCCCTGGAAGTCCCGATATAGAAAGACTCGCCAAGATGAGAAAAATCCAGGTATCGAAGTTGAGTCTTTTGATCTCACTTACCTTCCTGGTTGGAAGGTCATCTTTTAGAAGAAAGAGCCACGATTTGAACACTCCATGTGCGAGAGAATAGAGTGGTGCTATTTTGAGGGATGATAAAATGACACCAACTTGTGAAAGTGTAGAGTAAGAAAGGAATTTTTTGTAATCATCGGAAAGAAAAGCGAATATCACTCCAAGAACCGCTGAGACTGCTCCAAAGTAGGATACAATGTGCTCACTTTTGGAGAATGTTGCAAGCCTTAAAAGAGTGTAGACACCAGTTTTCACAACAACACCTGATAAAACAGCTGAAACAACTGTTTCTGCTTCAGCATGGGCCTGAGGGAGCCACATACTGAACAGAAAAACACCGCTTCTTATCATAACACCGGTTAACATGAGAGAGAGGGCTATCGTTGGTATGCTCTTTACATCCTGTATGGAAAAAGAATAGTTAGAACGATACACTATGGCAACACCTACAAGGTATAGATTCATTCCAAGAGATCCCAGAATGATGTATTTCAAAGCTGCCCAGTATTGAGAGATTTTTCTTCCGTGTACAATCAGAAGGAATGTCAAAAGAGACACGAGTTCTATCATGACATAGAGATTGAAAAGGTCGTAGGATAGGAAGAGTAGATTTAGAGAAAACGATGTGGTGGACAAGAGGAAAATGAGGGTCTTATCCTTCACACCCTTTAAAGATATCCCCAGAAAAACGATGGCGTTCAAGAGTATGAAGTACATGGATATTTCATCCAAGATTAGATGTACGCCGAAGAGATCCATGAGAACGATATCGAAAGAGAATTTCTTTATGAAGATTAAAAGCGCTATGGAGAGATTCAGAGTATTTTGAACAAGGAAGATCGATCTAGAGTATCTTTTCAAGAAGATGTAGATGAATGAGAAGAGTATCATGATGAGGTTGTAGATCACAAAACTCAATCTACCACCTTCTTATCGAGCTTGGTTGAATCTAAAGACAGAGCCTTGGTTGCCAGAATCATGGTTATTAGGATCGCAAGAGCAAGGGTTGCAAAGTTTATCACAATCGATGTGATTATCACAGCTTGAGGAACTGGATCCGCATTTCCTAAGTTCCAATTTAGAGTGATAGGGGGGACGGTACCGGTCTCGGATGAGATATAGACGAAATAACTGACGACACCTGTTCCCATTATATCCAAGGACAACAGCTTCATTATTATGTTTCTTCTGATGAGTAACCCCAAGATGCCTATAAAGATTATTCCCATTATCAGGTAACCTGAGATAAGATCACCCCCGAAACGATTTTCAAAGCTTCTCTGAAAGATAACTGTTTTCCCTTCTTCAAGAACACAATTTCATCTGTTCCCTTTTGAAGTTTCCCTTCGACCAAATTTTTATTTCCATACGAGAAGAACCAGCTGATGTATCTTTGGGGTACCCTCAAGGATTCCGGTTTAACGTACTCTATAACCTTTCTCACAACACGTGCTCTCACCATATCACCAAAGGAGGGATGGTACGGTCCTCCCATCACAGTCTGAACTTGCTCCTGCGGAACATAATATCCCAGTCTTATGACCTTCACACTATGGCCTTCTAGAATTATCACCATATCTGAGGTTATATCCAAAGCCTCTTCCAAATTCATGGGAGTGTAAAGCCCTTTTTCCATCATTCGAAGGAGTTCAGCACCTTTGAACACCAACGTTGGATGAATTCTTACAAGATCTGCTCCTACTTCGACACATTTCAAAGCCGAAACGATATCTTTGGCTCTACTATCCTTTGGAAGCCCTATCATTAGGTGTATTCCTAAAACAAATCCCATTTTTTTTACCAAGTGACAAGCCTTTAGAGCATCTTCAGCTGAGTACCCTCTCTTTGAAGCTTCAAGAACGTCATCAAAGAACGATTGAACCCCGATCTCTACGATCTTCACGTGATTGTCTCTCAGAAAGAGCAACTTCTCTTCATCTATCTCATCTGGTCTAGTTGAGATCCTTATGCTTTCCACTAAACCTTCATTTATCCATTTTTGAGCCCACTTTAGATATTCTTTTTGCTTATCTTCAGGAAGACCAGTGAACGTTCCACCATAGAACGCGAGCTCGTATCCCTTACCTGTCTTTTCATATTCCCTCACTAAACTATCCAATTCTTCTAATGTGGGAATTCTCCTCACACCGGTTGCACTTATCTGATCGCAGAACACGCATCTTCTCTTACATCCTGCGTAGGGAAGGAAGACCGGTATTATCTTCATGATTTCTCACCAGCTTTTCATATGCTTCTTTTGCGGCTTTCTTTTCGGCTTCTTTCTTCGACTTCCCAATACCCCTTCCATACGTTTCCCCCTTCACTCTCACTTCAACAAAGAAAATCTTATCGTGTCCCTTGCCCTCTGTTCTGATCAAAGCGTACTCTGGTATAACGTGATACCTTTTTTGTGTGATCTCTTGAAGTGCTGTTTTGTAGTCGAAGAGTTTCCTTCCTTCAAGGACCTCGTTTATATAGAATCTGAATCTCTCCCAGAAGAGATCTTTTACCTTTTCATACCCCAAATCCATGTATATGGCTGCCATCAAAGATTCCAGAGTGTCTGCAAGTATCGAATTTCTCATCCTACCCCCACTCTTCTCCTCTCCTTTTCCAAGGAACAAGAAATTACCCAGTTCCAAAGAACGAGCAATATCAGAAAGAACTTCCTCACTTGCGACAGCTGCTTTTATCTTCGCCATCATACCTTCATCCAGATTT
The DNA here is from genome assembly GCA_964486555.1 of uncultured Thermotoga sp. Classification (GTDB taxonomy): domain Bacteria; phylum Thermotogota; class Thermotogae; order Thermotogales; family Thermotogaceae; genus 4484-232. The sequence goes on along the minus strand of CAZANP010000020.1, from coordinate 3,129 downwards.
GGATACTCTTTGTACAGGATTTCACATATCAGGAGATCCACAACAGCGTCCCCTAAAAACTCCAACCTTTCGTTTGACTTAATTTCCACTCTACCACTTTGCCTCTGCTCGTTGTAGTAGGATGTATGAACCAGAGCTTCAAACAGAAGTTCCTTTTTGGAAAAGGTTATGTTCAACTTATTTTGAAGGTTCTCAACGATTTTTCTTTCGATGTCGTTCAATTTTCTTCCTCCCCTCAGGGGAAAGTAACCTCTTCTAGAACTCTCCCTTCCAGATTCAACAACCTGAAAATCATGGAGTCCCCAAGAACCTCTATGATCCCGAAACCTCCATCTCCTTTTTTTGGAAGAGAAGGACTTCCAGGGTTGAAAATAACGAACTCTTCTCTCTTTTCTATTCTAGGAATATGGGTATGACCGTATATGAGGACGTTGCACTCGTGGCGTTTTAAAACATCCAAAAGGTCGTTTTCGTTGAATTGATCTCCATGCATTCTCAGTATCTTAAAATTTCCTATGTATTCCACACTTATCCTGGGAATTTCAGACAGACCCAGAAGCATTATATCCACATCTGCATCACAATTTCCCCTCACGTAACTTATATTTTTCCCCTTCAAAAACTCAGCCAGTTTCGAAGGGTTGTAATCCTCAGGAATAGGGTTTCGTGGGCCATGGTACAGAACATCTCCCATATGAAACACAAGGTCAGGATCCTTCACCAAAGAGAAGATCTTCACTGTTCTGTCCAGTGATCCATGTGTATCTGAGATCACCAGTATATTCATATGATCACTTCCTTTTCAAAGGAATTTTACCAAGAAAGATGGCCAGGACTAGGGATACGGAGCACCACAAAAGAAGATACAGAATTTCTTTGGATATGCCGGAAGTACCGTAAAGCTGTATCTTTCTGAGGACATAAACGATTTTGAAAGGAAGAGTTCTTACAGATACCATCTTGAAGGATTCGGGAAGAGAACTCACAGGAACTATCGTTCCACTCATGAAGAAGAATAGTCCTATCAAAGACACCGCCACGAGACTTGCGGTGTTCCTGGTTGGTGAAAGACTTGACACAATGAAACCAACCGATGAGTGAAAGAGAGCGTTGAGTAAAGAAAGAATCAAAACCCATTCAACAGGAATGTTGATGTTCGTTACCAGAAGAAGTATGACACACGCCAGCATAGATATGGTGAAGCCAAGGATGGTATAGGAAACTATCTTTCCCAGGGAGTATTCCCACCATTTCAAATCCATGGATATGTAAAGATCCAGTATTCCCTTTTCACCATCACTCACAACGGATAACGAGAGTAAAGATATCACGACGAGTACACTCGAGAAGAATATCACCGAAGGTGAGATCAGGGATTCAAAGTCTATGGATTTTTTCGAATTTTCCATAACGAGCCTGGGGGAGGGATACCCTTTATCAACAAACAGATATTTCAAAATCTGAGGGTCAAAGAATGCGCTTCCTTCAAGATCAGCAAAAAGAGAATTCACCACTCTGTATATTGCAGAGGCCACCTGAAGATCCACGGGACTCGGTATAAAAGGAAGGTAGGTTCGCTGCTTTTTATACAACTGCTGGGTAAAACCTTTTGGAATGACGACCACAGCATTCAGTTCTCCCTTTATCAGAAGATCATCGAAATTTTTCGAGACTTCGACCACACTCTTTCCTTTGAAAAAACTCGTCAAAAGCTTCATTGTGAGCTGAGCTGGAAGACTTTTATCCTCGAGGTATATACCCAGTTTCATAGTTTGGAATTCGTAACCCGAAAAAAAGGCGGAAGCCAGTATCACCACAAGAGCGGGGGCGATGAACACCACCATGATCGATCCAAAACGCTTGAAAATTCTCTTTAGTTCATAAAACATGATGTAAAAAACCATCAAGAGCGATCCCTCCACCTTTTCTCGAATTCTTCAACGATTTTTCTGTGAATCTCTTCCGGTTTCATATTACCATCTATCACAACTATCCTCTCTCTCTCTTCTCTTGAGAGTATAAGATAACCTCTTCGTACTCTTTCAAGGAAATCCTTCTCTTCCTCGAATCTGTCTGTAACTTTCTTCCTTCTTAAGGCTTCTTCAACTTCGATATCTATGTAAAATGTTAGATCCGGTTTGATCCCTTTCACGGCCATGGTGTTCAACCTCTTCACAGTATCTTTTCCAATACCTCGGCCGAAACCTTGATAGGCCACACTCGAGTCCATGAATCGATCCACAAGAACGATTTTACCAGCTTCGAGAGCTGGTATAATGAGTCTTTCAACGTGCTGAGCGCGCGATGCGAGAAACAGAAAAAGTTCAGCAAGAGGGATTAGATCCTCTTTCATCAGAATCTCCCTGATTTTCTCCCCTTCCTTCGTCCCCCCCGGCTCCCTTGTCACCAGGTGTTCCACCCCTTTCCTTTTCAGATACTCGCTTAGAAGATTCACCTGTGTTGTCTTCCCACAACCATCTATACCTTCGAATGTTATCAACATCTGCATCCCTCCCGAATATCGTCAAAAAGGCGATGATGTTGTTTATGGAATGATATAAAACAGCTGGGAAAAGGCTTTGTGACCTTACGACTGAATCGGACAGTATCAAACCTATGATGAATCTGTATAGAAAATTTATCATTGAAAATCTTTCAAGACGTGATATGACGTTCATAACGTGCATCAAAGAGAAAAGCAATGAGCTCACGAAGATGGATCCACTTAGAAAGAGAACGAGCCATCTAAAGAATATCTCCTCAGACAGCGGTGCAATGAAACCTGCCGTCACAAAGAAGAGAACCTTCCGGTCAATGTAGTATCTCAGTCTTAAACCCTTTTGACTTTTCATTATAAAAGCGGATAGCAGAAGAACTATAAGAAACCAATGAAAATTGACTAAAGAGAAGGAAAATGAAGGAAGATCGAGTAAAAAGAATGATAAAACTAAACCAAGAAACACTCCTAGAACGGATTGACAAAATATTGAAATCGTTACACTACGAATTCTGAGAATGGCGATGATGAACTGGGATATTATATAAACAATCACGACAAGCAGAACACTAAAAAATTTGATCAGTTCATTCACCTCCAGCGAGATCAAATCGCTATGAAATTTTATCACC
>CAZANP010000019.1:22620-28511 GCA_964486555.1 uncultured Thermotoga sp. | reverse complement strand
AAGTCATGATACAGGGCCTCTCTACAAAATGGCTCTTGAGCAATTCGGAAAGGCAGCAGATCTCATGGGGTTGGATCCCAATATAAGGAGATATCTTGAAAGGCCTCAAAGAAGCCTCATAGTAGAATTCCCTGTCGTTATGGATGACGGAAGGGTTGAAATGTTTGTGGGATATAGGGTTCAGCACAACACAGTCAGAGGACCCGCAAAAGGTGGTATAAGGTATCATCCGAATGTCACATTGGATGAGGTTCAGACACTTGCATTCTGGATGACCTGGAAGTGTGCCGTCATGAACCTACCGTTTGGTGGAGGTAAGGGCGGTGTCAAGGTAAATCCAAGAGAGCTATCACCCACGGAACTTGAAAGGCTGTCCAGAAGGTACTTCTCAGAGATACAAATGATGATAGGTCCAAACAGGGACATCCCGGCTCCGGATGTTAACACCAACGCTCAGGTTATGGCTTGGTACATGGATACTTACAGCATGAATGTGGGATACTCCGTTTTGGGTGTTGTCACTGGAAAACCTGTAGATCTTGGTGGATCGAGAGGAAGGGATGAGGCAACAGGAAGAGGTGTTAAAGTCTGTACAGAAGAGGCGTTGAAAACTTTTGGTATGGATCCGACAAGATCCACGGTGGCGATACAGGGTTTTGGAAACGTTGGATCACATTCAGCTAGAATAATCTCTAAAGAACTTGGAGCAAAGGTTGTGGCTGTGAGCGATGTCACTGGTGGCGTGTACGATCCAAGTGGTTTGGATATAGATGATCTCATAAGGTACAGGGATGAAAACAATGGAGTTATAAAGGGATACCCAAAAGGCGAAAGAATAACGAACGAAGAATTACTCACGATGGATGTTGATATATTGATACCAGCAGCCCTTGAGAACGCCATAGATGAGAGCATAGCCAGAGATGTCAAGGCGAAGATCATTATAGAAGGTGCAAACGGTCCTGTCACAACGGAAGCTGAGAAGATATTACTTGAAAAGGATGTCATGATAGTTCCGGATATACTGGCAAATGCGGGTGGTGTCACAGTATCCTATTTTGAGTGGGTTCAGGATCTTCAATCTTTCTTCTGGGATACAAGTCAGATAAGGAAAGAGCTTGAAAGGATGATGAGAGAAGCTTTTTATGATGTGTTCAAGATAAAGGAAAAGTACGAAACGGATATGAGAACAGCAGCATACATTCTAGCGATAGGAAGGGTTGCAGAAGCTTTAAGAATGAGAGGTATATACCCAAGATAATAAGAGGAGGGCATGACGCCCTCCTCTCATCTTCCATTCCTTCCATGTCTTCTGTGTCCGAATTCATGTTCGTTATTCTCTCTATGAGCGCTTCTGCAACAATTCTCCTCACATTCTCCTTTGCTGGCCCATTTGGGTTTCCCCATTTCCCTGAGTTCGGTTCCATTTATACTTTCAGCAACGACAAATTCCTTTCCATCGATCGTTACGAGTCTTCCTTCAATTTTCACTGTATCTCCTACTTCGATGTTCAAGTACCATATGGGGCCAATTTTAACTTCATACAGTTTCCCTTCGCTTTCAACAATAATTCTCGTGTTTCCAGGCTCTACCACTATGTCTTTCACAACACCTTCCAAAGTTATTTCTTCGTACTCCTGCAGCAATTTTGATGCATCCTGTCCTCTCATCCTGAAACCCGCGAAAATACTCAAAGCTATCACTGCTATCAATACCACAAAAATACTTTTTCTCATACTTCCACCTCCCAATGTGTTTTGCCATGACTCAATATAAAACCCGTTGCTTTGAGATTTCTTAGGATATTCTTAGAGAATGCTTAGAGATTGTGCGGAAGGTGTTAACCCCTATCCAACTCTTTCAGGGCATCTTCAAGAGTTCTCCAGGCGAGCATGAAACACTTCACTCTGTTGGGGTAGGATCGAATGTTCTCCATTATGGAAACATTCTTCAGAAGGTTCTTATCGTATTCTTCTCCTTTTACCATCCTCTTAACATTTTCGAGGATTTCATGTATATTCTCCAGGGGCTCTCCAAGAACCCGTTCTATCATCAAGTTGGTCGAAGCTTGACTCACGATGCAGCCTTTACCTTCAAAACTGAGAGATTCCATTTTCCCATCCCGTACTTTAACGTACAACTTTATCTCGTCACCACACGAAAGGTTCACACCTTCTCTCACAGTGTCTGCATCATCCATTCTCTTTTTGTACTTTTTCAATTTGGCGTAATCCACGATTATTTCAGAGTACAAGTCCATCATCCCAACCACCTCTTCACGTTTTTCAACCCTTCCACAAGTGCGTCGACATCTTCTTTCGTGTTGTAAACATAGAAACTAGCTCTGCAAGTAGCGTTCGGAAAATCCAAACGAGATTTCGAAGATAACTCCAACATGAGAGGTTGTGCACAATGATGTCCTGTCCTTATAGCAATACCAAAACTTTCATCGAGAAAATGAGCTACATCGTGAGGATGAACACCATCCAGATTGAAAGAGATTATTCCATATTGTGTTTCATCCAACGGTCCATAAAGCTCCACAAAATCCAGATTCATGAGCTCGTTGATAGCATAATCAGTCAATTCTTTTATGTGATTCTCCAACTCATTCATACCTATATTTTCAAGATATTCTATGGCCTTAGCGAGTCCAACGGCTCCTGCCAAATTTGGCGTACCGGCTTCGAATTTATACGGAAGGATATTGAACGTGGTATCCTCAAGAGTTACTTTATCTATCATCTCTCCACCATATAGGAATGGTTCCATCTTTTCAAGGAGTTCTTTTTTTCCGTACAGAATACCTATCCCTGTTGGTCCCAACATCTTGTGGCCTGAAAAAACGAGAAAATCTAGATCCAACTCCTTGACGTTGACTTTGGTGTGAGGTACAAGTTGGGCACCATCCACCACCAAAATGGATTTTTCGAACATTTCTCTGATTCTCTTTATTAAAAGTCTTTGACCAGTGACGTTAGACGCACCTGTTACAGCCACAACATCAGGTTCTTCCTTGATGAACTTTTCAAAATCTTCGATCAGGATCGTTCCCATCCTGCCAGTTGGTCTTGCATATAGCAATTTGTAATTGTAAATTTTCGATAACCTTTGCCAGGGAACGAAATTGGCGTGATGTTCCACCGTTGTGACAAGAACCTTGGAATCTTCCCTCAAAATCCCACTTTTCACAAGAGAATGTGCTATAGTGTTCAGAGAAAGTGTACTTCCAGATGTGAATATTATTTCTTCGGGAGATGCGTTCAAAAAGTTTGCGATTTTCCTTCTGGCGTCTTCAAGTAAGTTAGTTGCTTCGCTTGCAAGAGTATGAATTCCCCTATGAACGTTGGAATAATGGAAATAATATAGATCCTTTAAACTCTCCACCACAACTTTTGGCTTGAGAGTGGTTGCGGCGTTGTCAAGGTATATGAGTTTTTTTCCATGAATTTTCCTATCAAGTATTGGAAAATCTCTGTAAAGAGCTTTTGAGTTCATCCCCCAAATTCTCCTCCAAGTGTATTTTCTCTAACAAATCATTGAAGAAGCCAAAGATAAGAAATTTTCTTGCTTCTTCCTCTGTAAATCCTCTTGTCATCATGTAGTATATACTCTCTTCATCTATTTTTCCAAAGGTCACTCCGTGAGATGCTGTGACCTCATTTTCGTCAACGAAAATGCTGGGTATGGCATCCCCCATCGCCCTTTTTGAAAGGAGTAAGAAATCTGCTTGTTCTCTGGCTACAGTATCTTTTGCACCTTTTCTGATGTCCAGTACTCCTCTCATTACTACTTTTCCCTCATTCTTCACAGCACTTTTTCCTGATATCAAACCCTCATTATTCTTCCCGTAGAATCTCATACCATAGAATAGATCGGATACATTCTTGTTTCGCTGGAGGGAATAGGAGAATATCTTCACTTTTGAATCATCACCCAGGAATCGAACGAATACATGAGAAATGCTCCTTTTACCGCAGAAATTCAAATCGTATATTTCAAGATCGACGTTGTTTTTCACGTCTACGAACAAACTTTCAATGTTTGTAGAGTTAGAAGACAAGAAGTTCAACGTGATCAACACAACCTTGGAATTCTCTTCGGCGAGAACACGTGTAACGGAATTCCTGAACGAAGAGTTTTCGGATTTGAAAAAGCGTATCAATTTCAAAAATCCTTCAGAGATACTTACAACGTTGTTTTCTATAACCACATCATTTTCTGGTATTTCCACGAAGTACTCTTTTCTCTCATTCTCAACTGAGATATAAAATCCCTTGTTGAAAAAAACATCTGATAAGAGTACTAATTTCCTATCAGGTCCTTCAAAATCTATGTCTTCCAGAATTTGATATCCCTTTTTATCCAAATCTTCAATTGTTCCCAAATCTTCAGTTACGCTGTATTCAGGTAGAACGAAATCTTTAAAATCTACTCTTTTCCAAACGGGGAAGCCAAGTTTTTTATATTCCTCAAAACGCTTCTTCCTCCAGTTCGAGATCAAAGAGTTTCTGGAAAGCTTCAGAACTTTCCTTAACTCATCTTCTTCAAAATCTTTTTTGAGAAAAACACGGGGAGTTTCCCATAGCATCATTTTTTCGGAATCATGCTCAAGTATTATTGCCTTTTCCATTTTGCTCACCACCTCAACCTATACTGCTTTCTATCTCCATCTCTATGAGCTTGTAAAGCTCAACAGCGTATTCTAAAGGAAGTTCTTTCACCACCGGCTCTATGAACCCTTTAACGATAAAGCTTCTGGCTTCCGATTCACTCAACCCTCTGGTCATCAAGTAGAAAATCTGCTCCTCACTTATTCGACCAACCCTTGCTTCATGTCCGACATCGACCTCACCATTGTGTATCTCCATTATGGGAAGGGTGTCACTCTTGGACTCATTATCCAGCATCAAAGCAGTACAGCTCACAGTCGCTTTGCTTTTCTCTGCTTTCTCCCCTATCTTCAAAAGGCCTCTGTAAAATGTCCAACCACCTTTCATACTTATACTCCTGGCTTGTATCACGGAGCTTGTGTGTGGAGCCAAATGTATCATTTTCGAGCCAGTATCTAAATGTTGTTTCTCACCGGCATAGGTTATGGAGATACTCTCGGAAGATGCTCCTTTTCCTTTCAAGATTGTTGTGGGATAGAGCATGGTTTTACCACTTCCGAAAGAGCCAGAAACCCATGACATGAAACCTCCCTCTTCCACTAAGGCCCTTTTGGTGTTCAGGTTGTAGGTGTTCTTACTCCAGTTTTGAATGGTCATGTATTTGACTTTTGCTCCCCTTTTAACGTATATCTCAACCATCCCGGCATGGAGATTGAGAATGTTGTAGCGTGGAGCGGAACATCCTTCTATAAACGTCACCTCACTACCTTCCTCAGCCACGATGATCGTATGTTCGAATTGCCCCATACCTGGGCTGCTCATTAGGAAATACGCTTGAAGGGGCATGGGGATTTTCACGTTCGCCGGAACATAAAGGAACGTTCCCCCACTCCAAATCGCCCCGTGTAAGGCAGCGTATTTATGATCCGTTGGAGGAACGAGTTTCATGAAGTATCTCCTCACAAGGTCAGGATATTTTCTGACAGCACTCTCCATATCGAGGAATATCACCCCGAGTTTTTCCATCTTCCTTTGTATATTCCTGTAAACTATCTCCGAATCGTATTGAGCCCCAACGCCTGACAAAGCTTTTCTTTCCGCCTCAGGTATTCCCAGTTTTTCAAAAACCTCTTTTATTTCACCGGGAACATCTTCCCAGGAGGTGGCTTTCAATGCCTCTGGCTTTATGTAAGCTACAATTCTGCTCATGTCCAGGTTGGAAACATCCACGCCGAACCGGGGTTCGTGAATCTCGTTGAATATCTGTAAAGACTTCA
>CAZANP010000019.1:16296-22520 GCA_964486555.1 uncultured Thermotoga sp. | reverse complement strand
GCCATTTCCTCGATCATTGAAGAGACCGTCTTGACAGAATCTACATCCAAACCTGAATCTATTTCATCCAGTATCACCAATTTCGGTTTTAAAAATCTGGCTTGCAGGATCTCACCTTTCTTTTTTTCACCGCCAGAAAATCCCACATTTATGTAACGACCGAGATGGTTCTCATCGAGGGAAACCCTGTGAGCGAGTTTTTCAATCTCCTCGTTCAATTCGAATATAGTTTTATCTTCTCCATGTAGATTTCTGTAGGATGATACTAAAAATTGTGAAAATTTGACTCCTGGTATCTCCAATGGGTTTTGAAACGCCAAAAATATACCAAGTTTTGCTCTCTTATCTGTCGAGAGATCCATTATGGAATTCCCCTCGAGGAGTATCTCACCTTCTGTGACTTCATATTTTGGATTCCCCATGATGACGTTGGCAAGGGTTGACTTCCCCGATCCATTAGGCCCCATTATCACATGTATCTCACCAGAGTCGATCTTGAGATCCACACCTTTTAAGATCTCTTTTTTACTCTCTCTTGTTCTAGCCTTTAGATTTTTTATATCCAGTAACATCCAATCCCTCCCCAAGATTTATAAGTTTATCCTAATTAAAATTATACACCAAATTATTCTCGGTGACTATTACTTTTTAATTTCATGATTCTAAGTTTTTCATTCAATTTCCCTTAGATTCTCGGAAGGAGAGTATCTAGAGGCTATGAAGGAAGGAAGGCCGACGGCTATGAAAGCAAGGAAGAGTACAGACATTACCATCAGCAGGATTTTAAATATGGGGAATGAAAATCTTCCAGATCCCAGAAGGTTGAATATGTATCTCATAACTTCTGATGATTCCAGATAACCTGACAGGAGTCCAACACTTATACCCAATATCACAAGAGTGAGATTCTCAAGGAGAAATATGAAAAATATCCTCTTGGAATCCACTCCCATGGATTTCAGAATACCTATGATTCTCTTCCTCGACATCACAGATCTTATGGTAAATATCACAAGTGCTGTCAATCCGCTGATTATTCCAAAGTAAAGTATGTACAAGGATATGAATATAGCATTTTCAATCCCTCGATGAATTTTCAAAAATTCCTCTTTAACGTATATGGGAAAATCGAAGGAAGCCATGTAGGTGTTCTTAAGTTTATCAACTATTCTTGGATCTTCAATCTTCCCCAAAAGAACCTTCACTCCCCGAATACCCTCTGGCAGATTTTCGATGTGCGAAACTAAATCTACAGGGACTAGAACATCCTTTATCATGTAACTTCCTATTACCTTGAATCTTGTGAAAAGTTTTTTCCCAAATGGGAATGACTCCAGTGTTCCAAACATTCTATCAGGAATGGGAGTTTCCCGATACAAACCGATTAAAATCGTACCAGGTTCTTTGAGTTTCTCCCGCCAGGTTTTTTCTCTCTCAACCGGTATTATAGAATCTCTCAGAAAGTTATCATCCACGAAGGCAACGATCATCCTTTTACCTTTCCACACGAATTGAGTTACCTCAACTCTGGAAACCTTCTTTAACCCCTCTGCAACTGGTGGATCCCTTGTGTCCAACAACTTCAACGGGTTTTTAAAAACCATGAAATCGTAGCCAAATAGACCTTCTTTCAATCGATCATCCACAAAATTCGTTATATTGTATGGAATGGTGTACATGAGAGTCATCAGGAGAATTACGATACCGAAGATAAACCCCATCATATACGATTTCTTCGGGAATCGCTCCACATACGAAAGTCCGACAAGAGTCGTTACAGAAGAACGTTTCTTTGAGAAATTTCTGAATATGGGAATGAGTCCTGTAGCGAGTAAAAAGGAGGCTATGAAGAAAGAAGCCCCTTTTGAAAGCAAATCGTAAACCCCGCTTGCGTTCGTGTAAATTGAGAAAAATATCAGGAACAGTGCCAGTGGTAAGGATAGAAGTTTGAAGATAGAAGCTAGTCCCAGAGAGATCAAGGAGATTCCAAGTATCACCAAGTAATCTTTCTTCAGAAAAAGAAGGAAAACACCGATGATCATCAGTATGATGCTTACAGATCTCTTCCCCATAGTGTTTTCTGTTTCTGTGAACATCTCTCTCAAGAAGTGAACAGCAGGTTTTTTCGCAAGTTTTGAGGAGAAGAAAAGCAGTATTAAGAAAGGTAGGAATATTCCCACAGAAAATCCTGTGATAAAAGTTTTGGAGGATATCGTATACGGTATATCATCCACATGTATCATGGTACCTTCCAGGAATGAACTTATTGATTTTTTTATCATAACAAGCAGTTCTTTTCCAATAGCGATACCCAGGATCGATCCCAACATCGATGAAACAATGAGATAGAGGAGTCCCTCCAAAAGAAGTACGTTCGTTAGACCTCTCCTGGTGAAACCTAAAACCTTTAAGGTGGCTAATGTTCTCATCCTCTCAAATGAAAAACTGGAATAGAATATGTAGACTATCAACACGGAGGACATTATGGAGAAGAAACTGAAAGCCAAAAGAACGTAACCTAGAACCTGGTTTCCTGGAGAGTTCAGTAGTTCATATTTCATGTTCATCACTTTGAGATCGTAACTTTCCAATTCCTTTGAGACAATTGGATGTTTTTCTATCTCGACGTTGTATGAAACGTAGAGAACGTTAGGTCCCATCATCTTCAAAAGATTCTCATCTAGGAAAATAGAGCCTGATGTTTCACCACCAAAACCTCTATAGTTGAGGAATCCTTTTTCTCCGATCATACCAACGACTAAACTCAGATTACCGAAAGGAAGGTGTATTTTGAACACATCCCCCACATGCAGATTCATTTTTTCACTCAGAGATTTCGAAACAATCGCTTCTTTCTTATCCAAGGCAATTTCCTTTCCCAGAAAATCAGATAGCTTTTCAGGAGACACACCTAGAACCAGGCAATCCATGAACATACCGCTTTTCTCAACTCTTCCCAGGGTTTCTTTAGCTGGCAAGATTTTGCTGATGAAATCTTTTTTCATAACATTGGATACCACGTACTCTGGTATCGGGAGTTGTTGAAATGGTAACCCTCCTCGCCGTACGATCCTTGCATCAGCCACTCCGAAGTTCTCCGTTATCTTTCTCTCATTCCACATTTTTATAGAATCATTGACGGATAATGCACCAACTATCAAAGCGGAGGATATCATCGTACCTATTATGAGAAATATTGAAAGTTTCAGATTCTTCAGAAAATTTCTGAAAGAGAGTTTCAGTATCACGTGATTTCCTCCCGGATCATAAACCTTTCACATTCAACTCTCTTTCCTTTATAAAATTCTTGAGTTCTTCTATCGATGGCGATGAGGTGGAGGCCCCTTTTTTAGTTACAGATATGGCAGCACATGCGTTTCCAAGGCTCACACTTTCCTCATCCGATAGCCCCTTTATTTTCCCCAATATAAAGCCAGCATCGAACGCATCACCTGCTCCCGTTGTATCCACAGCATCAACATCCAGAGCTTTAATCCGTTCAGAGCTTTTTTCATCAACGATCAAAACTCCCTCTTTCCCCATCTTAACGATGACGGTTTCAACGCCTTTGTTTATTAACTTCCTTGCACCTTTCAAGGGATCGTTTAATCCCGTTATCCCCGCAAGCTCTCTGAGATTGGGAGATATGTAATCCATGTAACTGTACGCTTCCTCAGGTATCTCGGATGGATAGGAAGTATCAACGAAAACCGTCATACCACTTCTCTTAGCCATAGAAACTATTTCTAGAAAAGTATCGGAGGGGACACCAGCCTGTGCAACTAGGATATCGTACTCGTCTATGAAGGTCCAATCTATGTGTTCTGGAGAGAAATGAGCGTTGGCCCCAAGGAAATTGAACATCGTGTTCTCTCCTTTTGAATCCACAATAACAGTTGTGAATCCCGTTTTTCCTTTTACCTTTATAACTCTCGAAATGTCCACACCGTTTTTTTCCAACTCTTTCAAGGCCATTTCCCCGAATATATCTTCACCAACAGCCCCTATGATACCAGCAGGAACTCCCAGTCTGGCGAGCGCTACGGATATGTTCGCTCCCTTTCCTCCAAGTGCGAGGAGGGTATTTTGGGTAACATGATTTCCTCCTACCTTCACGTCATCAACGTAATAGAACACATCGATATTTATTTTCCCCAGAACGATTACTTTTTTCAATCTCATCACCCCTTGCCAATCTCTTTTAATATCCTGATAGCTATCGGAACAAGATTTGGATCCCATTGTAAACCCTCGTTCTCTTCAATTATCCTGAGGGCTTCTTCCTTAGAGAGGGCTTTTCTATATGGTCTATCGCTGGTCATAGCATCGTAAGCATCCACTATGGCTATTATTCTGGCTTCCAACGGTATTTCTTCACCTTTTAGACCATCAGGATAACCTCCCCCACCGTACCTTTCGTGATGATGTCTTATTATCTTCGCAATACGTCGTAATCTTTCAACCTTACTTACTAGTTGTTCGCCAAGTACAGGATGTTTTTTAACCTCTTCGAATTCTTTGGTACTGAGTTTTGTCGGTTTATTCAAAATTGCTCCTTTTACACCTATTTTTCCTATATCGTGTAGAAGAGCTGCGAGTTCAAGGTCTTCTAATTCTTCTTTAGAAAACCCTAACTCCTCTCCTATTCTTATGGAATAATCCGCTACTCTTCTGCTGTGACCTCGAGTGTATGGATCCTTCAGTTCAACGGCGTACACCAGCGCTTCAACTGTTTGGAAATAAGTTTTCTTCAATTCTAGGTAAAGATCCGTTTTCATGATACTCAACGCCACCAATCTTGAAAATATCCTCAGAAAATCCAGATCACTCTCTTTGAAAGCATTCCTTGTTATTCTCTCGATAGATATCGCCATTTTTTTACCTTCTAGAACCACCGGTATGGAAACAGCGGATCTCGTCTCACCAGTAACATCGTAGAATATATCATCCTTTTCTACATCGTTCGCAAGATATTCTTTCTCCGTCTTCAACGAGAACTTAATTATACCTTCATCAAGGACCGTTTCATGAAGCTTCATGGAATTGTCCATATACCATATTCTGGCAGATTCGTCTTCCATTATCGCAAGAGCCGTGAGGCATGTATCATCGAATACAGCGAAGAGATTCTCGAGTGTCAAAGAGACAAGATTTTCCAGTTTTGTCTCTTTCAGAACGTTGTTCAACACCTCCATCATCCTTCTGGAAGCTTCCATAGACTGCTTGAGATCCAGATAATAATCTCTAGATTTCAGCAGAAACGATACGAAGTTTATCATGGATGTCAAAAAACGTCTCTCGTTATCATCCAACTTAAAGGGTCTATTGGCACCAAAGATCAGTTTTCTACCTTTTCCCATATCTTGATCGTACGTTATCTTTGGGTCCCTTTCACCGAATTGGATTATTTCTTCATCTCCTTCAAGAATCTTAAAACCTTCAATCTTACCCTCCATAGCGTTCATGGTCTCTTCAAATATCTCTCTAATAACTGGTCGAGGATCTTTAGATATATCCACTTTGTTCAGTATTTCCAGGATTCTTTCAATACGCTCGTTAAGTGATAAGATTGTTTCATAAGATGCCTCCAATTCTTCGTTCGTTGCTATGAGTTCCTGATTCATAGAGGATAATTCTTCATTAGCGGACATCAACTCCTTGGTTCTTTCATCCACAACTCTTTCCAGAAAAGCTACCCATCTCCTGTTCAGCAGGGAGAAAACACCGAGGGCTCCTAAAAGCACGAGTACGTTAACAATCCAAATTCCCACGTTTCCAAGTACGATTGGAAGCGTGCTTGGGGACTCATAGAGTATTAAAACATTTATTCTTCCTAATATTTTGAAATTCAGTACATCACTCAAAATGTAGTATTCCTTTCCCAGAAACGATACCGTTCCTTCCAAGGGTTTCTCGAAAATTCTGGATAGATCCATCCCGAGGAAGGCTTCGGAGTTGGTCAACATGACCTTTCCATCTTTCAGAACGAAAACGTAATCCACAGGATATTCGAGAATGGGATTTACTATCTGTATTTTCCATTTATCATTTCCATACTTTGTTTTCACAAAAAGTGCCACTTCTCCTTCTGGACTTATTCCAATCCATGTGTTGCCCTTCTCCAGTATGATCCTCTGTTCTTTCCCCTCTATCCATCCCTGATCATCGACTATGAACGATTTGAACATCCCTTCCTTCAAGGCTTTTTCCAAATTGGAAAGACT
>CAZANP010000019.1:0-16196 GCA_964486555.1 uncultured Thermotoga sp. | reverse complement strand
CAACATGGAAATCGATATCGATTTCCAATAAAGGGGAATCAAAGGTATTAAGTATGCGAGGGTTCTAAGTTTATGATCCGTTCTCAACGATAAAGAAAGGAAAGGTATGGAGAATAGTGTGAATGCTATCGGTAGAAAATCCAAACTCCTCAGGAGGAAGTAAGAAGAGATAGCTAAAAGGACTGGAAAAATGAGGCTTCTCAGGAAACCTCTGAGTTGTAGTTCCTTTACAAGAAAATTCAAAGGTATGATGGATGTGGCAAGAAATATGGCCTCAGCAGCCAAGACAAAAAGCCAACTTTGTGTTATATTCGCGAGTAGCAGGAGCACCAGCGTTGCGGATAATAGACCAACAAGGATGCTGTGAAATCTCTTGCTGAAGCGTAAAATCTCTAGATACGATCTGATGTTGGAAAACCACAATAAAAACGTCAGGTAAGGTGTGATGTTGATCAGAGCCGTTATAAAATTCATTCATGGAGAACCTCCAAACCTATTATATTCAGATAGTCTCTAAAACCATCTTCTCTGAAAGTTATTCTCCCTGTTTTTCCTGAGAATTCATGATTTATTATATATTCTCTGACCTTCTTTGGATCATCATCACGAACTTTCTTCAAAGCTTCATCTAAAACCTTTATAGAGTCGTACGCATATAGATATATTATGTACCCCATGTCCTCAACTGTTTCGTAATTCTTTGGTTTGTAACTCGTCACCACCAGCCCATCAATAACTCTCCTGCCGAATTTGTACAGATCCTCTGATAGACAATAACTAGAGCTGTAGTACTTCAAACGAGCCTTTTTTGTCTTCAGATAATTCATGGCTATGGCAACTTCTCTGCCACTACATACGAAAAGAACACCGCTTTTCTCATCTTTGAATTTTTCTAAGAATGGACTCAGCTTACTCGTGATACTCTCAACTTCTTCACCCGAACGCACTTGGATTGAGGAGATTTTTATATTTCCTCCACTGATCTCTTTAAAGACACCTTTCTCATAAGCTTGTACGAAAGAAGGGTTCGTTGAATCCTCAACTATCAGCAATTCTCTGATACCATCTTTTAAGATCCTTCTCCCCATGATTCTTGCAAGAGCTGAGACTGAAGGAGCTAGGGTTACTATCTCGTTCGAAAACGTCTTTAGTTCATCCGATACGGCGATTGCAGCTACGATCAGAATGTCATCGAAATTTTTGGCCACATCGTACACCATTGAACTTGTCCATTCTGGTGCCAGGATTATTCTGTATCCTTCTTCTATGGCTCTCCTGACGTTCTTCACGGCAGATTCGGAAGATTGCTCGACAGGGAATATCTCATATTTGAAGGAAGGCTCCGCATCCTTCAGAGCTTTCATTCCCGCACTGAAAACCGAGGAACCAAGTGTTACTGGCATAAAAGCAACCTTTGGCTTTATCGAAAATCTGATGTATATTATTGAAAGGATCACAAGAAGAGTAAATAAAACCGTTACGGTGTTCTTTTTCAAAGTATCGCTCCTTCTCCTGAAATTATCTCAGAAGATATTTTACCATCTACTCTGTGAGGTGGTTGGTTTGATTTGTATAAACGGGGAAAATTTGAAGCTCAATGATGTCGTGAAAGTTGCTAGATACAGGGAAAAGGTGGCTCTAGATGATGAGGCTAGAATAAAAGTTAAAAAATCTCGAGAAACAATTGAAAAATTGTTAAGGACAGGGAAAGTAATATACGGTGTAAACACAGGTTTTGGAGCTTTAGTTAACAAAAGAATCAGCAAAGAAGACTTATTGGCTCTACAGAGAAACATCGTTTTATCTCACTCTGCAGGAGTTGGAAAAGCTCTGGAAGAAGAGATCGTGAGGGCTATCATGCTCCTCAGAGCGAACTCTCTCGCCAAAGGTTTCTCAGGTGTCAGAGTTGAGGTGATAGAAAAACTTCTGGAGTTTCTGAACGAGGATATAACACCTTACGTTCCAGAGATGGGATCCGTTGGTGCGAGTGGAGATCTGGCTCCCCTGTCTCACATAGCTCTGAGTCTGATAGGAGAGGGGTACGTTCTTTGCGAAGATGGAAGAGTTCAAACGAAAGAGGTCTTAAAACATAAAGGGATCAAACCGATTGTTTTAGAAGAAAAGGAAGGTTTGAGCTTGGTTAACGGAACACAGGCTATGACAGCGATATTGGCTCTTGTTGTCCACGATGCGAAGAATTTGATGAAAGTGGCAACTCTGATCTCCGCCATCTCCATAGATGCTCTCCTTGGAAGTTCTCAACCGTTCGACCCGAGAATTCATATGGTGAGACCTTACAATGGGCAAAAGAAGATAGCGGAGTTTCTTTTCAACTGTCTTGAAAAAAGTGAGATCAGAAACTCCCACAGAGGTTGTAGTAAGGTCCAGGATGCTTATTCTCTGAGAACCATCCCCCAGGTTTATGGAGCGGTTCTCGATACCTTAGATTACGCCGAAAAAATCCTGGAGATCGAGATGAATTCCGCAACTGACAATCCTTTGGTGTTCGATGAAGACGTCATATCAGGCGGGAATTTCCATGGGGAACCGATTGCCCTCGTCTGTGATTACCTTGCCATAGCTTTAACCGATATGGGCAACATGATCGAGAGGAGAATAGATAGATTGGTTAATCCTCTCGTGAATGCGGATTTGCCACCTTTTCTGGCAGAGGGAAAGGAAGGTTTGAACTCGGGTTACATGCTCTGGCAGTATACAGCGGCTGCTATATGCAACGAGAACAAGGTGCTATCTCATCCTGCATCTTCGGATACCATACCAACCTCTGCCCTGCAGGAAGATCACGTGAGCATGGGAATGAACGCCGCCAGGAAGTTGAGAAGGATCTTCGAAAATCTGATAACTTTGGTTGCAATCGAAGCCATGCTTGCAAGTGTTGCTATAAGAAAAAGAAGACCCCTCAAATCCTGTGATGAAGTTGAAATAATGGTTGATAGAATAAACAGCGTCCTTGGAAAAGGATCGGATAGATTTGTTCTAGATGAATTTGAAAGAGTTAGAGATATCATCATTTCCGAGATAAAGAAGATTTGATATCTGAGAACTTCTCAAGGCCTCGGACCAGTATCCTTACGGCGTCCTTCAACTTGCTTTCCTCTAGGACGAACGCTATTCTTATTTCGGAATTTCCCACGTTAGGTGTTGCGTAGAAGCCTTTCAAAGGTGCAACCATCGTGGTTTTTCCATCCACATCGAAATCGGATAACATCCATGAAACGAATTCCTCCGCGTCGTCGATGGGAAGTTTTACGGATATATAGAAAGCTCCTTGAGGTTTTTCAAAAACGATTCCTTCGATTTTGGAAAGTTCTTCGCAGACGGTATCTCTTCTCTTACTGTATATTTTCCTCACGTTTTCGAAGTATTCATCTTCCAAGTTCAGAAGCCCTATTACACCATACTGTTCCATCATGGCAGGTGAGAGACGCGCTTGTGCGAATTTCATGGCGCTTCTGTATAGCTCTTTGTTCTTCGTCACGAAAACTCCTATTCGTGCCCCACAGGCACTGAATTTTTTTGAGACACTGTCCACCATGATGGTTCTTTCTCCAACATCCATCTTCATCATCGAAACGTGCTTCAAACCATCGTAGACGAATTCCCTGTAAACTTCATCTGCTATCACGTAAAGGTCGTACTTTAAAGCTATATCCATGATCGTTTTCAGCTCATCTTCAGAATAAACTGCTCCGGTCGGGTTAGAAGGGTTAGAAAAGAGGATCGCCCTTGTTTTCCCTGATATCCTCTCTTCAAAGAGAGTTTTATCAGGTACATGGTATCCATCCTCCGGTCTTGTGGGGACAGGAACGAGTTTTACTCCCATGAATGAAGCAAAACCTGCGTAATTGGCGTAGAATGGCTCTAAAACCAACACTTCATCTCCAGGATCTGCAATTACAGCTAGAGAAAACAGGATGGCTTCACTTCCCCCTTGAGTCACTATGATTTCATCTGTCTCCACATCTATACCGTATCTTTTGTAGTAGCTTTTAAACGCTTCTCTAAGTTCTATCAGGCCAGCTGAATGAGTGTACGCGACCACGTTTGGATTGTACTTTTTGATGTATTCATGAAAGATCCTGGGAGTTTCGATATCGGGTTGGCCTATGTTCAAATGATAAACGTGTATTCCCCTTCTCTTTGCTTCCTCAGCCAAAGGTATGAGTTTTCTTATGGGACTTTCAGGAGCTTGAAAAGCTCTTTTCGATATGTTCATATTCTCATCACCTCTAGAACAAAGAATTTTAGATACCTGGTTTCAGGTATGTTCAAAATGGTGGGGTGATCAATGGGTTGAAAACCGCGAGATATCGTTTTCAAAAGACGCCTTGCATCTCCTCCCGCATCAAATAAAACACTCTCAAAATCGCTTTCAGAGACAATTCTTGTACACGATGATGTTGCAAGAATACCGTTATTCCTCAATATCTTCATGGCTCTCAGGTTTATCTCCTTGTATCCTCTCAAGGCGCTGGCTTTGCTTCTTGGAGATTTCGCGAAAGAGGGTGGATCAAGAACTATGAGGTCGAATTTCACGTTATCTTCATGGTATTTTTTTAACTGATCGAACGCGTTCACGTTTACAAGATCGTACGATCCTTTAAACCCGTTGCTATCAAGATTCAGTTTCGCTATTTCCAATGCCCTGTTTGAATAGTCGAGAAGCGTCACGTGTTTTGCCCCACCTTTCAAAAGATGAACGGCGAAATTCCCAGTGTATGAAAAAGCATCTAAACAGACTCTATCCTCTGCGAACTCCATCAGCATTTTTGCGTTTTCTCGCTGATCGAGAAAAGCTCCCGTCTTCTGACCCCGAAGATCGGCAAAGAGAGTGACACCGTTCATACGATATTCTAAAAGTTCTGGTCCATCACCAAAAAGCCAACCTTCGTCTTGCGGTATCCCTTCCTTTTCGCAGATGTTTTTGTCCGGTTTGTGGTATATACCTTTAGGTTCTAGAAGTTCGATGAGGGCATTGACCACGGCATCTCTCCATTTGTAAACACCCAGCGAATTGAACTGGACAACAACGTATTCTGAGTATTTATCCACAATCAGACCCGATATACCATCAGATTCACTGAAAAAGACACGGAACGCATCTGTATCTTTAACATATTTCTTTCTGAACTTCACTGCCTCTTCGATTTTCTTCCTGAAGAAATCCTCATCGATCTTTTCATTCCTTCTGGTTAAAAGTCTGACCCTTATTTTAGATTTTTCATTTATGAAACCTCTACCCAAGAAGGTTCTATCGTATCTGAAAACGTCAACTATATCACCATCCTCAAATTCACCTTCCACTTTTTCAATCTCATTGTCATATACCCAAGGGTGTCCCTTTTTTATCCTGTTACTGATCCTTTCTTTCAGAAAAACTCTTGCCACACCGACCACCTCAGAATGTTGGAGAGGATAAAAATGATGTATCCAGAAGTCGCTAAGAAAGGTCCAAACGGTATCTTTAGTT
Source organism: uncultured Thermotoga sp. (assembly GCA_964486555.1). GTDB lineage: Bacteria > Thermotogota > Thermotogae > Thermotogales > Thermotogaceae > 4484-232. Next base: position 10,705 of record CAZANP010000019.1, on the reverse strand, counting down.
TCATATCGACCTTTCCTTTGTTTTTCACCAACGCATAGATTATACCCGAAAAAGAGGCAGCAAGTACAGTCAATATCATGGGAAAGAATCCCAGCATCATACCCAAACTTCCCGCCAGGAAAACATCTCCCATCCCCATACCACCTTTATAGATTCTGTGCATGAGCAAGAACATGAAAAATGCAAAAAGTGAAGATAAGAAATGCTCGAGGAAGGAGCTTCTGAGGGCTATCACGAGCCCTCCGACAAGAACGAGGAGATTCAGTGAGTCTGGTATGAGCATGGTATCGAGATCGATGAAGGTGATCGCTATCAGTGAGGAAAGTATCAAACATGAACTGACCATTTTGAAAGGATCTTCAAAAACGAAAGAGTTTAAAAGATACCCTGAAGCGTTCACAACCTCTACTAAAAAATATCTTATGGGTATTCTCCAGCCACAGTACCTGCATTTTCCTTTCAGCAGGATGTAACTGAGTATCGGTATGTTATCGAACCAATGTATTTTCTTTCTACAGTTGGGACAAAAAGAATAAGGAGGGATCCAAAGAGTTACTCCCCCCCTGGGCAGTCTGTATATCACAACGTTCAAAAAGCTACCGATTATTGCCCCAAAGACGAATATCAGGATATGCCACAAATTTCTTTCTCCTCTTCCGTCAGGTATTCATCGAAAAGTTTCTGTTTGCCATAATAATACCAGATGTTGTTGGTTTTTATATCTTCAAATAACTCTTTTGCTTTTTCCACTTTTCCAAGTTTCAAATACGGTATTATGAGAAGCAGCTTTATGTGAGCATTCAACCTCGTAGCTTTCATAGCTTCCTCCAAAGTTTTTATCACGTTCTCATAGTTTCCATGCTTCAGCTGGATTCTCGCCCAGACCTCCATGTCCGTTAGATACTTTGGAGTTGAATGCAGAATCTTCTCCTCCATAATCCGAGCTTTCTCATCTTCTCCCGAACTTTTGTAAATCTCCATCAGCTCGTACATGGCCAATATATTGTTTTCATCCCTTTCAAGCAACCTTTTTAAAGACTGAACAGCCAGATCGTATCTTTTAAGCTTTTTATAGGCATCTGCAAGCATGAAGTATGTAAGCTTATTATCGGGGGAGTACTCTATCTCTCTTTCCCAATAGTAAGCGGCTTTTTCGTAATCACCGAGGTTGTAGTAAGCCTCACCCAGGGAAGAATAAGCCTGGACGAGCCAGGGATCTATCTCCAAGGCCTTATCAAGGTATCTGAGGCCTTCTTCCATTTTCCCCTGTTCAAGAAGGAGAGAACCCATCAATTCGTACGCGGGAGCGTAGTTCTTATCGACTTCGAGCATGAACTTTATGATATCAGTGGCGACATCGTACAGATTTCTATCTGCGTAATCAAGAGCAAGATCGTAAAGTCCATTCAGAGAAACATGCTTGAAGTCAGAGATCTTCAGTCCCGATTCTGAAAGCCACTCTTTGAACTCTGGAAACAGCACAGGAGCGTAAACCTGCTCATCAAGAATCACGGTTTTATCCTCTATCTTTTTACATTTTTCAATTTCGTCTTTTATTAGATCGTTGCTTTTCAGATCCTCCAACATCAATTCCCAATCTCCTTCATAAAGAAGGTCTCTTACCATAACAACAAAAGGGGTTAAATCTGTAACGGTTATTCTTTCTCCTTCTATGATAAGGTTTATGATCTTTTCCATTGCGACACCTCCCGAAACTTTTTCTTCATCTTCAATTCACATTATACAACATATCGATACGAATTCAACGAAGGAAGATGCCATGATAAAATCGCCATGGGAGGGGTGATTTCGTGAAAAATGTTATTGTAATTAGGTACTCTGAAATTGGTTTGAAAGGAAAGAATCGAAAGAATTTCGAAGAACAGCTCGTAAGGAATATAAAAGAAGCTTTGAACGTTAAGGTTGAAAGAAGATACGGCAGGATTCTGATAAAGAATGGTTCGATAGATCCTTTAGATAACATAAAGAGAATCTTCGGAATTCAAAACTTCAGTCCCGGTTTCAGCGTTCCTCACGATTTCGAGGAGGTAAAAAAAGCTTCTAAAATTCTAGTTGAAAAGAAAGTAGAAGAAGGTGCCAGAACTTTCAAGGTGAACGCGAAGAGAGCTTTTAAAGGATTCAAGATGGGTGTTTACGACATGAACAAAGAACTTGGAGCGTACGTTTTGAAGAATTTTCCCTCTTTGAAAGTGGACGTTCACAACCCCGACTTCATCCTAGGGGTTGAAGTTAGAGAAAAAGAAATTCTCGTTTTCACCGATAAAATCGAAGCGTACGGTGGCTTACCCGTTGGTGTGAGTGGAAAAGCAGTGCTTCTCCTATCTGGAGGAATAGACAGCCCCGTGGCAGGATGGTACGCTCTCAGAAGGGGAGTTCTTATAATACCTGTTACCTTCATGACACCTCCTTTCACAACTGAGAGGAGTCTTGATAAAGTTGTAGAGATCGTTAAGATCCTTTCAAAATACAGTGGTGGGAATCCTCTGGTACTGAACATCGTCAACATGACTGAGGTTCAGATGGCCATAAGAAATAATTCTCCAGATAGATATAGATTGATCCTTTACAGGAGATCCATGTTCAGGATCGCCGAAAAAATCGCTTTTGAGGAAGGAGCAAGAGCGATATACACCGGTGAAAACGTTGGGCAAGTTGCAAGTCAGACACTCGATAACATGTGGTCAATAGAGAGCGTGACATCGCTTCCAGTGATGAGACCTCTCTCGGGATTCGATAAAATCGAGATCGTGAATAAAGCGAAGGAAATAGGAACTTACGAGATATCAATTCTTCCATATCAGGATAGCTGTGTTTTCTTCGCTCCCAAAAGGCCAGCAACAAAATCAGAACCGAAGATTATGGAGGAGATAGAAGGTAATATAGAAGACCTGAAAAAATTAGAAGAGGAAGCCTTCAGAAACAGAAAAAGGTTAGAGGTGATCAACGGTGAGGTTGTTGAAGGAAATTAAGTATCTCCTGGTAACACTGTATTTCTACATCATAGCCACGCTGTACATCGTCTTCTATGGAGGCTTCGTTCTCTCAAGAGCCTGGTTCATGAGAAAACTTTTGAAGAAGGAAAAGGAAGCGAGAGAATACGTTCTAAAGGAAATTCAGACCTTCGGTAGGAGATCGTTCTCATGGCTCTTCTCAAAGGTTGTGATTCATGGGAAGGAAAATCTTCCTGACAGGAAGCCTTTCCTGGTTGTTGCAAATCATCAAAGTTTGATGGATATACCTCTGATACTTGGTTTCATAGAGACGGGGGCTTTCATAGCGAAGAAGGAACTTTCGAAAGTTCCCGGTATAAATTGGTACGTCAGGTACCTTGGGGGACTGTTCGTTGATAGAGGGAACCCCAGGCAAACTGCTACGGTTCTGAAAGAAGCTATAAGAAGATTGAAGAATGGTATATGCTTCATCGTTTTTCCAGAAGGAACGAGATCGAAAGATGGAAACGTTCAAGAATTCAAACCCGGTAGTCTGATCCTTGCAAAGAAAGCTGGTGTAAAGATTCTACCTGTCTCCATATGGGGAACCTACGAGTTGATACCTAAAGGGAGAATACTCTTCAGGCCAGGTGAGGTACATCTTTTGATACACCCCCTGGTGGATCCAAAGGATTTCAAAACGGAAAGAGAAATGGAGGAAAAGATCAGGGAAATCATAGTTGAAGGCGTCGAGAAACTGAGATCTTTCAAGTGAGATCGTGTTCTGTAAGGATGAAGATAAGTCCCCTCTTCGTGATAGAATAGCTTTGGGCCAAGGGGGGCACATCTTCAAAAGGAGGGGTTCCTCATGAGAAGGTTCTTAACGCTAGCCTTACTGGCAATTCTGCTGGTAGGACTTTCCTTCTCCGCAGAAAGAGTTCTAAAAGTCCTCATGCCGATAGGTGGAGGTTACACCATCGAAGATCAGGAAGCCATCGCTAAGGAATTCGAGAAAGATCATCCCGGGGTAAAGATCGAAATGGAGTTCGTCGGTTGGGAAGAACTTTGGGATAAGATCATAACTTCTATAGGTGCTGGTGCAGCGCCTGATGTGATGTACATAGGATCTCGATGGATACCGGCTCTTGCAGATATGGGAGCTATCATACCGCTCGATGAGTACATAACACCCGAGAAGAAAGCGATGTATTACGATACCGTCTGGAATACCGTGACCTACAAAGGACACATCTGGGGTGTCGTCAGGGCCATGTCAACCAAAGTCTTCATATACAACAAGAAACTGTTCGAGGAAAAAGGTGTGAAGATTCCAGCAAACTGGGATGAACTTCTGGAAGCAGCAAAGAAGATTTACGATCCTGATAAAGGAATATACGGTATAGCCATGTGTGGAAAGAAATTTGTATCCACCGTTACGCAATTCCAGCAGTACCTCTACGCAAACGACGGGAAGATCGTCGATGAGAAAGGGAATGTTGTCATAAACGATGAAAAAGCCGTCAAAGCGTTGGAATTCTACAAAGAACTTTCCAAATACGCTCAACCTGGTATCGTGGAATGGAAAAGGGAAGATCTCATAAAGTTGTTCGAAACAGGAAAAGTTGGAATGTACATAGATCACGTTCACAACGCAAGAAGAGCTCTTGAAAAAGGAGTGGATGTTGGTTTCTTCTTGATACCAGGTGGTCCTGATTCTCATAAACCATATGCAACGGTCATCGTCACGGACTGTATATCCATCACATCTCAGTCAAAGAACAGAGATCTCGCTGTTGAATTCATAAACTATATGACGAGCTTTGAGAAACAGGCAGAATGGGATCTGAAACTCGGGTTCGTTCCACCAATGGTGAAAGAGAAGGATCTTCCCGAGTTCCAAAAATGGTACTGGAAACCCTATATCGAAGCTATAAAGTACGGGTATCCTGAAGCGGTCGGTATAAAAGATTGGGAAGGAGTTCAGGAAGCCGTATTGGACGCAATTCAAAGCGTGTTGCTCGGTGTGAGTGATGCAAAGACGGCTCTTGATCAGGCTGCAAGGATAATAGAAATCCTTCAAAAATGATGGAGGGACACCCTTGAGGGTGTCCCTCTTTTCCTCAAGGAGTGATACCCTGTCATGTCTTCGAAAAAAACTGTACCGTATGTCTTGATAATGCCACTCCTTCTCGCTTTTGCTATCTTCATGATCTATCCTCTCTACAAGATCGTTGAGACCTCTTTCTACAAAGTCAGTTTCTTAAACCCCACGGCGAGACTCTTCGTGGGTTTTGATAATTATCGATGGCTTCTGAACTTCAAAGTTTTCAACCCGAAGTATTCTTACTTCGTGACTGCCCTTGGCAAATCCCTGATATGGGTTGCAGGATCCGTCCTGCTCAAAGTCATAATTGGTATGGCTGGAGCTCTTCTTCTAAACAGTAAGTTTCTGGCAGGTCGGAAAGTGTACAGAGCTCTGGTCATAGTACCTTGGGCGATTCCATGGGCTATGTCTTCCATGATGTGGGCCTGGACCTTAAACAGCCAGTTCGGGGTTGTGAATTCCATAATGATGAAGCTGAATCTCATAGAAAAACCAATCACTTTCCTTTCCGATCCAACGATGGCTTTTGTAACCACCATGGTGGTGGATGCGTGGGTTGGGCTTCCTTTCATGATAATAATGTTTCTTTCGGGGCTTCAGTCTATACCAGATACACTGTACGAAGCTGCCATAATGGATGGTGCAAACGAGATATCTTCTTTCTTCAAAATAACCCTTCCATTGATGAAACCAGTTATTTTAACGGTCAGTCTCCTATCCCTCGTATGGACTTTCAACTCTTTCGACATCATATGGATTCTCACAAGAGGGGGCCCATTGAGAGCTACCGAGACTCTTCCCATAGCCATATACAACACATCTTTCAGGTTGATAAGGTTCGGTGGGATAGGAAAAGCTTCTGCAATGACGGTTGTTCAGGTTTTAATAGTGACCCTCATCTCTATTTTCTACATAAGGACTCTGGAGAAAGGTGAGATAAGATGAAGTTGAGCACGAAGAAAAGAGTCAAAAAAGTAACCTATCAAATCTTAGCACTTCTTTTAATAGCTTTCCTTTTCTTACCCATATATCAAATGCTCATAACCGCGTTGAGGCCAGCCGACCTTCCATGGCCTTCACCTGCGCCACTTTTGCCTGAGAAGGTCACGCTGTCCAACTTCTTCCTGGCTTTCAGGCTGGTTCCAAGGCTTCCAAGATACCTTCTGAACAGCTTCATCTATGGAATTGGAGTGAGCTTTCTATCACTTCTGATAGCTATCCCGGCGGGCTACAGCCTTGCGAGGTTCAGATACATATTAAGGAAACCTCTCATGATCTTCGTGATATACGCCAACATGTTCGCTCCCATAATGTTACTCGTTCCTATATATGTCATCATGAAAAGCCTTGGATTGATAGATACCTACCTCTCCGTGATACTGGCTGGCTCGATTTTCACGATACCTCTCTCAACGTGGCTGATGGTCTCTTACATGCAAACCATACCGAGAGATATCGAAGAAGCGGCTCTTATCGATGGTTGCTCGAATTACTCTGTTTTAACGAAGATAGTAATGCCGCTCATAAGCCCTGCGATAGTCGCTGTTTTCATATATGCATTCATAACGGGTTGGAGCCAGCAGTTCATACTAGCTCTTGTTCTCATAAAAACAGATCAGCTGATGCCGATAACTCAAGGGCTGTATCAGTTCTTCAGCAGAAGCTCTGTAAGGTGGAACGAACTCATGGCTGCTATCCTCATATCAACACTCATACCCGTTTTTCTATTTCTGGCTGTTCAGAGATATATAATAAAGGGACTGACATCGGGAAGTTTGAAGGAATAGGAGGGAGAACTTGTCAACCATATCGAAAATTTTGTTTGAAAAAGCGCGAGAATTTATCGATGATGGTGTGGTGATAGAAGATTTCGTCATAGGTGTTGGACTCACCGCTGTGAAATTGAGTGACGGAAGAGCTGGCGTTGCTTTCACAAACAAACAGGACACGCTTGGAAGATGCGAGGAATTTTACAGATGTATGGGACTCGATGGAGATCTTGAAAGTAAAGCGAGGGTTGGTATGACCGCATTAGAACTCCTGGAAGTGGGGCTCTTTTCAGGAGATCCCCTTCTCAGATCCGTTGCTTACGCCGCTTTGAACGCTGTTTTCAACTTCAACCGTGATAGGTTCGTAAAGGGAGATGTTATGGAATACCTTCAAGTCAATGAAAACGACATCGTGGGTATGGTCGGTGAGATAGAGCCTTTAGCCGATGCCTGGAAAGATAAAGTCTGGGATCTTCTGATCTTCGACAGGAACAGGAAAAGGGACGAGATATTTCCAGATTGGGCCATCGTTGATCTTCTTCCAAAATGTACCGTCGTTGTGATAACGGGCTCGGCAATAGTCAATGGGAGCATAGATTGGGTTTTGAAGTACGTGATGACAGAAAAAGTTGCCATAGTTGGTCCGTCCACTCCTTTAGTCGAAGGGGTTTTACCGGTTAAGATACTAGCTGGAGTCTACATAAAGGATCCCGATGTTCTATTCGATCTCGTATCGAAAGGTGCTGGGACCAGAAAAATCATTCGATCCGGAGCGGCGGAAAAAGTCAACATCATTCAAAAAAGTGCTGGAGAGAATTTTTATCGGGTATGATGTATTTCCCCTTTGGAATCATCACCTCTTCTGTTTCCAGATCGAAAAGCTTTTTCATGTTACATGAATTTATGACCTCTTCAGGTTTTCCACTGTCTATTATCGTTCCATCCTTCATGAGAAAAACAGTATCACAGAACAACAAAGCCAAATTTGGATCGTGAAGTGATAGTATCGCCATCTTTCCCAGTTTTCTTGAGATATTCTCCACAACAGATAACGCCAGCAAGCTGTTTTTAAAATCCAGAAAAGAAGTGGGCTCATCCAGCACCATCAATTCTCCTTCCTGTGCCAGTCCCCTTGCTATAAGGACGAGCCTTTTCTGACCACTACTCAGCTGAACGAACGGTTTTTCTTTGAGGCCTTCTAAATTCAACATGTTGAGATATTTTATGACGATTTCTTCGTCTTCTCGAGTTGGTCCAAATATCGTGTTCAAATGAGGATGCCTTCCCACCAAAACCGTCTCGAAGACGGTATAAGGAAAACTCAAGGAGAACTCTTGAGGAACGTAGGAAATCAGTTTTGCCCGTTCCTTGAGCTTCAAATTGGTTAAATCCCTTCCCTTGAAGAAAATCTTTCCTCTTTTCGGTTGAAGAATCCCCACAATCGTTTTCAAAAGGGTGGATTTTCCCGCACCATTTGGCCCCAAAATGCATCCTACGCCGCATTTTTGCTCAAGATTTATCCCTTTTAGAACCTCCACTATCCCGTTGTATGAGAAATGGATGTTTTCAATCCTTAGCATAGAGAACACCTTTTTTCCTTACAAGTATCGCGAAAAGCACAGGAGCCCCCACGATGTTTGTAACAACACTTAGAGGAAGTTCGGATGCTGTCAAGATCCTGGCAAGATCATCACATACAAGGAGAAGAAGAGCCCCCACCATCGCCGTCATTGGAACGAGTCTTCTGTTGTCCGATCCAACCATGAGTCTTGCAACATGAGGCGCAACAACTCCTATCCAGGTTATGATCCCAGCTACAGAGGTTACAGCGGAAGTTGCAAGTGTTGCTAAAAGAATAGATAGAGTCCTATATTTTCTAACATCAACTCCTAGAGCTTTCGCTTCCTCATCACCTGCCGAGAGAACATTGTATATCCAGCGAAGGCAGAGCATACCAGCGATACCCAGCAACATGGGAACCAGTGCGAGCATGAGGTCGCTCCATCTGACACCCGTGAAGCTCCCAAGGAGCCAGAAAACGATGGTTGGAAGTTTGTTGTATGGATCTGCAAGATACTTTACAAGTCCCAGGAGGGCCGAGAAAAAAGCGGAAATTACCATTCCAGCTAAGACGAGACTCAGCACGGTACTTCCAAGTTTTTTTCCCAAAGAATATGATAAAAAGACGGATATCAAACCGAATATAAAGGAAAATCCCTGAATCAGGTAATTGATGGGAAAAAGAAGTATCGCAACGGCAGCTCCAAAAGCGGAACCGCTGGTAACACCGAGTATCCCAGGACCTGCGAGGTAATTTCTGAAAAGATTCTGGAAAGTGACACCTGCAAGACCGAGTGAAGCACCCGATAGAGATACTATCAATATCCTTGGAAGTCTAACATCTACAAGTATCGCTTTTTCAACCTCGCTCATGTTCCAGGGTATGAAGAAGTATCTCCCAAGGATCAAGGAGATGACAAAAACCAGGAAGAACAGAAGAACACCCTTTTTCAAAAACTTCACACTCCCGTTCTTAACCTCGTCTAGTAGATTATACCCGAAAGATCGACTGTGACTCGCTGTCATACCTTTCCCATTTGTCTCTTCTATCCCTCTGTATCCATGAGTTTTTCCACTAATAAAGACGACGCCAAAAGATTTTCAGAGATGTTCGATACTCCTGTGAGCCAAAACACACTGCTATTGGAAAGATCCCCCGCCTCGTTCTATGCTCTTTTCAACGTGAAATTAAATACCATCAAAAAGAACTATCACATCTGTGACAGCGAATGCTGATAAAAGCAACAACGCCTTTATTTTCACAGGTATCACCTCCTGAGCTTTTTAGGGAACTTCCATAGGGATGGGCGAAAAATATCTTTAGTCATGTAAAAGTTTCGGAATTGGTTCGCATTGCTTATTATATCATTTATTTTTCATAGATTAGACAATTTGTTCTTAAATTAGAACGGCCGAATTTATAAATCCTATGTTTCGTTCTATTTTGATTTTGAATGCCAAACTGTGATAAGATAAAAAATGAACAAAGAGTGAGGAGGTATTGAAATGAATCTTACAGCCCTTTTCAAAGTTAATTACGGTGTATACATAGTAAGCTCTAAAAATGGAGATAAACTTAACGGTCAGATAGGAAACACGGTCTTTCAGGTGACGGCGGAACCTCCACAAATCGCCATCAGTATCAACAAGGATAACTTAACCCACGAGTTCATAGAGAAAGAGGGAGTGTTCTCCGTGTCCATTCTTTCAAAAGAGACTCCCCTTCAATTCATTGGGAGATTCGGATTTAGAACAGGAAGAGATTTCGACAAGTTCGAAGGTGTTAAGTACAAACTAGGGGTAACAGGAGCTCCCATCGTTCTTGAAAGCACCGTTGCGTATGTGGAATGCAGAGTCGTTAAAAAATTGGATGTTGGAACTCATACCATTTTTGTCGGTGAAGTCGTCGATGCGGATATCGTATCGAGCGATGAGCCCATGACTTACAGTTATTATCACGAGGTTAAAAGAGGAACCACTCCCAAGAACGCACCGGTTCGCGTTGAAAACAAATGAGGAGGTGTTATCGTGGATAAGTACAGATGTACCGTGTGTGGTTACATATATGACCCAAACCTTGGAGATCCAGATTCCAAAGTACCTGCCGGAACACCCTTTGAGAAACTACCTGATGATTGGGTATGTCCTCTCTGTGGAGCAAGTAAAGACATGTTCGAGAAGGTGGAAAGCGATGGCGGTTAGAAAGATAAAGGAAGGCATATATGAGGTAGGTGCGATAGATTGGGACAGAAGACTTTTCGATGAATTAATTCCCCTCCCAGATGGAACAAGTTACAATTCCTACCTGGTTGTGGGAAAAG
>CAZANP010000018.1:14059-32247 GCA_964486555.1 uncultured Thermotoga sp. | reverse complement strand
TTCAACGACAGGTTGGGTATCATCCCTCCAATTTTTTCTCTTTTCATGAGCCTTTCTGATGATATCGTATCGAAAAGCCTGAGGAGTTTGAATTCTTACATATCTTTCTCTGTTCACATAGGCAAAATTTTCAAGTTCCACCATCGCATCTGCACATGAAAGGGCGGCCGTTACAGCTCCCTTTTCCAAAACGCTTTTCACGATTCTTTTCAGGAGAGACAGTTTCAGAAAAGGTCTGGATACGTCGTGTATGACGACGAAATCTGGTTTGAATTTTTCCAAAAAATCAAGAGCGTTTCGCACGCTCTCAGATCTGGTGTTTCCTCCAACGATCACATGTATACCGGTAGAGACTCTGGCTTTGACAAAATCGACCCAGTCTTCTGGCACGACGAGAACGATGTGTTCAAAAATGTTGGATCTCTCGAAGGATTCCAGTGGATATTCGAAAAGGTACTTATCTTCAAGTTTTATGAACTGTTTTGGAACCCTGCTGTTTGCCCTCTCTCCCCTGCCTCCTGCAAGTAAAATTCCCGCTATCATCCTTCTTCCTTTTCCTTTCTTTTTTGATACTGATGAACGTAATTTAACTTTAGGTTGGAGATTATCCCTTCAAGTTCCAACCTCATCTTCTCATCGAGAGACGGTTTCAAAGCGTTGAATATCCCATCTAGAGTGTCTATTCCCAGTTTCACTTCTTCAAGATCCTGATAGAAATCACCGTATTCATCCTGGGTGAGACCCAATCGTGCCCAACACCGGGCGCTTATCATTTCGAAGGTTAGTATTATGAGATCCTTCATGGAAAGCTTCTTTTCCTCCTTCTTTTCATTCTCCATCGACTTTCACCCCGCTTTTCAGGACCAACCCGTACTCATCCGCATCCACAAGGACGTGTTCCCCTTCTTTTATTCTCCCATCCAGTATGGCATCCGCTATCATCGACTCGAGCTCTTCCTCGATGACCCTCTTCAAGGGTCTTGCTCCAAGTGCTGGAACGTAACCTCTCTCTGCAAGGTATTCCTTCGCCTCTTCCGTCAATTCTATCATTATCTTTCTGTCCTTTAAGACTTCTTCCAACCTTCTGACCATTATATCGACTATCCTCTTAACGTGTTCCATGCTCAAAGGTCTGAATATCACTATCGAATCTATCCTGTTGATGAATTCCGGCCTGAAGAATCTTTTCAACTCTTCTCTGACCATCGCCTCTATCTTTTCGAAGTCCTCTCCCTTTTCAATGGATCTCAATATGGTGTCACTTGCGATATTGCTAGTCATGATGATGATGGTGTTTTTGAAATCAACAGTGTTTCCCTTACCATCAGTAAGCCTTCCATCATCAAATACCTGCAACAATACATTGAATACCTCTACATTCGCCTTCTCTACCTCATCCAACAATATCACACTGTATGGCCTCCTCCTCACCGCCTCCGTAAGCTGTCCTCCTTCTTCATACCCTACATACCCAGGTGGTGACCCTATCAACCTGCTCACACTGTGCCTCTCCATGTACTCACTCATGTCTATCCTTATCAAAGCTTCTTCGCTCCCAAACAAAACTTCTGCCAATGCTTTTGCAAGTTCTGTTTTCCCAACTCCTGTTGGCCCCAGAAACAGAAACACTCCTATTGGTCTTCTCGGATCCTTTATCCCTGCCCGAGCTTTCCTTATAGTTCTTGCAACGAGTTTAACGGCCTCTTCCTGATCGACGATTCTTTGGTGTATGAGTTCTTCAAGCTTCAGAAGCTTCTCCCTTTCAGATTCCAAGATCTTCGATACAGGAATACCTGTCCACTGCTCTACGACTTTCGCAACCTCGTTCTCATCCACAAGTTTCTCTTTTTTCTCTAGCTCTCCCTTCATCTTCTCATATTTTTCCTTTAAATTCTGCAGCTCCATCTTGAGTTGAGCGGCCTTTTCATATTCTCCCCTCACAACGTGCTCATTTATCCTGTCTTCAAGTTCTTTTATCTTCATCTCAGTTTCACGCATCTCTTTGGAAGGGTACGTGGCTTCCAACCGAACTTTGGCTGCCGCTTCATCTATCAGGTCTATTGCTTTGTCCGGCAAGAATCTCTCTGTTATGTACCTTGCAGAAAGCCTTGCTGCAGCTTCAATGGCTTCATCTGTTATCTTCACCCCATGGTGCTCTTCAAAAACCTTCTTCAGGCCCTTGAGTATCTCGATGGTTTCTTCAACCGATGGTTCCTCAACGAGAACCGGTTGAAATCTTCTCTCAAGTGCTTTGTCCTTCTCAATGTGCTTTCTGTACTCTTCGACGGTGGTCGCTCCTATTATCTGCAGAGAGCCACTCGTTAGTTCTGGTTTCAGAATGTTGGCTGCATCCAGTGCACCTTCAGCGGCTCCAGCTCCCACCACTGTATGAACTTCATCTATGAATAGAATGACCTCTCCTTTCTTTCTCTTTGCTTCATCGATCAATTTCTTCAATCTCTCTTCAAAATCTCCCCTGAACCTGGTCCCTGCAACCAACCTTCCCATATCGAGTCTTAAAACTCTGACGTTCTTTAGAAAGGCTGGAACATCACCCGATACGATTCTCTGGGCAAGTCCTTCAACTATCGCTGTCTTTCCAACGCCAGGATCTCCTATGATAACTGGATTGTTCTTGGTCTTTCTGGATAGAATCTGTATTACCCTTTTTATCTCTCTGTCTCTGTTCACAACTGGCATCAACTTTCCTTCCCTTGCAAGCTGTGTGAGGTCGGTTGTGAATCTTGCCAGTGCCTCCACATTCTCTTCTTCAGAGCTTCCCCTCGCTCTTACTTTCTTTATGGATTCGTAGACCTTTTCTGGTGTCACACCGTGTCTTGAAAGGATCCTGAAAGCCGATGAATCGGGTGTTAGAACCATACCCAGGAGTAAATGATCGGTTCCAACTTTTTCATCTCCCATTCTTCTTGCCTCTTCTCTTGCCTTTTCCATTATGTGCCTTGCATCGGGTGTTATAAATATTTGTGTGACCCCACTTCCAACGTCACTTTTGTAGCCGTACTTTCCTATGAACACCTCCGTATCGTCTTTGAGCTTTTCAACATCAACACCTATGTCTTTTAATATTTCAACAGCGATATTTTTTCCTTCTTCAAGAATGGAAAGGAGGATATGCTCGCTTGAGAGCTGATTCTGCCTGTATCGGGCAAGAATATCTTGAACACCCATCATGACCTTTTTTGCACTTTCTGTATATTCATCGAAATTTATCACGATCTTACCTCCTCAGAATTTATCTAATATCCGATCAAATTGTATCATAACCTTTTTACACGTACTTTTTAACGAGTGCAATAACCCTTGCTGGACTACCTGTCCCCCTCTCTATTGGTAGAGCACCTATGAATATGTAGAAACCTTTTGAAGGGAGTTTCGATAGATTCGTTAAATTCTCAAGATGGTATCCCCCTCGTTCAAAAAGAACTTTGCTAGCTTCAAATTTTTCATCCATACCAGGATCTACACCATGGGTGTCTATACCCAATCCTTTGATCTTTCGCTCATCCATGAGGAAAACAACCACTTCCTTTGAAAAACCAGGAAAATGCATTTTCCCCTCCTCGTCCAATCCGAGGTAGTCACTGTGGGATCCCCACTTCCTGTACCATCCCGTATGAACAATAACGAAGGAACCCTCAGGAACCTTTCCATGATGTTTCTCCCAAAACAACACGTCCTCGATTTTCAGAACATAATCTGGATTTTTAGAACATTTATCTGAGATATCTATCTTCACTGCTGACAGAATAAGATCGGAAACTGGTACTTCATCAACACTTTTTCCTTCACTAAAGAAATGAAGGGGGACTCCAAAATGAGTGCCGGTATGCTCGCCTATTTTTAACACGTTCATGTTGTAACCATCTTTCTCAACAATTGAAAATTTGGATATTTCGGGTTTCGGATCTCCAGGCCACATAGGTATCCTTTCAGTTATCTCATGAGTTAAATCGATCAATTCGTAGTCCTCCAGCATGCAGATCACCCTTCACTCATTGTATCAATTGCACCATTTATCTCCAAAATCCCGTTTAGAAAGTGATTTAAACGATTTTGTTCTAATATCTGAGAATCTTGAAAGATAATATTGAAAAATTTTGAGATTATATATTGACATTTTCCAAAGATTTATATAAAATATATGTCGAAGGAGGAAGAAAGGGGGTGTCAGATATGATGTTGAACTTTCCAGACTATCAGATGGCCGTGAAGTTGAAAATGAAAGAGCTTCTCAAAGAAGCGGAAGAGTATAGAATGTTGAAGAAGCTGTTGAAAAAGGAAAAGGAGCAAGAGAATGCTCCGCTTATGGAAAGAGAGAGATGGAAAAGAAAGGGTCTTTTACATGCGTGACGTCCCCTCAGGGGACGTTTTTTATTATATCACTCAATATACTCTCGAGTGTTCTGTAGGAAAAATATTTCTTTCCAAGTTCAAAGTTCTTCTCCACCATCTTCTTGTAAGCTTTTCCATCTTTTAGAATGGAGATAGCCTCTTCAACAGCTCTAACTATGGCTTCTTTAGGTATCGAAACGTATTTTCCATTTTTTCGCGCTTCAAAGACATCCCCCAGACTGATAACTTCAAACCCCAGATCTTTTATGTCAGTTTTGTACACGGGATATTCAAAAACGACCAGAGGTTTCTTCGCAAAAATCCCTTCTAAGAATTGATTCCCCCAACCTTCAATGACGCTGGGATAAGTTATTATATCGGATACAACGTAAGTATCCCACAGTGAATATTTCTTCTCACCATCTTTCATGGATCTTTTCGCATCGATCATCGAGTTGATCCAGAGAATCTCTACTCCCTCACGCTTTGCCACTTCTTTTAAAAATTCGACGTATTCGTTTCCAGTCTCTATAAGACCAGGCATGAGGAGAACTATTCTGTCATCTTTGGAGAAATTCCTTCCATCGTAGAGGATACCGTGAAGCTTTCCTCTTCTTCTTTGAAGCTCTCCGACGAACTCTATCGATATCTCTATGGCTTTTCTCTCCGTGACGCGAGTTGCCTGAAGAACAACTATATCGTTCGCATTTAGTCCAATCCTCTCTCTAAGATCCTTGTTGAAATCATCGTATACCCATAAAGGTTGCTCGAAATCTAAAACGTTGGGAACAACTATGGAATCCACACCTTTCCGTTTTTTCAGCTCTTTCTGAGCTATTTTGTTTATGACGACGTGAACCATCGGAACGTCCAGAGGTGGGAAATATTTATCCAGGCATTCCCTCACGAAATCACATGTGGGATGACTCAAGTTTTCCCTTTCCCAGTAAAAATCGTGGTGATGTCCTATTACTTTCAACCCTTTCCTTTTTATAACCCTATGAAAAGCGATGGCAATCGGTAGGCCAACTCCCAGTGAAAAGATGTTGTTCGGTATGATAAGATCGATTTTTTCCCTCTCAACAACCTCATCGAGTTTCTTTTCAATTATATCGGCATATTTCAAGATATCCCTTCTGAAATCTTCCTCATTCTCATAATCCTCTAACCTTTCATACGAATTTCTCTTGTGTTTTTCAAACAGCTCGCTGTGGAGATCCATTTCGGGTATACATATTTCCCCATAATTCGGAGTTCCAGATATGAAGATCACTCTATGCCCCATTCTCTCTAGAACCTTCCTCCATTTTTCCATCTCCAGGGAAACACCGTCCGTTTCTCCCACTCTGAAATGAGCAAGAGCTATGTTCATACTGCTCCCTCCGTTCATTCTTTATGGAAATCTTTGAAAGGATTTATTCTCTGTTCAGTATCTATATCAAAGAACATTATCCTTCTTTTATCGAAAGCAACATGGATTTTTTCGTTCTCCCTGTACCTCGGGAAGGAAGGAGCTACGATCTTTATTATCTCCCCGTTTAAATCCAAAGCGATTATCTGGTGCGAGCCTTGAGGTTCCACGACGAGGATCTCCTGTGTGAAAACACCCTCCTTTTCGTTGGTTATCATCATGCTCTCTGGCCTGACTCCCATTATGACTTTATCCTTGTTGTAATCTTTCAACTGATAGGCAAGCTCATCGTCCAATTCGAACCTGAAGAGAGGATGTATCAGGTACAGTTTTCCCTTTTCCCTTTTTATTTCCATCTCGAGGAAATTAGTGGGGGGAGTTCCTATGAAACCCGCCACGAAAACGTTGGCACAGTTGTAGTAGACTTCATCAGTTGTTCCTATTTGCTCAACTCTTCCATCTCTCATGACGACGATTCTATCGGCCATGCTCATGGCTTCCGATTGATCGTGTGTCACGAATATGGTGGTTGCCTCTGTTTTATGATGAATGGCTTTGAGTTCCGTTCTCATCCTGACTCTGAGTTTTGCGTCCAAGTTGGATAGAGGTTCATCCATGAGGAATATCTTGGGTTTGACAGCAATTGCCCTTGCAAGGGCCACTCTCTGTCTCTGCCCTCCCGAAAGTTGTCTTGGATATCTATCCAGAAATTCGTAGATGTTCACAAGTTTCGCTACATCTTTAACTGTTCGATCTATCTCTTCTTTACTCATTTTTTTCATTTTCAGAGGAAAAGCTATATTTTCATAAACAGTCATATGAGGCCACACAGCATAGTTCTGGAAAACCATGCTGACATTCCTTTTCCTCGGAGGCATATCGGTGATGTCCACACCATCCAGCAATATCCTACCTTCGGTTACCTCCTCAAGCCCTGCTATCATTCTAAGGGTTGTGGTCTTTCCACAGCCAGATGGGCCCAAAAGAACTATGAACTCCTTATCGTTGACCTTAAGATTTATGTTCCGTGCTCCCCACACTCTCTTTCCATATCTTTTAGATAGGTTTATCAATTCGAGTACAGCCATTCCTGGACCCTCCTCATATGGTTATTCCTCCCCACATCTGGAGTATGTATCGTCTTATTATTATCGTGAAGAGTATGGCGGGAAGTGCCATCGTGACACCACCGGCTGCAACAAGATTTACCAACCCTTTCGCTCCAACAAGGGTTTGATAAACAACAACGGGGAATGTGGGATTGAATTGTGTCAGGATTATAGCCTGAGCCGTTTCAGACCAGCTCCCTATGAACGCGTACATAGCACTCGCTGCGAGCCCTGGAAGAGCAAGGGGCAGGGTCACATGGAAAAAGGCTCCCCACTTTGAGCATCCAAATATTTGAGCCGCTTCCTCGAGTTCTATGGGTATTCCCATGAATATGCTTGCCGTTATCCATATGGTCATGGCTATCTGACCAACGGAATAAACGAGAGACAAACCTATGGGTCTATCGTAGAATCCCATCTTTGCAAGGATTATGACCATAGGCATGGCGATGGAGACACCTGGAAACATCCTGACGAAAAGCACACTGAGTTTCAAAAGGTTCTTACCTTTGAAAAAGTACCTAGCGAATGCGTATCCTGCAAGACCACCTATTCCAAGTGAAATACCTATGGTTGCCAAGGCAACTTCTATACTCCTTATAAGAGCAGGGATGGAGTCACTCGTCACTTTGAAGAAAGTTATGTAATTTGCAAAGAGATTCTTTGGAACCGTGAAACTGACAGAACCAATGCTGATGAGGTGACGGGTCAATTCACTTATTCTTCTTTCAACATCATCCTTTTGCTTTTCCAGCTCGCTTATCTTCTCTTCGAGAGATTTTTTGAGTTCTTGAAGCTCCGTCATCTCCGGAGTTATCTTTTCTATCTTCTTTCTGTACTTTCTTATCTGAGAATTCAAACTTCTTACCTTTCTGTTCAAATCTTTCAACTCTTCCTCTGCGGCTTTTATCTCACTCTCGTTCTTTCTGTATACGCTTTCGAGTTCCTCGATTTTTTGAAGAAGAAGATCTTTCGGTATTCTGCTGTTTGTTTTTCTCTCTGCAAAGCTTATCATGTCGTCAAGATTCGCCGATTCGTAGATGGTTATGTATTCGTCCCTGGTCTTGCTGTACACACTGAGAACGTATTTATCCTCTGACTCTGCGGATTTCATTATTATGAATTTGTTGACAAAAGAAGGTGCCATAGGAATCGGCCAGTTGTACGCTTCCTGGTCTGACATGAGCGATATGGAAAACAGGAAATATATGGGAAGCAGTATGATTACAGCGATGAATGCGACTGCAAGATAGAAAAGAGTTGTGGTCGTGATTTTTTTCAACTTCTTCTTATCCATCAATATCTTCCTCCCACAATCATTCAGGAGCCTTTTCAAAAGCTCCTGAAACTTTTAGATATATCACGGCAACGATCGAGACGATCACCGACACTATCACAGAGTAAGCAAGGGCGACTCTGTAGAAATTAAGGAGCACTTCTTCATAGAAAACGACCTCTTCAACAAGAACAGGTATTCTTCGATATCCATAGATCATGACTATTATTAACCACACCTGAAGTGCGGATATTATTCTCAAAATCAAAGCGGTCTGAATGCTCGGTTTCATCATGGGCATCGTGATCTTTCTCAAAACGGTAAACCTCGTGGCTCCGAATATGTAACCTGCTTCTATACTCTCTTTAGGAAGATTCTGAAGCCCCGCAAGGAGGATGATCATCATGAAGGGAATAACCTGCCACGCGTCGATCAGAATTATCAACATTAAGGATTGAAATTCGGTTCCTCCAAGAAAAACGATCTTTTCCCCTTCGGTTATAAACCCTAACCTGTAGAGGAGGCTGTTCATCCATCCATGGACCGCAAAACCACTCGACCACATAGCACCCACAGCAACTGGTGGGAGTGTCATGGGGATCAAGGCTAAAGAGAGAAAGGCTCCTGCACCTCTGAACTTCTTGTTGATGAGCAAGGCGAGGGAGAACGCGACAACAAACTCGAGTGTGACGGATATGGCGACGAATATTCCCGTATTGATCACCGCTTTCAGAAAATAAGGATCCTTGAATATGTATAGATAATTTGCAAGGGTGAAATTTCCCGCTTCATCTCGAAAACTGAGAATCACCGCTGTGATGACAGGTCCCATCCAGAATACAGCGTAGTAGATGATCGTTGGTGTTATCAGAAAATAAGGTATTGCTCTTTTCCAGAAATATTTCCTCGATTTGGCTCTCTCGATTTCAGATCACCACCCGTATCTGAAATGCAAAGCCCAGGGGGATATCCCCCAGGCTTTTTTTCGATCATTTCCTCTGTGCGTCTATTCTGAGCTGCATGCTCTCGAGGTAGTCAGGATCGAGCTGGCCTTTTCCGAGCACCATGTTCTTGAATATCTCATCGTAAACGAGTTTAACCTGTCCCCAATCTTTCCATATAGGTTCTATGTAAGCTAAGACTCCTTCTTTGAGGACCTGGATGGATTTTTCTATGATCTCGTCCTCTGGAGATTTTCCAAGATAATTTATCGCTTCTTCAACTGTTGGTATGAATCCACCAGTTCCTTTACTGACTTTGAGCATTATGTCGGGTCTTGTTATGTATTCAAGGAACTTGAGAGCCAATTCGAAGTTCTTCGTTCCTTTCACTATAGCAAGACCACTCGTACCGGCGATGGAACCGATCCCAGCAGGACCTTTGGGAGCAGGAGCGACTATGAACTGAGTTGGATTACCCTTGTAAACTTCTCCAACCCTTGCACAGTGTGTAACGGTCATCCAGGCTTCCTCTCTTTTCATCGGTGGCCTCGTGTCGTCATACGTGAGGACAGCCGGTGTGAAAGCGTCTTTCATCTTGGCGAGCAAGTAGAACGCTGCCATTGCACCAGGATTGTCAAGATTTGGCCAGTGTCCACCATAGGACAGAACGATGTTTCCAGCCTGGTAGATGAACATCTTCATTGGAACACCGGTTACTGCAAACTTTCCTTCACCCTCACCCTCAGCAACGGCAAGTGCCCAATCGGCAAGTTGCTCCCAGGTTATGTTCTGGATATCGACATCCTCTGGTTTGTACTTGAGAGCTTTCTTGTTTATGAGTGTTAAGTAAACGTCTGCTCCTATTGGGAGGAAGTACCTTTTTCCATCGAAGACAGTCATGGTATCGAATCCTTTGAGGAACGTCCTATCGGTCCATTTCTTCACGTAAGGTGTTAGATCGACAACGTATCCCCTCTTCACCCATTCCGGCATTTTCGCACAGTACACGATGACAACATCTGTTGTTATGTTTCCTGTTTTCTGCTGAAGTTCAACCTGTTTGAGTATAGTTTCGTCATCGAGTGTCTTGAATTCGACTTTACAGTTGTACATCTCCTCAAACGGTTTGAGTATCTCGTTTATGACGTACTCCTTCTCAGAAGGAGGAGTCCAGAGCCTCGATACCACAACGAGCGTTGGTTTGGCGAGCGCTACAGCCATTACCACAAGAAGAGACAGTACCAGGAGTAGCTTTTTCATATGAAACCCTCCTTTCAACTAGGTTTGGGGTAAATGACAACGTTGTCAATAATATAAATCAAAAAGAAATCTTTCACTATCTTACTTTATACCTTTCTGCTTCTAACGTTTCAAGGCACATTTTTCTTCATTTTCCAGAAATATTCATGTTTATTCTTGGTAATAAACGATTACAAAACCTATTCTCAGGATTCAGAAGATATCTTCTCTGATTTCATCTTCAACGCTCTAAAAACCTTTTCGGGTGTTATGGGAAGTTCCTTTATCCTCACTCCCACAGCGTTGTATATCGCGTTCGCTATGGCTGCTGGTGGAGTATCTGTCGGAACTTCTGCTACACTCTTTGCACCGAATGGTCCCGTTGGCTCGTAACTTTCAACGATATCCACCGTTATTTTCCCAAAATCCATTCTCGATGGAATCTTGTAAAACATCATGTTGTTCGTCAGGAGTCTTCCTCTTTTATCGTACTTCACATCTTCAAAAAGCGCCATTCCTATACCCTGAACGGTTGCCCCTTCCACCTGGATCTTCACAAGATTCGGATTTATAGGTGTTCCACAATCTACAACTGTCACGTACTCTATCAGATCAACTTTACCTGTCTCTTCATCTACTTCAACTTCGGCAAAAGAAGCTATATAGGGAGGGGGGGCTTCATCTGGAACATAGGAAGCACTCGCAACGAGTTGTTTTTGGTTCTCCGTGTAGTACAAGATGGTTGCCAGTTCTTTCAAGGTTATCGAAGACTTTCCATCTTTCGCCTTTACAGCCTTTCCATCGAACACAACTTCTTCGACATCAACGCCAAGCTTTTTCGCTCCTTCTTCTACTATGAGTTTCTTCATCTTTTCCGCAGCAAGTTTCACTGCATTTCCCGAAACGTATGTTGTTGAGGAGGCGTACGCTCCCTTATCGAAAGGTGTCAGATCGGTGTCTGAAGAATAAGGGATTATGTCTTTCACAGAAACTCCAAGCGCTTCAGCCGCTATTTGAGCCAGTATGGTATCGCTACCGGTTCCAAGATCCGTTGCACCAACGAGGAGATTGAAGGATCCATCATCGTTGAGTTTGATCACAGCGGATGCCATATCTATCTTCGCTATACCTGAACCTTGCATGGCTATTGCCATTCCAACACCTCTAACCCTGCTACCGTTTCTTCTCCTCTTCTTCTTAAATTTCTCATCCCACTTGAATATCTTTTTTCCTCTTTCTATACATTCCTCCAACTTGCAACTCTTTATGACCATTTCAACCCCTTCTCTACCCTCACCCATTATCTTGAATATGGGAGATGTCTCTCCTTCTTTTATCATGTTCTTCTTCCTTATCTCCACTGGATCCATTCCAAGTTTCTCAGCAAGGATATCCATGGCAGATTCGAGAGCGAAATTCCCCTGAACTGCCCCGTAACCCCTGAAGGCACCTGCTGGTACATGATTCGTGTAAACCACTTTCCCTCTGAACCTAACGGCTTTCACCTTGTTGTAAAGAGGGAGGGTTTTAGAACCTGAAACCATGAGGGTGGTCAGAGAATGCTCTCCGTAAGCCCCCGTATCTGAGAGAACCTCCATGTCTATAACCTTTAAAGTACCATCTTTATTCGCACCGAGCGTTACATCTATCCTCATGGGATGCCTTGTGTAAGTCGCTTCAAAGACCTCTTTCCTTGTGTATACATATTTTGCCGGTTTTCCCGTTTTCAAAGTGACTGCCGCTGTGAATATCTCACCGTGTATCGCCTGTTTCCCACCGAATCCCCCTCCGATTCTAGGTTTTATAACCCTTATTTTTTTGATGGGGATGTCTAAAGCCCTTGCAACGATCCTTCTCACATGGAATGGAACCTGAGTTGATGTGACTATAACGAGTCTTCCCTGAAGATCAAGATAGGAGAAAACAGAATGGGGTTCCATCATGACGTGAGCCTGAGCTTGTGTGTAGAATCTTTCCTTCACCACCACATCACATTTTTTGAGTTCTTCTTCAACATCACCAACTGACATCTCGTAATAAGCTGCAAGATTTCTCTTCGGATCGTAAGGTCCTTCTATGTCCTCTTCCGGATGGATTATCGAGGGATGTCCTTCTGCTTTTTCGAAATCCAGGACCGGTTCCAAAACCTCGTAATCGACTTCTATCGATTCCAAAGCTTTCTCGACAATTCTCTCATCCTTCCCAGCAACAACCGCCACTTCGTCACCAACGTACCTTACGTATTCGTCGAGAACGAATTTATCCCAAGGTGAGGGTTCTGGAAAACCTTGACCAGCCCTTGTTATCGGAATCCTTGGAAAATCTCTGTAAGTTAACACGCATTCTATACCAGGAATTTTCAAAGCTTTTGAGACATCTATATTCCTTATTCTTGCGAAGGCGTGGGGACTTCTCAGAACTTTCACAACCAAAGAATCTTTTGGTGCGAGATCATCTGTGTAGGCGGGTTTGCCCAGTATCAATCCTATACTGTCTACCTTTGGTACAGATTTTTTTACTTCCTTCATTCCCCCACCCCCAGGAATCTCTTTATCGCCCTCATTTGGCCCTGGTATCCACTGCATCTACACAGGTTACCTATCAGGAATTTCTTTATCTCCTCCTCAGTTGGATTTGAGTACATCTTCTTCAGAGCATAGACCATCACGACAAGACCGGGGCTGCAGTAACCACATTGATCTGCCCCTTCCTGAGCCAGTTTTTCCGCAAATTCCCTCATCTCATTTTCTATACCTTCAACCGTCGTTATTTCATGACCGTGGGCTTTCCCCGCAAGGACGATACAGGAGAGAACGGGTACACCATCCATGAGTACAGTACACACACCGCACGTTCCCGTATCACAACCCTTTTTCACAGAGAGGTATCCATTCCTTCTCAGAACATCGAGCAAAGTATCGGAGGGATCGGCCTCAAAAACCTTCTTTTCACCGTTCACAGTCATTTCAACCTTCATGGCTCAAAACCTCCTCAAGAGCCCTCTTGAATAGGACTTCGGCAAGATGCTTTCTGTATTCTCCTGAGGCTCTGAAATCGTCTCCAAATTCGATTTCTGAGAGGAGAATTTCTGTTGCTTCTTTTAAATGTTTTAGAGGTTCATCGACGGAGTTGAGGAACTCCACAGTTTTTTCTGCCGGTTTCGCAACACCGGGTCTTGCACCAACAGCCAATTTGAAGTCCCTTCCTTTCTTACATGATAGAGAAAGATTTAAAAGTGAGAAATCGTAGAGGGAATTTCTCAGAAATTGAAAAGATGTTTCTCTTTCTTCCTTTTTTATCGATATCTTGACCAAAATGTCCTTCCCGATCTTCGTTTTGAGGAAATCTTCAAGCTTCATCCTTCCGGATTTGTAAAGGTGAACATCCACGTTCAAAGCGAGAAGCCCCGTTATGAAATCGGAAAACCCCCATTTGGGAAATATCGTCCCGCCAACTGTTGCGATGTTTCTCAATTGGACTGACCATATGATACCGACGAATCTTGGTATGTAACCGCGATACAATTTCTTCAAAACATCACTTCTTTCCAATTCACCGAGAGTAACCATGGATCCAATGTCGACAGCATCTTCCTTCTCCTCTATAAAATCGATCCCAACATCTTGAAGATCGACAACGGTATCTATCTCTTTGAAAGAAAGTCTCAGAAAGGATCCACCACCTAGGACTACGGCCCTTTCGTTCTCCGATATTATCCTGTACGCTTCTTCCAATGTATGGGGCCTGACATAGTTCTTTATTCTCAAGGTATCTCCCCCTTGAAGTTGAAATAAGCTTTCAGAGGTAGATTTCTCACGAGTTTTTTCCTGTAATCGGCACTGGCTCTTATGTCTGTGATCGGTTTTGAGAGTTTTTCGTACTCTTCTCCGATTCCCTCAAACACGTCTTGAGAGAACATTTTCCCTTTCACGGATTCTTCGACCTCTTTACTCCTGAGAATCGTGGGTGCGACGGAACCGAAAGCTATTCTCACATCTTCTATCACGTTTTTCTTCCTCTTCATGAGGACTCCGATACTGGCTATTGAGATCACCATCGCGTTCCTTGCTCCAACTTTTTCGAAATATCCTTCGTATCCCTGAAGATATGGGACCTTCAGAGCGTATATGAACTCATCCTCACCCAGATCCAACTTCCCTGGTCCTTTCACAAGTTCAGATATTTTGACTTCCCGCATGGCAGGGGCGATCACACACGATGCTTCATATAGATAAAGAGAGAGCAAAAAATCCCCTGCAGGAGAGGCGTTTCCAACGTTTCCAACAGGAGTTCCTCTGTTCCTTATCTGAGGGGATCCAACTGTTTTGATGATTTTGAAAATGAGTGGAAAATGTTTTTTCACAACCTCCGATCTCAAGAGATCTCTGTACGTGGCGTTCATGTAAATCGTTAGGAACTTCCCATCGAAATCTATCTTTCTCGTTTCCACACCTTTGGTATCAACCAAAAGGTGTGGATTCATGACTTTGTTTCGCATTTTTACAAAGACATCGGTTCCACCGGCGAAAAGAATCCCCCCCGCTTTTTTGGCTTTGGATATCTCCACAATATCTCTGGGCTTCACATAATCGAATATCATGGTTTCCCTCCTTGAACCTTCAGCGTCTTAGCAGCTTCCTTCACCGCTTCCACTATTTTCAAGTATCCTGTACACCTACAGAGATTCCCCTCGAGCGCTTCCTTTATTTCCTCATCCGTTGGATCCGGGTTTTCATTCAAAAGAGCTTTAACGGACATGATGAAACCGGGTGTGCAGAATCCACATTGGATTGCTCCTTTCCTTACGAAAGCGTCCTGGATGACCGTGTCTCCCTTTTCAACCAAACCTTCCAATGTCCATACATCTTTTCCATCCAGTTCAACTGCGAGCATGAGACAGGAGGGAACGTTCTTTCCATTCACTATTATGGTACACGCTCCACATTCCCCTTCACCACATCCTTCTTTAACGGATATGAGCCTCAGATCATCCCTCAGGAAATCCAGAGCTCTCTTATACGGTGGAACATCAACACTAATTTCCTTTCCATTGATCCTGAAATTTATCCTCATATTCTTCTATCACCTCTCTGACACTTTCAAGATCGGGCTCCACCGGCTTCAAATCAACGAATCTCTCAATGGCTTTGATATCCTTCAGGCCATTTCCCGTTACCACAAGGCATACCGTATCTTCTTTTTCGAAAAAATCTCTTTCGGCTAACTTCTTCATACCGGCGTAAGGAACGGCACCTGCAGGTTCTGCGAATATCCCCGTCTCCTCCGCAAGTTCCTTCACAGATAGCAATATCTCCTCATCGGATACCGTTATGAAAAATCCCCCACTTCTTTTAACGTATTTGCAAGCCTTTATGACATCCCTAGGTTTTCCAACGGAGATACTGTCTGCAACTGTCTCAGCGATCACATCGTGAGGTTTGAAGGGCTCACCACCTTCAAAAGTTCTCTTAACAGCATCAGCACCTTCAGCTTGAACACCTATTATCCTTGGCATTCTATCTATGAGACCTATCATGTAAAGATCGAAGAACCCTTTGTAAATAGAGCTTATCACTGTCCCATCGCCAACTCCTACTATCACAAAATCCGGCACGTTCCAATCGTTTTGCACAGCTATTTCCATAGCTCCGGTTTTCTTCCCTTCCAGAAGATAAGGGTTTATAGCGGAATTTCTCGAGTACCACCCTTTTTCTTTTCCTATCTTCATGGATATATCGAATGCAGTATCGTAACTTCCATCTATGGCTATGACACGCGCACCATACACGAAAAGCTGAGAGATTTTCGCTATAGGGGCTTTTGCAGGTAAAAAGATGTAAGTTTTCAAGTCAGTTGGTGCAGAAAGACCAGCTAAGGAACTCGCGGCATTCCCTGTTGAAGCACAGTATATGGTATCGAATCCTTTTTCATACGCTCTCGCTATGGCAACGACAGTGGCTCTATCTTTGTAAGATCCCGTTGGGTTTCCCCCATCGTACTTTACGAGAAGGTCCCCTAAACCGAATTTTTTCCCCAAATCCTTGAATGAGTAGAGGGGGGTTCCTCCTATTTTCAGCGGGACCTTGTAACAATCTTCTGAGAGCGGTAGAAGAGGCAAGAACTGCCAGATATCGCCTTCCTTTGAAAGATCCGATCTTTTGAGTTTTATCTCATCGTAGTCGTACACGACTTCCAGTGTTCCAAACCTTTCACCACAATGTGGGCAGGTGTACTCCACCTCCTCTGGTTCATATACCCTTCCACAGGTCACACATCTCAACCTGTACTTCCTATTCACTCGAAAACACCCCACTTATGGCACCTGTAGGGCACCTCGTCTCACACAGACCACATCCAAAACACTTGTTCTCATCAACTACAACATCCTTTTCTTTCACCACTATCGCAAAGTACGGGCAAACCATTTCACACACCTTACAGAAAGTGCATTTCTCCAGATCTATCTTTGGATGCCTCGGCTCGTACACCACCTCTCTCTTTCTCAAGGAAGTTTCCACGACCTCTCTTACGCTCTGGAAACCATATTTTTCGAGTGTACCTGGAAGGTTCTTCAATATCCTCCTGTATATATCCTTTCCGAATATAAGGGCAGAGGATAGCATCTGAACGGCTTTTGCTCCTGCAAGAAGAAATTCAAGAATATCCTCAGAGCTTTTTATCCCTCCAACCCCTATGACGGTTATACCCTCAACCTGACTCACCATGTTGACTATTGCAAGGGCCAGGGGTTTTATAACGGGGCCTGATATCCAGACGTAACCATCTTTTCCAAAGAGAGCACTCCTTGTTTTTAGATCTATCGTCATGGTAGGTCCCAAAGAGTTTATGGCAACAACACCATTTCCCCCTCTTTTTTTGACGATCTCGGCGAACCTCACAGGATCCGGTATGTGAGGACTCAATTTCATAAAAATAGGTTTTTCAGTGTACTTTCTGATGGTATCAACGATTTCACCAACGATCGAAACATCTTTACCTATGTAGTGGGTTGATATCTCGAAAGCATCTGCGAATTCCTCGACCTCAGGCACGAGTTCTTCCATATCCTCTTTTGTGTAACCAAGACTCACTATCAAAGGAACTTTGAGATCCTTTTTCAATTTCGGAAGAATCTCCCTTATCCACTTTTCGGGAGGAAGCTCTGACCAAAGTTCTGAATTCATAACGTAATTTCGCGCACCGTATATACACGGTCTTGGAACCTCAGCAGGTTTTGTGGAAATCGTTTTGGTGACGACCCCTCCCACACCCAGGCTCGCTATGTACATGATCTTTTCATAATCTCCTACGAGAGGACCCGATGCCGGCATTAGAGGATTTTCAAGCTTTATACCAGCTATCTCTGTAGTTAGATCCACTCTATCCCCCCTTCAGAGTCTACTCCAGACTTTTTCGGCTATTTCTCTGGCTCTCTTGAAGATGGAACCTACATCCACTCTCAGCGCGTAATCCTTCATAAGATATTCTCCTGCCACTATGGTGTCCTTCACCTTCCAGTTATCGAACATTCCGAAGAAGACATGACCATGGATGTTGTCTTCGTCCAATGGAGTGGGAGGTGTGTAATCCAGGGTTATCATGTCGGCTTCGTATCCTTTTTCTATCTTTCCAAGTTTCACACCGAGTATTCTTCCAGCAAGATCATAATTGTTCTTCAGCACTTTCCAGAGATCACTCAGAGAGAAATAAGCTGGATCTTTATGAAGAAGTTTCTGAGAAAAGTAAAGGTTCATCATATCCCTTGTCAGGTTGTATCCAAGACCATCGTTTCCTAGAAGAACCCTTATACCCTTTTCTTCGAAGAGTTTCAGATCTGGAAGACCCACAGCGTTGTTCAT
>CAZANP010000018.1:2063-13959 GCA_964486555.1 uncultured Thermotoga sp. | reverse complement strand
TTATACCCTTTTCTTCGAAGAGTTTCAGATCTGGAAGACCCACAGCGTTGTTCATGTTCGAAGTTGGATTGACGACGATGAAACACTTTCTTTCCGCTATTATCCTGGCTTCTTTTTCATTTATGTGCACGCAGTGGGCTAAAATTGAATTTTTATTTAGAAGACCGTATTTTTCCAAGCGTTCGACGACTCTCACACCGTATTTCCTTAGAGCATCTTCCTCATCCTCTTCACTTTCTGCAACGTGGATGTGAATCGGTAGATCTCCCAAAACTTTTGAGATCTTTTCGAGCGTTTCGTTCGATAACGATAAAGATGCGTGAAGGCCAAAAAGTCCTGCAGATTTCTCATCTTTCTTTCTTGAGAAAGACAGGTTCTCTTCGATGGCTTCATCCACATCGAATCTGTCACTCGTTTCAAAACAGAATATTCCTCTAAGCCCCATTTCATCGACTATCGCTTTTTTGAGAGTTTCAAGAGTTCCTCGTATCGCCATACCACTTGCATGATGATCGATTATCGTCGTTATACCGTTTCTTATGAATTCAACGGAACTAACAAGAGCACTGTAGTAAACAGCTTCCATGTCCAGTTTCGAATCCAGCTTCCACCAGAGTTGTGTGAGAATATCCTTGAAACTTCTGGGATTGAACGGTATCATCATTCCTCTTGCGAAAGTTGGATAAACATGTGTATGGGCGTTGACGAGCCCTGGAAGAAGGAATCCTCCGTGAAGATCTTCCACACTGTCAGCTCCGCTGAATCTCTCCATGGGGCCAACTTCAAGAATTTTATCGGTGAAGATAACGTAGTAGTCTTTCTTTAACCCTTCAAAATCGAATATGTTGCAGTTGATTATAGCCTTCTCTTCAGAAATCTTCCTTCACCTCCGATGAAGATGCCGTCTTTAACGATGAAACTCCCTCTTGAGATGGTGGATATTATCTTTCCTTTGACCTCCAATCCTTCATATGGATTGTAGTTCGATTTGGAATGGTGCTTACCTATACGCCATCTTGCTTCTGGATCGAAGATCACCATATCCGCATCACTTCCGGGAAGAAGAGTTCCCTTCTTCGGATACAGTCCATGGATCTTTGCTACATTTTTCGTGAACTTATCTATGATCTTATCACCGAAAAGCGTGTACATGAGAACGAAGGAAAATTCAATGCTTCCTATCCCCATGGGTATCTCTTTGGTGAATCTTCCCAGCTTATCCTCCTTGTTGAAGGAACAGTGATCCGTTCCAATGGTGGAGATGACATCGATGTTGTCTATCAATTTCTTCCTCTCAGAATCGCTTCTCAAAGGGGGAGTGAAGATGTAGAGGTATCCCTTCTCTTTCTTATAGATATCCTTTGTGAAGTAGAAATACTGTGGGCAGCTCTCCAAGAAAAGATCTTCACCAACGATATCGTGGAATCTTTTCTCGATTTCTTCAACTGTGAAGCCACTCGATACATGAACCACATAGAGTTTCCCGTCCAGAAATTTTGTCATCTCGGCGAGTTTTACAACCTCGGAAAGTTCGGCTATGGTCGGTCTAGATTCTTCATGCCGTTCAACCGGTATCTCACCTTCACTGATCATTTCGTCGTTTTCAGCGTGAGCCAAAATCATCACACTCTCCTCTTTTGAAACCTTCAAAAGCTTCATTATCTGATGATCGTATGTTCTTCTTTTCGTGGAGGAATAAGTTGTGAAGATCTTGATGGTTGGAAGCTCAAGTTCTCTGGCAAAACGTGCTATTTTTTCTGGATCATCTTCGGGATTCGCTATTGTGATATGGAAGGAGTAATCTATGACACTCTTTTTTGCTTTCTCCAACCTGATCTTCAAAGTTTTCTCGATGTCTTCGATGGATGAGGCTGGATCCAAAAAATCTATGAAGGTGGTGACACCACCGAAAGAAGCTGAGATCGATCCCGATCTGAAATCATCCACGGATGTGAAAGGCCCGACAGTCAACTCAAAATGAACATGGGGATCTATGAAACCAGGTAACACCCATTTCTCTCCAGCATCGTATATGACTTTGGAATCATAGAAACTGGTTGTTATATCCGTTATAACTCCTTTTTCCACATACACGTTGGCTTCTATGAATTCACCCTCAAGATAGACTCTGCCGTTCAATATTCCCAAGTCTTTCATGGTCTTCCCCCTATCAAGAGAGCCATAACAGCTTTCGCGGTGTGAAGTCTGTTCTCTGCCTCATCGTAAACCACCGAATGTGGTCCATCTATAACGGAGTCAACGACTTCCCTACCCCTGTCTGCAGGAAGAGCATGCATGTAAATTGCGTGTTTCTTCGCAAGACTCATCCTTCTCTCGTCGCAGATCCAGTCTTTATGTTTCTCAGTCTCAGCCCATATCTCGTTTTCATCCTCTGATACGAAGAACCCTCCCCAGTTCTTCGGTATCACGACATCTGCGTCTTTAAACGCCTCATCCATATCGTGAACTATCTCGAGTTTACCGCCAGACTCCTCTGCGTTTTTTCTCGCTTGCTCCACTATTTCAGGCATGAGATCGAATTTTTCAGGATAAGCCAGTGTAACGTGCATACCGTATCTTGTGAAGAGAAGTATCTGAGATTGCGGAACCGAAAGTGGTTTCAAGTGGCTCTTCGCATACGCCCAGGTTATAGCCACCTTTAAACCCTTTAGATCTTTTCCGAATTTCTCCTGAATGGTCATGAGATCTGCAAGAACTTGGAGTGGATGATACACATCATCCTGCATGTTTATTATGGGAACTCTCGAATGTTTTGCAACATCTCTCAGAAACTTGTTTCCCACACCAAATTTGCAATGCCTTATGGCTATCGCATGTCCGTATCTTGAGAGGATGATCGCGGTGTCTTTGGGCGATTCTCCATGAGCTAGCTGCATGGTGCTCGGATCGAGATAATGCGCATGCCCTCCAAGCTGAGTTATTCCAGCTTCCATGGAGTTTCTTGTTCTTGTGGACTGATCGAAGAAGAGAAGGAAAACTGTTTTGTAGAGAAGCCAGGGTGTTGGTTCTCCGACGTAGAACTTCCTCTTGAGTTCATAAGAGAGGTCCAACATGAGATCGATCTCGTCTTTCGTGAAATCTTGAGTTGTTATGAAATGTCTTCCTCTGAAGAAAGGATTCATGATTCATACCTCCCCTCGATCATCCCAGCCAGTGTTTTTGGAAAAACAGCGTAAAAGGCAGCTGCTTTGAGAAGGTGAGATATTCTAACCTTCTCGTTGGGAGCGTGCGCAAATACCTCATCCCCAGGCCCAAAACCAACTGTCGGTATCTTGTAAACGCCAGCTGTAACTACGCCATTTGTGCTGAAAGTCCATTTTCCTATGACTGGTTCCTTTTCGAAAACCTCTTTGTAAGCTTTTCTTGCCGATTCAACGATCGTATCCTTTTCACTCGTCACCCATGTTGGAAAGTATTTCTCCATCGAGTATAAAAGACCTGTGTAACTTCTCTCCTCGCAACTCAATTCCACGATTTCTCCATCTATCCCCGTTTTTCTGAAAATCTCTCTTATTTCCTCGTACGCGCTTTCCTTGGTCTCGCCTTTTGTTAATCTCCTATCTATGTGGATAACGCATTCATCGGGAACAGCGTTTTGAGAAGGTGATTTGAAGAATATCTGAGTCACGGCTATTGTCCCTTTCCCCAGGAAAGGATCGTCTTTCAAAGATTCGTTCAACTTTTCCACTTCGTTTATTATCTTCGCCATCTTGTATATCGCGTTTTCTCCCCTTTCTGGTGCGCTGGCATGAGCAGATAACCCCTTCGTTTTTATTCTGAATTCAACTCTTCCCCTCTGACCTATATTTATGTTGAGACTCGTTGGCTCCGTTATCAGGACAAAGTCTGGCTTTATAACATCGTTCTCTATGATGTACTTCCAGCACAATCCATCGCAGTTTTCTTCGAGAACGGACCCCACGACGTAGAGTGTGAAATCTCCAAAAAGAGAAAGTTCTTTCATCACTTTCACACCGTAC
Organism: uncultured Thermotoga sp.; assembly: GCA_964486555.1. Lineage (GTDB taxonomy): Bacteria > Thermotogota > Thermotogae > Thermotogales > Thermotogaceae > 4484-232. The sequence continues at coordinate 9,958 of CAZANP010000018.1, read as the reverse complement.
ACCATGGAAGCCATTCCCGCTTTCTGATCTGACGCCCCTCTTCCGTACACCCATTCATCATCGACATCTCCACTGAAAGGATCTTTTTCCCAGAGATCCGGATTTCCAACATCAACGGTATCAAGGTGGGCATCCATCGCTATTTTGACCTTCCCATCTCCAACTCTTCCTATCACGTTTCCAAAACCATCTATGAACACTTCATCGAATCCCACCCTTTCCATCTCTCTTTCAACGAGTTGTACCACCTCTTGTTCTCTACCGGAGAGACTTTTGACCTGGATCAATCTCCTCATGAAATCCACGATCTCATCTTTGTATTTCTCTGACAATTCCAATGCCTCTTTCAAAATACCGCCTCCTCAGCGAGAATTTAAATTACAACGCTTTTAATAAAGTTTATCACAGAGGCCATGTTAGGAAGGAAAAAACGAAAAGGGTGGGTGATGAAAGAGTTCGTGATTCATTCCCTTTCTTTACACTTTCTTTCGAGAGTTTGAAGATCCACCACCTTAAGGAGATATTTGAACCTCCTCGCTTCACCCTTTTTCAATTCGACAGAAGGCCAGTTGTGTCTCACTTTGAAGAATTCTCCTCCTCCAAGATGTTCTTCATAATCGAGTCCCCAGATCAAGAGGTTGTGATCATTCATACCTTTGAACTCCCCAATCAAACCTTCATTCAACTTCTTGTTGAAAACACCCATGTAACCTTCTTCCGCTTTCAAAGTCATTTTGCTCGTCGTTGGAAAATCCTTCATCGTGAGTCCATCTATATTCTTCAGAGAAGATACGATATTAAAACCCTCTCCAAATGGGAAACTCACATACACCGAGAGTTGAATGTTCTTGTCCTCATCTGAAAGATTGGTCACGCTGATTTCGATCTCCACGTCTCTTTCTCCATCTCTCACGCTCACACGCATCTCACCGAGCAACTTGTTCGTTGGGTTCATACCCTTGCAAACTATCGTTACTTCATCTTCTTTTTGGATCACTTCGTAATTCAAACCGTAGGGTTGTACACTTCTTGGATTCCAGGGGATAGAAAAGTAGAGTCCTCCAAATTCCATTATGTAACTGCCTGTTTCTTCATCGAGGTAGGGCATTGGGTATGGATTGAAGTACAAAAGGTCAACATCGTTCATCACAATGCGAGTCACAGGACGTCCCCTGTTCGGTACCGATTCCAAGCTGAACACACCGTTGTTTATGACTATGACTTCCGGCTCGGATTCCGTTGTGTGAAGTTCATCTGCCACCATTATGCTTCTCCTCTCGGTTCTTACGGAGATCCCGAGCATGGTAACCAACAGTGTTACAGTGCATATTAAAACGAGCAACTTCATTTTCATAGTTCCACCCCCTCAATCATTCTTTCAAAGCACCTGTAACAAGACCTTTTATGAAGAACCTGGAAAGGGGTAGGAAGAAAAGAAGAACCGGTATCACCACAACGGTCGTTGCAGCAAGTAGTGGTCCCCATTCTATGTACTGATCGGTCATGTAGGTTGCGAGGCCAAGAGGCGTGGTTTTCTTCCAATCGGAAGTTATGATCATCTGTGCGAACGCGTATTCTCCCCATGTCGTAACGAAGACGAACATGGCAGCGGTTATGATCCCCATTATGGATAAAGGGAGTGTTATCTTTGTGAATATCTGAAACTTCCCCGCTCCATCTATAGCGGCGGCTTCTTCGAGTTCAACGGGTACCGCTTCGAAGAAAGACCTCAGGAGCCAAACGGCAAATGGTGTATTCAAAGAGACGTATATCATGATGAGACCTGTTAAAGTATCCACCAATTTCAGCGAGGCAAGAATACTGTAAATTGGTAAAAGTAGAGGGACACCAGGTAAGACGTAAACGATGAGCATGGCCTTCCCCAGGAAATCTCTTCCTTTGAATTTGTATCTTGCAAGACCATATGCTCCCATCATGGCTATGATCGTTGATATCACCATGGTTAAAGAGCAAACTTTCAAACTGTTGAGTATGTTCATGGGGAAATCTTTTGAAGCCATGCGAAAGGTGAATATGAATTTGTAATGTTCAAATGTGGGCGATTTTGGAAAGAACGTTGGTTTAGAGCTCATTATCTCTCCAAAACTTTTGAAGGAAGAAACCACTATCCAGAAAAATGGAAAGAGGAGTATCAAAAGAATGATTATGATTGCCAGCACCCTGAGAGTACTGAATACACCTTTTTTCACGCTTCAGGCCCCCTCCCTAGGTGAGAATATCTTGAAGTACAGTGCGGCAACTCCTATCAAGATGGCCATGGATATCAAGGAAGCTGCAGAAGCTTTACCGTAGTTGTACATTTTAAAGGCCAGTTTGTAAATGTAGACAGGTAGAGTCAACGTCGTATCTCCAGGTCCGCCCTGTGTCACGAGCCATATGAGGTCGAAGGAATTGAAACTCCACATGAAGGCAAGGAGACCAACGAACCATATGGTCCTACCTATGAGAGGGAAAGTGATGTACACGAATCTCTGCCACGAGGAAGCACCATCAACTTTTGCAGCATCGTATAGATCCACGGGAACTGTAGATAAAGCTGCTAGCATGAGTATGGTTCCAAACGGTATGAAATGCCATGAATTTATGAAAGCTAGGGTGTGAAAAGCAAGGGATTTACTACCGAAGAAATTTATCGGCCCTATTCTGAGGTATTCCCTCAGAAAATACCCCAGTATACCAACGTTCGGTTCCAGTATCCATCTCCATATTATGGATATGACGACCATTGGAAGGACCCAAGGTATCAGAATGAAGGTTCTCATCGAATAATAAAACGCGTTGTTTCCTGATAGCAGAAGAGCTATCAGCAGAGGAACAGTGAGCTGTATGGCAAGGTTTTCGAAAACCCAGATGAAACTTCTACCGAGTGAGGGGAGAAAGGTACCATCTTTGAACAAGGATAAGTAGTTCCCAAGTCCTATGAACTCGGCTTTACCGAATCCGAACATGGTTTTTTGAAACGATCTGTAAACCATGTTCACAAGGGGAAGAACCGTGACAAAGAGAGCCAATATGACCACCGGCAGAACAAGCCAAACACCCTTTTTCATGTTTGACCTCCTAGCTGGTGAAGAGGGGGGAGTCCCCCCCGAACGGATTATTTAAGGAATTCCTTCATCCTTCCTTCAGCCCATTCAACAGCTTCTTTGACACCCATCTCACCTGTCACAACCTTCTGTATCATCTCGGCTATGATGTTCGCACCTGAGATACTACCTATTGCGAGGTTTGCTGCATATCCATGCTCGAATCCGTAAAGTGTTCCATAGTTCGTCGCTTCGATTATGACTTCGTTGAGATGCTTGAAAGCTTTTATTACCGGGTTGTTCCAGTAATGCTCGGATTTCTGAGCGGCCTCCGTCACTGGCACGAAGGAACCTGGCTCCATCTCGGCTGTCAAAATCGCGTTTATATCAGGCCTCATCATGAAGAGAATGAACTTTTTCACAGCTTCGAGATGTCCTTTTTCAACGGCTGATTTGTAGATATGAACATCGTTCGGATAGATTAGATTCGCTTTCCTTCCATCGACAGGATACGGTTGAAGTACCCCATCCAGATCGAAATTCTTGAGTTCATAGAACCTCTTCTGTAGTCCTCCAAAATAGGGCATCATCGCGATCTTTCCCGCTGTGAAGTTCATCTCTATCTCTCCCCAAGCCCATCCAGTGGCACCAGGTGGTGAGAATTTGAAAAGGTCTTTGTAGAATTCAACTGCTCTCAGAGTCTGGGGCGTGTTGAAAGTCAGATTACCATCCTTATCAAAAACTTCGACACCGACGTTGCTCATGATCGTGTAGACTTGCTCCTGTGTACACAAATTGTTTCCTGCTGTAAGACCTATTCCGTATATCGTCTCTCCTTCCTTTGATGAGAGGAGCGTTATCTTCTGAGCTGCGAGTAGAAGTTCGTTCCAGGTTTTAGGAGGTTCTTTCGTTCCAAGGTACTTTTCCAGGTAACTCGGTCTGTAAAGAAGCACCATAGGCATCGTCCAAATGGGAACTCCCCAGTAATGATCATCGAATTTGTACGGTGCAAGCTGTGATTTTATGTAACCGTACTTTTCATCGATTTCCTTGATGATGTCATCAACGGGAACGAGTGCACCTGCCTGGTAAGCCGTTATTGTGAGCTCTGGGATCGAGAATTGAAAATCGGGGGTCGTTCCAGACTGAATCGCTGCGAGTGTCTTGGGCCATGCATCTCCCCAGGGTATAACTTGCTGTACGACCTTGATATCTGGATTTTCTTTCTCAAAGAGTTTTATGACCTTTTGAAAGGCAGCAACCCTATGGGCTGGAGCTTCGTGATGCCAGAAAACGATGGTTGTTTTTGAAAAACCAACACCTAGAATCAGACCTATCAACAGGAACAGAACCAACTTTTTAACCATGATCACCCCTCCCTTGGATGTGATGATTTACCAGATTTATGAATATTCCATAATTTTCCTTCAATGCGTTGGATACCTCTGATACTCTCATAGTACTTGTGTACTTGATCATCTTCTTGTATCCTTCTCTTAGATCTCTGAATATACCAATACCCACTCCTGCTATGATAGCCGCGCCCAGAAGGGAAGCGTCTGGATCCTCAGGTATCAGTATTTCACCTTCATGCAAACCTTCGATAGTTTCTAGAAAGATCTTCTCTCTAGCTGCGAGAGATTGGAGTATCAATCTTTTCCTTTTTCCCAGAACATTTTCCATGCAATCCATCGAGGCTTTCAGTGAAAACACAACCCCTTCGATAGTGGCTCTGCAGAAATCCTCACAGGTCGTGGTATCTGATAGGTTGTGAAAGGATCCCCTTACCTCGTAATTCATGAAAGGTGTCCCACTTCCCTGTATGAATGGAAGGAATATCAACCCATTGGATCCCTTTGGGGATCTTTCCGCCAGGTCGAAGAACTCCTTTAGGGATACCTTAAGTATCCTTCGAGCGAACCATTCACACGAATGCCCCCCTGCAGGAACCGTTCCAAGGTAAAGGAAGGTATCGGGATCCGTATACAGGAAAACGAATATCTTTCCCAAGATATCGGAGAATACGTCCCTGGAGATTGTAATGACTTGCCCTGCTGTTCCCACAACTAGAGCGATGCTTTCTTCATCGACGCCACTTCCAACGGCCGAAGTTATGAGATCACCCGCACCTATGACAACGGGAGTGCCTTCCAGTAGACCCAATTCACGGGAGATTTCCTTCGAAACACTCCCGATTTTTGTAAAACTCCCCACTACATCTGGAAATTTGGAAGGATCTATTTTTAATTCTCTTAAGATCTCTTCATCCCACCATTTCTTTCTTATGTTGAAAGCAAAAGTTCCTGATGCATCGCTGTAATCTGTGAAAATCTCTCCACAGAGTTTGAAAGCGATGAAATCCTTGGGTTGAATGAATTTATATGTCTTCTCGTACAACTCTCTCTCCTGTTCCTTCATCCAGATGATCTTTGGAAGAGGGAATCCAGGTATGGGAATATTGAGGAAGCGGTTGATCAGTTCATCTTCTCCAAATCTTTTCTTCAATATGTGAGCTTCTTGCTCCGTCCTAGTATCGTTCCAAAGTATGGCTTTTCTCACAGGATCGCCTTTTCCGTCCACAGGTAGAAGTGCATGCATGTTTCCAGAAAGACCTATGACATGAGGTTTCAGATTTGTCTGACTGATCACTTTTTTGATCAATCTGACGGTTTCTTCCCACCACACATTGGGATCCTGCTCAGTTATACCTCCATTCGAAACATGTGTTTCCGAATCTTTATAAACTACCTTCCCATTGGTATCGTAAATGGCAACCTTGGTTCTGCTCGTACCCACATCCACCGTCATCAATATCTCCAAAATTTGAACCTCCTACGGCAATTTGAGAAAATCCTCAAATTCCTTTGAAAGTTTCTTGTTCACTTTATCACCCTCAGGAACGTTTGAGCTGACAAAAACGGGAGGATCGATCCCCTGTCTTGCCATGAGATCTGCGACGGTCATGGATATCAAATGTATTATGAAAACACCCGTTATGGTTGAAACAGGTCCCATCTTCTTATTCTCCACCTCAACTGAGACGTCTCCTGGATCTGCAAAGTTATCTATCACCACATCTGGTGGTATATCAAGCAAGGTCTTTCCTGAACTGTGCCTTGACGGGAAAGACTTGCAGAATTTCTTTGAAGTTATCACGATTATCTTGGAGCCGATTTTCTTGACTTCAAGAGCAAAAGCTACAGGGACAGGATTTCTTCCAGAGGTCGATACGATGATCACAACATCTTTCTCCTTTATCTTGGAGGACTGCACTATATCTTTGCCAAATTGCTCGTTCCTTTCCATGAAGGTGGAAAGAATGGGTTTTGTATTTATGAGGTTCAGTCCAGGTATCAAGAGAGGAATATAGACAGCCAGAGATCCCGCTCTGTAGTAGACTTCCTGTGGTATGATGGCTGAGTGATTACAACCGAATATGTATACCCTGCCATCGTTCAAAAGGGTGTCCACGATCAATTCAGCCGCTTTTCTTATGGAATCTCTCTCATTCTCTACAATTTTTTCGAGTTTTTCGATGATAACAGCTTTGTAACTATCGAAATGATCCATCTTTAGACCCCCTATTGCTTCGTTAGATAAAATTTGAATACGTATCTATCTCCCCTGTAAAAGGATCTGACGTATTCAATACACTTTCCATCTGATGTATAGGTTTTTCTGATTCTGAAGAGAGCGCATTCCCCCTTTTTGGTATCGAGTAGTTTTGCATAGATTCCTGGCATCTTGACGACTCTCATCTCTTCTTCCGCATTTGAGAGTTCAAGACCGAGCTTTTCTATCTCCATGTACAGAGATGTGGAACCGTTGAAATCTTTATTCAATAACCCTTTCAGCTTCTCATCCACAGATAGATTTATGTAGGCATCTTGGACAGCAACCGGTAGACCGTTCATGTACCTTATCCTTTTCAGGCGCATCACTCTCTCTCCTGGAGATATATTGAATATCCTTGCAATCTCCTCATCAGCCTTTATCGACCTATGATCCAAAACTTGACTGGAAGGTTTGTATCCCAGCTCGAGCATCTCCCTTGAGAACCCTTTTAAAGCTGTCAGGTACTCTATAGTACTCGGCTCTGAAACGAAGGTCCCCTTCCCCGGAATTTTCTTTATCAACCCTTCTCTCTCCAGATCCTCCAGAGCCTTCCTGACAGTCGTTCTGCTGACGCCGTACGTTGCTATCAACTCTCTCTCAGAAGGCAATTTTTCGTTTGGTTTCATCCTGGAAATTTTTTCTTTCAGGATCTTTTCCAACCTGTAGTAGGCGGGTAATTTCTCCTCATCCAGCATTTCTTCACCTCAAATATGATAGTTATATAATGATGTAATTACCAGTTGAGATTATAGAACAAAACGAATATTCTGTCAAAAACGATTAAACAGAAAAGTATTATAAAAAATCGAAACGCTTTACCAAGGAACTTCTCTACCTGTGTAATCGTAGAATTTTCCTGTGTTCTCAATATCTAGAGAGTCAACGACTTTCACAATACCTGAAGCGGAATCTTCTGGAAGTACAGAAGCAGTAGAGCCTTCCATGTCTGTCCTGACCCAACCTGGATGTATGGATACGACGATGATTCTGTATCTTCTCAGGTCGTTTGCCAATATTCTCGTAACCATATTGAGAGCGGCTTTAGATATAGAATAGGAGTAACTCGTTGTTCCTGAGTAAGTTGTTATAGAGCCAAGAACGGAATCTGTGTTGACGACGACGGGGCTTTCCGACTTTTTGAGGTTGTCGAGAAGGTATTTTGTCAGAAAGAGAGGGCCAAGGGTGTTTACCCTGATCGTATAGAGAACTTTTTCGTAATCGAGATTGTTCATG
>CAZANP010000018.1:0-1963 GCA_964486555.1 uncultured Thermotoga sp. | reverse complement strand
TCTTTAAAATCGGTATCAACTGGAATGTATAATAGTTCAGAAAAGAGGTCTTTTGCAAGATCCAGGAGGTGATCGTTTGAAAATACCACCAATTGAAGCTGTGATTCATATACAAGCTCCTATCGAAAGGGTTTGGGAAGTCTTCGTGAACGAAAACGGTTGGGATGGTTGGTTCACAGATGGTATGAGAATGGAATTGAAACCTGGTGGAAGGATAGAATTCAGATGGTTCAGAAAAACCTTTGAAGAAGAGGTAACGGATAATGGTGTAATCGTTTCCTTAAAAGAAAATCAGCTCTTTGAGTTTCTGTGGAACGAATTCGAAGATGGTTACAGATCCCATGTGACCATGAATTTTTTTGAATCTTCGATGAACGGAACGTGGGTCAAGGTTACAGACGAGGTCATGGTGTTAACTCCTAAGGATATGGAGATATTACTCCAATGTGCTGTTGGATGGGGAGAGATGCTGACGCTGGCTAAACTCTGGATAGAGAAAGGGATATCTCTTCTCTCGAATACGGGGTGTTGTGAGTGATACTGAGGAAAGTTATGTCCGTGGTACTGGCTTTCTCTCTATCTTTCCTCATGCTCTTCTTTCTCGTTGAAGAACCTACAATATCCCTGAAATGGATGATCTTCGGCCCTTTCAGCAGATTGAGCAGATTCGTGGAGATGATAGAACAAACAATTCCGTTGATCTTCACAGGTCTTGCTGTTTCCATCGTTTTTCAAACGGGTTTGTTCAACATAGGCGCAGAGGGACAATTTCTGGTTGGAGCGATTGGAGCGACAACAGGAGCTTTATGTTTTCCTCAGATCCCGGTTATCCACACTCTACTCACCATTACTTTAGGTGTCATATTTGGAGCTGTATGGGGGGGTATACCTGGTATTCTGAAAGCCAGATGGAATGCCAGTGAGGTCGTCTCCTCTCTCATGATGAACTACATAGGTCTTTATCTTTCGCTACTTCTTCTGAAGAATTTCTTCATGGATCATCAAGCGGGATACGTCGTCTCGTATGAGTTTCCCAAAACAGCCATCCTTCCAAAGGTTTTCGGTATAAATTCTGGCATCATACTCGGTGTCATTTTCTCGTTATTCCTGTGGTTTTTTCTCTGGAAGACCCGATACGGTTATGAAATGAGGGTGATAGGTAAAAACAGGGCGTTTGCGATATACAGCGGCATCAGGGTGAGGAAGTACATGTTCTGGATACAGGTCTTAAGTGGTGCAGTAGCCGGTACAGCGGGAGCTGTTGAGGTCATGGGAACTTATGGCCGGTTCTTATGGCAAGAGATGCCCGGATATGGATTTGGGGGAATTGCCGTTTCGATCTTAGCTTCCAACAACCCAATATGGATTCCAATCTCTGCTTCAATAATGGGGTTTCTGAAGGCAGGAACCATGATAATGGCCAGAAAAACTGGTGCACCTTCTGAAACGATATTCATACTCCAATCTGTGGTTATAGCATTTCTATCATCCCGTATCGAATTTGGAAGGGTGAAAAGATGGTTATCATAACAAGACCCGATTTCTTCTACCTCGCTCTGAGATCCAGCACATCTCTTCTTTTTGCTGTTCTGGCTGTTTACGTGTGTGATGTTTCTGGTATCGTCAACATAGCTGTTGAGGGCATGATGCTCATGTCCGCCTTTTGGGGTATGGCGGTGAGTACGTGGACGAATAGCTCCTTTCTGGGAGTTTTAGGAGGAATTCTCTCCTCTATCATGCTTTCTGCTCTTTTTGCTGCCCTGTACCTGAAATTGAAAGCAAATCCTATCATGATAGGCCTGTCTATGAACCTCTTCTCCGCTGGTTTCACCGTACTACTTCTGAACGCTTTTGCTGGCAGCAAAGGGACATCGATTTCCATGAAAAGTAAAGTACTACCGAATCTGGATATACCAGTGCTTAAAGATATCCCGATATTGGGTGATGTTCTGAACAATCATAA
>CAZANP010000017.1:8575-33605 GCA_964486555.1 uncultured Thermotoga sp. | reverse complement strand
GCTGGTCTTCAAGAAGTTGGAAATTCACTCTATGTCACATCGCCAAACAGTGGACTACCCAAGATAGGAGAGCCTGGAACAGGTGGAAGGGGATCCTTGATACCAGGAGCTCTGGAGATGTCAAATGTCGATCTTGCGGAAGAATTCACCAGGATGATAATAGCTCAAAGAGGTTTTCAAGCGAATGCTAGAGTTATAACAACAGCTGATGCCATTCTTGGAGAACTCGTTGCCTTGAGGAGATGATGAACTTTGATTTGGCTCACTGGAATTGGGGGGAATAGATTCGTTCTGAACGCAGAGCATATAGAAACGGTGGAATCACTCCCTGATACCACGATAACTTTGACAAACGGTAGAAAATTCATAGTCAAAGAGAGTGCGGACGAGGTTATAAAGCTGGTGATAGAATATAAACGGAAAATATTCGGTCTTGCGGAGATAATAAGGGAGCTCAGGCAGGGAAGGTGATATAATGGACCTTTCCACACTCGCTGGATTGGGCTTGATCATAGCCGCACTTTTTCTTGGTATAATGAGTGGTGGAGGGGATATCGGTGCTTTCATAAATATACCGTCCCTTTTCATAACGGTCGTTGGATCTCTGGCTGCCACGATGGTCGCTCATCCCAAGGATAAATCCTTCAAAATAATAGGAATAATGATGTCAACGATGAAAGAACCGAAGATAAATTACACGGATCTCATAAGAACCATGGTTTCATTCTCAGAAAAGGCGAGGCGAGAAGGCCTACTTTCTCTCGAAGAGAATTTGGAAGAGATAGAGGACCCTTTCATGAAAAAATCCATCCAGCTCGTCGTGGATGGTACAGATCCGGAGCTTTTGAAATCCATGATGGAAACAGAACTTGAGCTTCTAGAAAACGATCTTGATGGTCAAAGAGCGGTATTGGAGTCAGCAGGAGCATACGCTCCAGCCTTTGGAATGATAGGAACGCTTATAGGGTTGATACAAATGCTGAAATCTTTGAACAATCCAGAAACTCTAGGACCTTCGATGGCTGTTGCTCTTATAACAACACTCTATGGAGCTGTTCTTGCAAACGGGATGTATCTTCCAATGGCAGAGAAAATTGCAAGAAGAACCCAAAAACTTCTCACGGAGAAGAGAATGATACTGGAGGCTGTCCTGTCAATACAGGCGGGAGAAAATCCGAGGATCTTGGAAGAAAAATTGAAGTCATTCCTCAGCGAATCCGATAAGAAAGTCTACGAGGCGGCCTCTCAGGAGGCGGCTGCTTGATGGCAAAGAAGAAGCGTGAGGGGAGAAAGGGTTCACCTGCATGGATGACAACCTATGGAGACATGGTGACACTGCTTTTGACGTTCTTTGTCGCACTTGTGGCCATGTCCACCATCAGTCCTGGAAAGTTCCAGCAAGTTGCTGTTGGCTTGAGAATTGCTTTGTCCGGTAAACCCCCAAGTGTTTTGATGGGAGGAAGGAGCTTAAGCGAAGAACCACTCATAACTTCCAAAAGAGGAGTATATCAGGAACTCATAAGGATAATGGAGGAATACAAGGGAAAGATCACTATAGAAGAGAGAGATGAAGGAACCTTGATAATTTTGAGAGATATGGCGTTTTTCTACACGGGAAGTGCGAAACTGACGAAAGAAGCGAAGGAACTCCTTGCAAAGGTAGGCCAGATAATAATAGAACACACAACGAATGTTCTGGAAGTTTACGGATACACGGATGATAGACCCGTTCTTCCAAACTCTATATACAGATCCAACTGGCATCTTGGAGCAGCAAGAGCCGCGAGTGTCGTTTATTTCTTCTTGAATGAGTTAAAGCGAAAAAGAACCATAGAGAGGCTTGCAGATATAAAGATGGGAAGGTTCGATCCAGATTTCTTCTACGATCCCGACAGATTCGTTCCAATATCTGTCGGGGATAAAGCCATAGTCAAAGCGATAAAAGCCTTGCAAGATCAGATAAACACAGAGAAAATATTACTCGAGGAAAAACTCAGAAAGGGTGAGATAAGTCAAATAGAATGGAGAAGGAGGATAGAAGAACTCGATAGAGAATACGAGACAAAGCTCAATGAATTGAGGAGGAAGTACAGAAGGATAGATATTCTGATAAAGAGAGAGAAGAAATGATCAGGAGGTGTCAACGTGCCTGAAGAAGCTGGTGGAGAAAAGAAGAAAAGAATGGGAGGGCTTCTAACATCTATAATAGTCCCCTTAATCGTTTCTGTAGCTGTTTACTTCACTCTACCGATGTTTTTGGGAAGTAACAAGGGAGGAAAAGAAGGGGAAGGAAAACAGGTTCAACCTGCTCCTGTGGAGATAAAAGCTGTTTTGATACAGCCAGGAACCTACCAAACGTTCATGTTGAAAGGCGGGAAAGAGGTTGCGGTCATAGACTCTCTCTCCTTCAAGGTGGGAAGTGATGCGTGCAGAGCCGCCATAGCTGAGAAGAAGGACGAAATAATGGATGCCTTGATGATGATATTCATGGGGAAGGAGAGAAGCGAGCTAAGTACGGTTACAGGTGTTGAGCTTCTGAAAAAACAAATAAGGGAAGCCGTCAACACGATAACAGGGTTTATAGGTGACAAAGAAAAATACGGGGTCATAAGTGTGTTTCTGTATATAAAGGCGTTCAGTAGTGTGGAGTGAGGTGGGGGAAGTGTCAGACTCCGATGTTCTCAGTCAAGAAGAGATAAACGAGTTAGTTCAAGCTTTATTGAGTGGGCAAATAAGTCCCGAACAGGTTAAAGAAGAAGAGGAAGAGAAGAAAATAAAACCATACGATTTCAAGAGACCCAGTAAATTTTCAAAGGAACAGATGAGAACATTCCAGATGATCCACGAAAACTTCGCAAGGAGCTTATCAACCTTCCTGTCTGGAAGGTTAAGGAGTTTCGTCGACGTGAGCCTTTCCAGCGTGGATCAGATAACCTATGAGGAATTCATAAGATCTCTGCTCAATCCTTCGTTCATCGTCGTGTTCTCAGGAGACAATCTCGAGGGGAATGCCGTCTTTGAAATGGGACTCGACATATTCTACACGATGCTGGATATGATAATGGGAGGACCAGGTGAAAAACCTTTGAACAGGAGTCCAACCGATATAGAGATATCCGTTATGAGAAGAGAAATAATGAACATGCTGACTATCCTTGCACAGGCTTGGAGTGATATTCAGCCTTTCATCCCGACAATTGAGAACATAGAAAGTAACCCTCAATTCGTTCAGATAGTTCCGCCAAACGAAATGGTACTTCTCATAACTGTTGCTGTTTCGATTGGTGAGATATCGAGCTTTATAAATATATGCTGGCCCTCATCATTGCTCGAACCTTTCGCTGATAAACTCAGTGCTAGGTATTGGTTCGCAACAGCGAAAAAAGAAGAGGTAAGGAAGAAGGAAGAACTTGAAAAACTCGAAAAAAGTATAAGAAACGTGATGGTCAACCTTGTTGCAATTCTTGGTGAAACAACCCTGAGTTTGAAAGATATTTTGGAGCTCGAGGTGGGAGACGTCATAAGGTTGAACACGCATTTCGATGAAGAGATATCCATCGCTGTGGATGGAGTGGAAAAATTCAAAGGGATACCTGGAAGGCACAAAGGAAACTATGCCGTAAGGATAACGAAGATCACCGGGGAGGTGATCGAAAGTGAGTGAAAATGAATACCTGTCTCAGGAAGAGTTGGATCAACTTTTAAAATCCATGAATGAAGGCGAAAAAGTGCTAACCGATGCTGAAATGGACATGATAGGTGAGATAGGAAACATCGCAATGGGCTCCGCTGCGACCACACTTTCCGTCATCCTGGGTAGGGATGTCAGGATAACAGTTCCAAATGTTGAGGAATTGAAACTTAAGGAAGTTAAGAATAGATTCTCAGGGGAGCAGGTTGTGGTGACTGTTCAATACACAGAAGGACTCGATGGAATGAACGTTTTGGTTCTCACTAAGAACACGGTAGTTAGGATAGCCGATCTCATGATGGGTGGAACGGGAGAAGTCGAAACCGAGGAACTCGATGAGATAAAACTCAGTGCCGTTTCCGAAGCAATGAATCAGATGATGGGATCGTCTGCAACATCCCTGTCTGAACTTCTCAGTGCAAGAATAAGCATATCACCTCCAAAAGTTGAATTGGTAAATTTCGATGATCCCAACGTGTCTTTCCCACCTGTTGTTGACGATCCCGAAAAGAAAGTGGCGCTGGTTGAGTTCTCTCTGGAGATAGAAGGATTACCCAAGGGAACGTTCTTCCAAGTTATAAGTGCGGAACTCGTGAAGAAGATGTACCAAATGTTTTCATCTGCGAGGGGTGTCGAGGAGAAAAAAGAAGAAGCGCCAAAAGTGGAAGAAACGCAACCTGTGGAAAAAGAAAGAAAAGAAGAAGTCAAAAAGGTTGAACCAGTCCAATTCCCTGAGCTCAAGGAGGAAAAAGAGATAGCACTCGATAAAGAAGTTTATGGAAAATTAGAACTTCTCTTCGATGTTCCCCTCAGGGTAACGGTGGAACTCGGTCGAACGAAAATGACACTCAAACAAATTCTGGATCTTGCTCCTGGATCTCTGGTGGAGCTGGATAAACTAACAGGAGAGCCTGTGGATATCTTAGTTAACGGAAAACTCATTGCAAGAGGAGAAGTTGTTGTCATTGATGAGAACTTCGGTGTTAGAATAACGGAGATTGTGAGCCCCAAGGAGAGATTGTATGCCTTACGGGATTAGGATCTTATTCGTATTGATCGTAGCACTCTCAACTGCTTTTTCTCAAGAAAGCCTCATAAAAGCGTTTTCAGAGCTTTCCAACTTGAAGAGTTTCTCTGCGGACGTGATAATGGAGTTTCATGTTTTGGATAATGATGAGATGGTGGATTTCTCTTTGGAATACGAACTCGCAGTCAGAAACATGGAGGATTTCGCCATAAAGATTTTGAAACCGGATATGGTGAAAGGGATCGAATTCGTGTACATTCATTCCACCAGAAGAGTCTATTCTAGGGTTGAAAATTTCAAAACGGTGGATATCGTGTCAATTGATGAGGATCCTATAAAATCGATCATACTGACCTTCATAGATATTCTATCTTCTCCCATTTTTCACCTTTCATCTCACTTCAAAAACAACGATGAGGAATGGTACATCTTCTCTCCAACAGCCAAAGGTGTTCTCAAAAGGCTTGGTATGGAACCAATAGATCTCGTTGTAAGAGTAAAGTACGGCTTCATAAATTGTATTGAGATAAACTCGGATGGAACGGATGAAAAAGTCGTGATGAGGATAAGGAATTTGAGACGCAATGTCAATATCGATCGTTACTTCAACTGGATCTTCTGATTAGGTTATCAATACCCCACAAAAAGAGTTCTGGATACTTTCTATCTCGAACATTTGAATCACTCACGAGATCTTCATATCCCAATGCTCCATTCAAGAATCTTTTAACTTTCTGCAGATAATCGTACATCCCTTTTACGATATCCAAGTCCCCCGCTTCTCCATGTCCCGGTATCACAATCCTAGGTTTCATATAAATCATGTATTGAAGGTTTTCCAACCATTCGTCCAACTCGCTATCCTCTACTATCTCAGCGTGTATGTTGTTCATAACGATGTCTCCTGTTATGAGAATTCCTTTCTGAGGAATGAAGACGATTGTTGAGTCAGGTGTATGTCCCCCCATATGGATCAATACCAATTCCAACCCATCGAATTGTAAAGTTTTTCTGTCATCGAAAATCTCATTTGGCACAACTATTTTACCTTCTTTACCTTTCCAAACTGCTTTTATGTACTCCTCATCCATTCTCTCCATGAAATCCACAGTCATTCTGTGACTTACAATTCTTTTACCTTCGAATATAGCGTTTCCAAAGGTATGATCGGGATGGTAATGTGTATTTATCACCAGGGATACCTCGCATCCCAGTTCTCTGGAAACTTTCAATATGTTCTTAGCTCTCTCTGGAAACAGGGTTGTATCCACTACGATACCGTCCCTTTTTCCCACTATCAAAACGCTGTTGGACGAAATCCCGGTTCCTATGACAAAAACGTCTTCATCCACCTTCTTTATCATTTTATATTTACCCCCGTTGTATAATCTCCAAGAGAATATTTCTTCATAAAAGAGGGATCTTCCTTGAGGAGAGCACTACTTCTGGGTTATTATGGTTACGGAAATCTCGGGGACGAACTCATGTTCGAAGCTTCAAAAAAGATTCTAAGAGAAACAGGGTTCAGGGAGATTCTCGTTCCCTATCCACGGCGAACAAGTGATAGAGGGTTCACTCCCATTAGAAGGTACGATCCGCTGTCTCTGATGCTAAGTGTTAAAAAATCTCATGTCCTCTTTATTGGAGGAGGAGGAATTCTTCAGGACGAAACTAGTTTTAGAAGCATGTTGTATTATTCCATGATAATAGAAATTTTCTCCCTTTCTAAGAAGAAGGTCATTCTGTTCGGTAACAGTCTTGGACCTTTGAGGAAAAGAAGCTCTAAATGCCTGATAAGAGATATGTTGAGGAAAAGAAACGTCTATTTTTTCGCAAGGGATCCAGTGACTTACAGATACGTCAGTATGATGGGAAGGAACGTGTTTTTAGGATCCGATCCTTCCATCCTGGTTCTGAAAGATATGAACGTTTCTTTGGAGAGAAAGCATAAAGTCACTTTCATTCTTAAAGAGAAAATTCCCGTGCTACCCATTATAATGATTCTCAGAGAACTGGCAGATTTTGAATTTCGCATTTTGAATGTCCATCCCGACGATGTTAGAGATTATCCGGGTCTGAAGAGATGTGATGGTGATCCTATAAAGGAAATAATCAGTTCTTCGCTAATCATAAGCCAGCGTTTTCATCCCAACTTGATAGCGGCTTTCTTCGGTGTTCCATTCGTTTCTGTGAAGGAGAAGAAAACTGAGAGATTCTTGAGAAGATATATTCCCAATTATGAGGGTTTTGCCTCAAAAGATCACGTTGAAATAGCTTTGAAATCCTTGAAAGTCATTGAAAAGGAGTTTAAACCTTTGAAGAACATCTTGATAGACGACGCCCTAGAGATGAAAGAGAGGGTTGAGAAGATCCTTTTAACAGTTTAAAGGGGATGAAAAGATGAGAATAGCTGTTTCTACGTTAAAAGATCTCATAATAGGGTTCACAGCCGTTGTAATGGTCGCTTACCCCAGAGAGTTCATGAAAGGGTTGATAGCTTACAAGCTCGGTGACCCCACTCCCAAAGAAGCTGGAAGGCTCTCTTTGAATCCTTTCATACATCTGGATCCGATAGGAACGACGACATTCATATTGTTCGACTTTGGATGGTCAAGGCCTGTTCCTGTGAGATTTTGGAGGCTTAGAAATGGAAAGAAAGGTTTGTTTTTAGTTTCTATAACTGGCCCTATGGTTAATCTCTTCATCTTTTTCATATTTGGGTTTACCGCTAGATATCTTGAGAAAAATTCGATCACCTTCGAATTCTTTTATAAGACAGCAAAGTACAGCTTGACCTACTCTCTATTCTCACTTTTTCCAATACCACCGCTGGATGGGAGCCGTATCCTTGGTTCCTTTCTCCCCTCCGAATATACAGAATGGTATATGAAATACGAGGTTTACGGTATCCTCTTTTTATTAGCTCTTGTACTTCTCTGGATAATGCCCTTGGTCATGACACCTTTTGTGGATTTTATAGACAACTTTGTTAATACGATTGTGAGGTGAAATCTGTGATTGTTCTCAGATACCCTGTATCAATCAATGTCGTCAAAAAGTTGAAATGTAACGATGTCGTCAAATACTCGGGGAAATTGGTTCTTTTGAGTGAGGAATCCTTGAAAAAGCTGGTATCTTACAAAGAACTTGAGGGGAGCTATCCTTACGATCTCGTCGGTGAGATAGTTCTAACGGCTTACTGGAAAGAATTCCCTATTTTTTTCAATCCTTCTGAAGAATTCCTCGAGAGCATATTCAGCATGGGGGCAGTTGGTGTGATCCTGGAGCTTTGTGAAAGGAATCTAAGTATCCTGAGGAAACTTTCTAGAGTCGTTTTCAAGCCTCTAGATGAGATTAAAGGAAGCGTAAGAGAGGTCCTTTACAAAGAACTCGGTGAAAAAGCTTTAAGGGAGATATGGGTTGACGGTATAAACTTGAAAGTCATATTGGACTCCAAGGGAGAGTATGTGAAGAGTGAGGTGAAAGGGTGAATTACCTGTTTGTGGTGGGTACAAGGCCAGAGGTAATAAAAGTTGCACCAGTTTACAAGAGGTTCAAAGAAACTTTCGATGATGTTTTTCTACTCGCAACAGCCCAGCATAGGGAAATGATGGATATGATGTTGGAAGTTTTTGATATAGAACCCGATATCGATATGAATCTCATGGAAGTGGGGCAGACACTCAACTCTTTCTCCTCGAAAGTTCTTTCCAGAATCGATCAAGTCTTGGATGAGATAAAACCCGATGTCGTTTTCGTCCAAGGTGATACGACAACGGCCCTCATGGTTGCGCTCGCTTCGTTTCATAAAGGAATAGCAGTTGCCCATATAGAAGCAGGACTCAGATCTCATGATTTGAAAGATCCTTTTCCTGAAGAAATGAACAGAAAACTCATAGACGACCTTTCGGAATATCTCTTTGCACCCACCAGGACCTCTTTTGAAAATCTCATAAGAGAAGGCATCAGCAAGAGTAGAATCCATCTTGTCGGTAATACAGTGGTGGATGCCCTCGAAATCATAAGAGGGAAATACGACCTATCAGAGGTCAGAAAGGAGGTTTTAGAAAACAACTTTGAATACGTTCTGGTAACACTCCATAGAAGGGAAAGTTGGGGGGAACCTATGAAAAGAATATTGAAAGCCATAAAACGTTTCATGGAAGAGACAAAAATTAGAATCGTTTTTCCAGTCCACAAAAACCCAAAGGTGAGAAGGGTTGTTCACGATATTTTAGATGGAACACAAGCTGTACTCCTGGAACCTGTGGACTACGTGACATTCCTTTCACTGATTGAAGGCTCAAGGTTCATCCTGACCGATTCTGGAGGTGTTCAAGAAGAGGCTCCATCTTTCGGTAAATTCGTTGTGGTTGCCCGTGATAGAACGGAGCGTCCCGAGCTCATAGATAACGGTCTGGGAATCTTAGCAGGGAGAGAGGAGGAAAGTGTTTACAAAGGGATGATTGATGCTCTGGGTAGAAAAATTGCTCGGTTTGTTAATCCATTCGGTGATGGGAGAGCATCGGAAAGGATACTGGATTTATTCAAAAAAGGAGCTTTTGAACCGTTCATGGTTAATATATAATTACCTCGAGGTGATAATGTGATCGAAGCGCTGAATTTGGTCAAAAAATTTGGGGATTTCGTAGCAGTCGACGGGATAAATTTGAAGATCCTTCCTGGCGAGATATATGGTTTCCTTGGACCGAACGGAGCCGGGAAAACCACAACTATAAGAATGCTCACGGGGACTTTAAAACCAACATTCGGGAAAATAAAGATACTTGGAATGGATATGGAGGACCACGAAATAGAGATAAAAAGATCGATAGGAGTTGTTCCTGAAGAACCAAAGCTCTACCCCTATCTCAAAGGATACGAATTTTTGAACTTCATAACGGAAATCTTCAAAGAGAACCCGAAGGAAATGAAAAAAAGAATCGAAGAGCTCTGCGATGCCTTCGATGTAAATTTTCTAGATCGGTACATCTCTGAGTATTCACACGGTATGAAGCAGAAGTTGATGGTTATAAGTGTCCTCATGAGAAAGCCAAAAGTTGTGTTTTTGGATGAACCAACTGTGGGGTTAGATGCGAAATCTGCGAAGATCCTCAAAATGCTGTTGAAGAAGATGGCGGAGGAAGGTGCCACTATTTTCCTGACGACTCATGTTCTCGAGATAGCGGAGAAAATGTGTGACAGGATTGGGATAATAGATAAAGGTAAATTGATAGCGGAGGGAACACTGAAAGATTTGAGAAGAATGGAAGGAGAATTCAAAGCTTCTTTGGAAGATTTGTTTTTGAAATTGACAGGTCAAGGTGAGGAAGTGGAAAGGATAGTGAGAGAGCTGTGAAGGAAGTCCTCACGATTCTGAAGTATGGATTGAAAGGGTCCGGTATCTTCGCAAGGAGGAAGCAGGGAAAAGGAATACCAGCGTTCATAATTCCCTTGATTTTCATACTCGCCTTTGGAATACCCATGTATCTCGTTCTGAGGGAGAGTTTTTCCTACCTTCTCAATACAACTTCTGTCGCTCAGTTGGAATTTATAGTAACCTTGTGGTGCTTCTTTCTGACGATAATATCCATCACGACTTTATTTCCTTTCATAATATACTCTCTCATAAAGAACGAAGAAATCGAGATGTTACTTTCCTTTCCAATAGCCAAGGGTAGTATCATCGTATATCAAACGATTTTAACTCTGATGAGCGAATCTTTTTTAACCGTTTTCTTCCTATTCGGATTTTTGGCTTACACCGATTCCATGGGTTACAACAGAATACTCTCGATTTTCACATCTTTAACGTATGTTCTCCTTCTCATATCTCTTTCCATGTTGCTTGCCGTCGTTCTAGGTAGGTTCATGGGAAAACATCATGCCAGGAAAGTTCATATGATAATGTATTTCATCAACATCCTCCTTTTCGTTCTCTTTTCTCAGATGAATCCTTCTGTTCTGAAGAACATGAGCTTTGAAGACGCGTTGAAACGCTTGACCTCTATCAAAAAATTCATTATGAATCCCTTGAACCCCGCTTATCTGCCTATTTTGGCTATTAAACATATTACGGTTCTTTTGATAATGATTCTTTTGGTGATGATTTTGTTCATCCTGGTCTATAGATTGTCTGAAGATATATCCTTCGAGATGACCTATAAGAAGAGAAAAAAAGAGGTGGCATTTTCTGAGAGATCTGGTAAGGCACTCAGCACGTTTTCGAAGGACTTTAAGATATTTTTCAGAAATGAACATATGGTTTTCATGATGTTCTATTCAATCGGATTTCCACTTATATACACTTTCTTTTCGAAGGATTTCTCCTTTTCCTTTCCACTGATGATATATATCTCAAGCTTTTACGCAGCCTTGGCTTCTGCGTTCCTCTCATCTCAGGAATTTCTGGTAATACCTCTTTCAAAATCCTTCCCTGTGAGACTGGAGAGATTGTTTCTTCCTAAATTGCTCATACCAACCCTACTGTATACGCTCATATATGTGATCTTCAGCATAATCTACATTTCTATGACAGACAATCTATTCGTGCTCCTAACGGTGCCTTTCACCTTTTTACTATACCTGTTCAGCTCGTACCTTGGAATACGTTTTTATCTAAAGAAACCAACTACTAACACCAAAAAGGTGATATCCGGTGCGAGGATCTACGTTCTCGAGGGATTGATACTTCTA
The DNA here is from genome assembly GCA_964486555.1 of uncultured Thermotoga sp. GTDB lineage: Bacteria > Thermotogota > Thermotogae > Thermotogales > Thermotogaceae > 4484-232. The sequence continues at coordinate 22,191 of CAZANP010000017.1, read as the reverse complement.
GTAGGGTTATTCACATCTATCGCGATTTATCTCTATGTATGCATGCGAGATTCACTCGTGAAATTTTTAGGAGAGTCCTTTGCAAGCTTGGTCGGTCTTGCTCTTCCCACGATTACATCTCTCTTTTTGATATTTTATATATCCAGAGGTATGAAAAGGATATCCGATATTTTCTCAAGACTGGATTGATTCTTCATCCAGCATTTCCGAGAGGTCTCTGAGGTTCATGGATTTCAGGGTTCTATCCACCTCTTCTTTAACTTTATTCCACACCTTTTCCACAACACATTTTATGTTCTCAGGACACATATTTTTGTCCTTGAAGATTATAAAAGGTTTTTCAAGAGAATAGATAACATCAGCAAGTGTTATCTGTTCTGGTGGTCTTGCGAGACGGTATCCTCCTTTCCTTCCTCTAACAGTTGATATGATCCCTCTCCTTCTGAGGGTAGCCAATATTTTCTCTGCGAATTCACCCGGGACGCTGTTACCCGTCTTTTCAAGAATTTTATTTACAGACAGTATTTTTCCCTCATCATACGATTTTGAAAGGACTATTAACATCCTCAATGCATACTCGCTTTTCAACGTAAACCCCATTTTTTAACCTCCCTCAATAGCAGAGCTTCTCAGAATGAAAACTCTCGTCTTGAACCTTCTGTTGTGTAGCGCTTCCAACACGCTATCCATATAAATGTCTATCTTCTTACCCTTTATAACAGCTCCTATGTCCTCAACGACAAATATCCCCCCGTTAGGTTTATCTCTGAAATCAGGTATGTACACAATACTACCTATAGGAATAATTGCTGGATCCGCCGCTATGGTTTTCCAGGGTTTCGGTATTTTACCGGAACGCGTCACCCTGAAAGCAGGATGTTCCGGTAATTTCCCATCTTCCCACTCTGTGTAAAAACTCACCTCAAATTTTCCCAAACTTGAAAAGAAGAGAAACATAGGGTCTTTAGGTTCTCCTTCCACCCAGAGTTCGAACGTGACTCGATCGGCTCCATATCCTATAACTTCACCTCTGGCAACCCATTGTCCTTCTTTGACAGCTGAGAGAATTATTCCTTTGTAAACACTGATGACGTTGTTGCCACTGTCTATCTCCACGATGTAACCATCCGATGTTTTTTCGAACCTTATCACCCTTCCAGGGAGGACAGCGTATACATTTTTAGAGGGATTTTTAATCGTGACGCCGGTATTCACAGTACCTCCTAATCTCGTTCCAAATCCAGACAGTATCAACTCCGGTAGAGGTTTGGAAGCCACGGGAAAAACCGGTTCCAGACCTTTCACGGGAACTTTTACTATACTCCCAACTCTCAATCTTCTGGGATCTTTTATCCCATTCAATCTCATCAATACTTCAACGCCATCCTCACCAAGACCATAAGCACTGCTTATCTCTGCGAGTGTGTCTCCTCTTCTTATGGTCACATACACATATCCATCTTCTATCCCAAGGATCCTCGAAATTTCATAGCTCCTCACGATCCTTCTGAATCTTTCCAGAGTCTGCTCGGCTATCTTTCTGTACTCATTCAGATCTGGTATATTTGGAGTTACGGCTTCAGCTTTCTCCGTGTCTTTTCCCTCTTTCTGTATGATGACCACTTCTTTCCTATTTTCTACATCACCTAGCTCATCGATTCTGTTCAGGACAAAGCCAACATTCGTTGAGAGTTTGAGGACATTTTTCTCCAACGTCGAGATCCTGTCCTCGAGAAACGAGATCCTCTCTTCCAGGTTGATCGGATATATTTTCTCCACCTTTGAAACACTGGTCGAAATGTTCTTCAAGTTCAAAACATACGATTTCAAATCTGCAAATTCCTTTTGAAAACCTGAGAATATCCTTTCGATGTCTTCCACTCTTCTCTCGAAACTGACAAAATCCGATTCCAGGGCGTTTAACCTTCTCTCCAGATAACCAATCTTGCCTTCGAGATATCGGATCTTCTTTATTTCTTCCTCCAGCTTTTCAATTCGTTTTTCAAAATCTTTATCCTCCAATGAACGCTTTGAGTGATCCGTGACAACAGGTGCCGGTTCTTCCTTCTTCTCTTGAGAAACTTTAATCATGAAAGCTACTTTCTCTTCCAATCTTTCCACACGTTTTTCAAGTCCTTCGTAATCTCCTATTATGTCGAGAAGAGTTTTATATCCTTCACTTTCCAATTCCAGCTTGGAGATCCTTTTCTTAAGCTCCGTTATTTGATTGAGGGTGACTACGTTCTTTGTCTTCTCTTCCACCACGTTCTCCAGATCGGTCATGTCACTTTTTATCTCCTCTACCTTTGAGGAAATCTCCTTGAGATCTTCGAAATCGACTTTCTTTTGAAGAAGTTCCTCCAACCTGTCCAACCTATCTTCCAAACTCTTCATCTGAGATTGAAGTTCTGATATCATCTCTTTTGTTTTATCATTTTCGGTGCAGCCAAGGAATGAGAAAACCAAAATCAATGCGATAAGGAGGATCGCAAATCTTGCCATCTTTCCTTCCCCACCTTCACGTAGTAAGAATTCGTGTTTCCATACCTTCTGAAAAGCTCGCTGAACCATTTACCGGCTTCTTTTCTGTTTCCGAATCTTTGATTTATAACCGCCATGTAAAAAAGTATCATGGGACCTTCTTTTTCCTCGATCATCTCATATTTATAGTACTCCTCAAAATTCTTGAGAGCCTTCGCGAGAGCGATTAACTCTTCCTCTTTTTTTCCTTTTTCCCGGAGGAGCCAGGCCAGTTTCAAATAAACCTCCGCCAGTCTTCTCTTATTTCCTAAAACTGTGTAAACTGCTACAGCTATATAATGCTGATTTATGGCGTCATCGATCGTTTTATTTTCTCCCAAATTGATCGAAAACTTCTTCTTGGCGTTTTTCAAAACCATTACGAGTTCTTCTATTTTATCCTCAGGTATTTCCTTTTCAAAATCATCTTCATACATCGTAAGGTAGCAATGTGAACACGTGACAAGCTGGAAGAATATAGCATTGACCCCTTCGAAAACCGGTTTCAAATCGTAATCTCTGGATTTTATTCTCACACTTTCTGAAAAAACTCTCACGCTTTCAAACTCCATTCTGCATAGAGGGCAGAATATCTTTTTCCTCCAAAATATCATGTTGATCCCTCCAACAGTGCCTCGACGAATACTTTGGGATCGAAAGGCTTCAGATCCTCCATTTTTTCCCCTACTCCTATGAATTTTATAGGAATTCCAAGCTCTTTGGCTATCGCGATGGCTATACCTCCTTTTGCCGTTCCATCCATCTTCGTTATGACGATACCTGTTACCCCTACTTTTTCCTTGAATGTCTTCGCCTGTACAAGTCCATTCTGCCCAGTTACAGCATCTATGACGAGTAATATCTCATGGGGAGCACCTGGCACGACCTTTGAAACCACTCTATGAATCTTCTTCAATTCCTCCATAAGATTTTTTCTGGTATGAAGTCTACCAGCGGTGTCTATTATCACAACATCTTTTTTTCTAGCTTTTGCGTGATTAACTGCATCAAAGGCGACTGCTGCAGGGTCTGCTCCTTCCTCATGCGATATAACGGTCGCTCCTATCCTCTCACCCCATATTCTGAGTTGTTCTATCGCTGCCGCTCTGAAGGTATCGGAAGCTGACAACACAACACTCTTTCCTCCATCTATGAATATCTTTCCTAACTTTGCAACCGTGGTAGTTTTTCCAGAACCGTTCACACCGATCACACTCACAACGAATGGAGGGTCTTGAGGTATTTTCAAAGATGTATCGAAGGCAAGGAGTTCAATCAAAGTTTCTTTCAAAGATTCTAAGGCGTCACCGTTTTTCTCTTCCAGCTTTTCCAGAAGGAACATTGTTGCATCCATTCCCACGTCAGCCTCTATCAAAAGCTCTTCCAGCTCTTCCTTTAGATCTTCATCGAGTTTTTTTCCTTTCAAAAGCCCTGTCACCTTTGCAAAGAACCTCTCCTTCGTTTTTCTTAACCCTTTTCTAAATGATTCAAAGAGTCCCATGCTCTTTCCTCCTTCCTTGGAAATGATAACACATGGGTGGGATGCCTCGCTCATTGGTTATGATCTTGTTTCAAAAATTGAACTTCAGAAACATCGTAGCTGTCCAATTTTATGTAAGAGGAGAAGAACCAGCAGAGGAGGTGTTGGGAATGAGAAAATTTGCAGTGATGGTCATCACTTTCTTACTAGTAATCACCGGACTTTCCTACGTCAATCCCGATTACGAAAGCCCCATCGCCAGGGTTGTTGAAGCATGTGCACCGGCCGTTGTGAAAATCGACGTGGTCAGGATAACAAGATCACCGTTCTTCGATCCCTACGCCGAAGAATTTTTCAAGAAATGGTTCGGAGATATACCATGGGGATTTGAAAGAAAAGTGAATAGTTTGGGATCGGGCTTCATCTTCGACGCAGAAGGTTACATACTAACAAACGAGCATGTTGTTCACAGTGCGAAAGAAATCACCGTTACCATGCTCGATGGTACGACTTATAAAGCAGAATACATAGGTGGAGACGAAGAACTGGACCTTGCCGTCATAAAGATAGATCCCAAAGGAAAAGAACTTCCTGTTCTTGAACTCGGAGACTCGGATAAGGTGAAGATCGGTGAATGGGCAATAGCGATAGGAAATCCTCTTGGATTTCAGCATACAGTGACCATAGGTGTTATAAGCGCTCTTCATAGGAAAATCCCCAAACCTGATGGAACAGGATATTACACGAACCTCATTCAGACAGATGCGGCCATAAATCCTGGAAACAGTGGGGGTCCCTTACTTAACATACATGGACAGGTGATAGGTATAAACACAGCGATCGTGAACCCTTCAGAAGCGGTTAACCTTGGGTTTGCGATACCTATAAATACCGCCAAAAGGTTCATAGATTCACTCATAGAAACGGGGAAAGCTAGGAAAGCTTTTCTTGGAGTGACTGTATCAACAGTTAATCCTTCCCTTGCCAAGGCTCTCGGAATAAAATCCAAATGGGGTGCTATCGTGACCAGTGTTATAAAAAACTCCCCTGCTGAAAGGGCAGGTATAGAAGAAGGAGATGTCATACTGAAGGTTGACAACATGGAGGTTAAAAACGCTGAAGAGCTCGTTTCGGTCATACACAGCTACAGACCAGGAGACAGAGTGAAGATTCTTGTAGAGAGAAAAGGAAAGGAAATGGAACTTGAAGTGGTTCTTGGTGAAGGAGGAGAAAAGGCTGGAGTACCAGGAGAGGCAAAAATATTTGCAGGACTCGTTGTGGACAATATCACAGGTTCCGATAGAGAGAACTGGAACATACCTGAAGAAGTGAAAGGTGTGATCGTGAGGCAAACTAAAAGAATGGTGCTTGGTATCAGAGAAGGAGATGTTATAACCACGATCTTTGTGAATGGCAGAAGATACAATATAGAATCTGTGAAGGACTGGAATTCTGTGGTTTCAAAGATAAAGAGAGGAGATTACATAGCTTTCTATGTGTATAGAAAAGGCGGTAAGGCTTTAATAAGCTTTGTCTACTAAAAAAGAGCCGGGGGATCCCCCCGGTTCTTCAAATTGCTATCTTTGCGAATATTTTGGCATCTTCTACCATGTGGTCTATTCTCTTGTATTCGTTAGGTTGATGAGCGGTCTCATCGATTGTACTCCAGACAGCTGTGTGGAATCCTCTCCTTCTGAAGAACGCTGCACAAGTTCCTCCTCCTATTCCTCCCACCTTAGCTTCAATTCCTCTCACTTCTTTGAGGGCAGAAGAGATCCTCTTCACTATCTCTGAATCCGAGGGTGTGGGATCCGGTGCATCCTGTCTCATAACGATTTCGAGTTTGGTTTCTAATTCCCTATCCCTTAAAACTCTCTCCACGTCTTTTATGATGTTGTCTAGGTTGTAAACCGGTAGAACCCTGGAATCTATGTAAAAAGTGAAATTTCCCGGGATCGTGTTCACATTGTCTACTGTTTTCTCAACTCTGGTTGGTTCGAATGTGCTGATAGGTGGCTCAAACAGTTCATCCTTGTCCGAATACTTGTCGTGAAGCATCTTGTCTATATCCAACATGATCTTTGCTCCTTCTCTGAAAGCGTTCTTGCCAGTTGGTCTTGAAGCATGTCCTTGAATACCAAATACCGTGACTTTTAACCACAATATACTCTTTTCAGCTATCTCTATGAAATCTCCCTTTGATGAACCAGCATCTGGCACAAGGAAAAGATCCTTATCTGAGAAAATGCCTCTTTCTATCAGATACTCTATTCCGTATTTACTACCAGCCTCTTCATCTGCTACCAAAACAAGGCCAAAGTTCATAGAGGGTGTGATGCCCGCATCCATCAAAGCTTTTCCCGCAAATATAGAAGCAATGAGGGATCCTCCGTTATCTTCAGCACCTCTTCCGTATATCTTCCCATCTTTCTCCACTGGATCGAACGGATCGTGATCCCAGAGATCGCGACTGCCTTCGGGTACTTTATCCATATGAGTGACTATCCATAACGTTCTTGAAGTGTCCTTTCCTTTTATCAAGGTCACGAGATTCGACCTCACGATGCCTTTTTCATCTTTTACATCGTATCTCTTTACAGTCTCGTACCCAAGATCCCTCAGCAGTTCGGTCAACCAGTTTGCCATTTCCTCTTCCCCAGGACCACCGAATGCAGGATTCACCGAATTTATGGAAACGAATTTTTTCAAAGAAGAGACCATATCCTTCCTCAATTCTTCCACTCTACCTATGGGATCCATTTTCACACCTCCCTATCTTCCAACATGTTGCCCTTATATTCGATGATACAATAATAGGAGGTGAAGAACGAAACGGTTTTATAGTCACAAGCGATCGATGCGTTGGATTTTTTTGGAGGTATGGAATATAATCTGAATCAGCAGATATTCAAGGAGGGAGAATAGATGAGGTTTCGATACGATAGTCTGCCAGAAGATGAACTGAATAGATTGGAAGAGCTTGGTAGACTGTGCCGGGGTGATATACTGAAAATGACCTATATAGCTAAATCCGGTCACCCCGGTGGTTCCATGTCCTCAGTCGACATATACCTCGTTCTTTACTCTTACGCTAACTTGTCCCCGAAGGATCCAAAAGATCCTGGTAGAGACAGAATAGTCATCAGTCATGGCCACACCTCACCAGGGGTTTATTCAGTTTTAGGAAGGCTGGGATTTGTGGATATCGAAGAAGTTTTGACTGGTTTCAGACATCCATCTTCAATCTTCGAAGGTCATGTCACTCGGGGAATACCAGGGATCGATTGGACGACTGGAAACCTTGGGCAAGGATTGTCCGCTGGCCTAGGGTTTGCTCTTGCAAGCAGATTCACAAAAAGAGATTATCACGTTTTCGTTGTTATGAGTGATGCGGAGCAGGCAAAAGGACAAGTAGCTGAAGCCAGGAGACTTGCGAGAAAGTACAACGTTACCAATCTGACGGTGATAATAGACTACAACGATGCTCAGATCAGCGGAAGAGCAAGGGATGTCATGCCTGTGAACATAAAGGAAAATTACCTCGCAGATGGCTGGAAGGTTGTTGAAATCGATGGTCATGATTATTCCCAGATATACTCAGCTTTGAAAGAAGCAGCAGAGGATGAGGAGAACCCTGTTGCTATCTTAGCGAGGACGGTTATAGGGAAAGGTGTTTCTTTCATGGAAAATCAGGTCAAATACCATGGAAAACCTCTGAACAGAGAAGAGCTTGAAAAAGCGCTTGAGGAGCTTGGAATAGAAAACGATGTGGAAGTGTATATGGAAAAAAGGAAGAATTTAAGAGTTGAAAAGCATATGAAGTTGGAGCAGGAGTATGATATAAAGATAGATACTGGAAAGCCAATCACTTACTTCTCAGATGAAAAACTCGACAATAGAACGGCGTTTGGGAGAGCGCTTTTAGACCTTGTGAAACGAAATGAAGGTGGGACACCGATCGTCGCCGTTGATTGTGATTTGTTAGGATCGGTCAAGCTGGACATGCTTAACAAGGAAAAGCCAGAGAGGGTTATTGAAGCAGGTGTTCAAGAGCACAACGCAGCTGCTATGGCGGGGGCCTTGTCTTCGGAAGGGGTTATCACTTTCTTCGCGGATTTTGGAGTATTTGGAGTCAGCGAGACTTACAATCAACATAGGTTGAACGCTATGAACCATACGAATCTGAAAGTTGTGGTCACTCACTGTGGTATAAACGTCGGAGAAGATGGGAAAACGCACCATGCTTTGGACTACGTTTCGGCTCCCTTGAATTGGTTCGGTTACAAGGTTATAGTACCTGGAGATCCAAATCAGACGGATAGAGTCGTAAGGTATGTTGCCAGAACTTATGGCAATTTCGTCGTGGCTATGGGAAGGTCGAAACTTCCCATCATATTGGATGAAAACGGAAAGCCATTCTTTGGAGAGGAGTACGAATTTGAATATGGAAAGATCGACGTGGTGCGAGATGGTGAAGACCCCGTTCTGATAACTTATGGATCAACCCTTCATATCGTTGTCAACGTTGCGGATAGATTGAAACGTGAAGGGATGAAACCGGTTGTTTTGAACGTACCTTGTCCTAATGACATAGATGAAGAGGTCATGAGAAATTACATCCCTGGTAGGAAGGTGTTCGTCATAGAGGATCACAACGTTTTCACCGGTCTTGGAACCATAATGGGTTCTTTCCTCATTGAAAAAGGTTTGATACCCGATCGTTTCATGAAAATAGGTGTTCCTGAAATTCCCGTTTCTGGTTCATGGGACCTTCTCTACAGAATCTATCATCTTGATGAAGAAAGTGTCTACAAAAAAGTTTCGGAGGTGATAAATGGATGATCGAAGTTGGCAGTCTGAAAAAAGGGATGTTCATAGTCTACGAAGGAGAGATATACAAGGTCATAGAAGCGAGTAAGCATTTCATGGGAAGAGGAAGTGGCCTCATCAGAACGAAGTTGAAGAACGTAAAAACTGGACTGGTCAGAGAAGTGAATTTTCCAAGTGGCGAGAAGGTTTCTGAAGCTGAACTATCTTTTAAAAAAGCTCAGTATCTGTACAACGACGGTGATCATTACTACTTCATGGATCTATCCGATTATGAACAATACGCGTTACCAGAAGAGGAAATAGGAGATGCCAAGTGGTATCTCACTGAAAATTTGGAGCTGGATCTTGTATTCTTCGAGGACAAACCTATCGGTATAGAGCTTCCGAATGTCGTCGTTTTAGAAGTGAAGGAAACGGAACCTGGGTACAAAGGAGATACGGTTTCAGGAGGGGGAAAACCTGCCGTTCTCGAGACGGGTTTGAAGATAACTGTTCCTTTCTTCGTTGAAGTCGGTGACAAAATAAAGGTTGATACCAGAACGGGAGAATATGTTGAAAGAACATGAAAGGAGGGATATTTATGGCAGAAAAAGGCTTTGGGAACATCGAGATATCCGATAGTGTGATCAAGGAGATTGCTGTGAGAAGTGTCTCGGAATTTTTAGAAATATCTGAGGAAAAGAGCATAAAAAAAGTGAAGAAAAGTTTATCCGTCCAGAGAGAACCTGAAGGATCTGTGGTGGTGAACCTAAAGATCGATGTTCCTTATGGGGAACCCATACCGGATTACGTTTCAAAACTCATGGAAAAGTTGAAAAACGATATCGAAAGAATGACGGAACTCACTGTGGAGGCTGTCAACGTCACTGTTGAAGACATATTTGAAGTGTCCAAGGAGGAAGAACTGGAAGCCCAGGAAGAAATATCTGAAGGGACTGAAGAAAGCGAAGAGGAAGAAAATAAAGAAGAGTGAAATCGGGGGGTGTTTAATGCCTACTAGACGTCACCGCATGCGACTTGCGGTCTTTAAAACCTTGTTCCAGTACGAATTCAGAGAAGACGATCCTTTTGAAATTTTGAAAGAGGTTATGGATCGATCTTTGAACGATAAAGCTAAGGAGGACGCCAGAAGATACGTTGAAAATATATTTGAAAACTTAGAAGAGATAGACAATATCATCTCTCAATATTTGGAAAATTGGACTCTGGATCGTTTATCCGCTGTGGATAGGAACGTTCTGAGATTAGGGACCTACGAGCTCCTTCACGAGCTCGATGTTCCGATAGAGGTAACCATAGATGAAGCAATCGAAATAGCTAAAAAATATGGAACTGAAAACAGTGGGAAGTTCGTTAACGGCGTCCTTGATAGGATAGCTAAAGAAAAAGCTCCAAAGGAAAAATTTTTGCTGTGAAAGGAGTGATGACAGTGCTTGAAGATATAGAAATAGCAAGAAAAGCAAGGTTACTCTCGATTGAGAAAGTAGCGCAGAAATTGGGAATAGACGAGAATCTTCTGAAAAAATATGGAAAGCATGTCGCTAAGGTTCCTCACAGTTATCTCAAAAGTTTGGAGGAAAAATCCGATGGGAAACTCATAATAGTCACTGCTATAAACCCAACGCCGGCTGGAGAAGGAAAGACAACAACCAGTATTGGCCTTTCGATGGCTATAAATAGATTAGGAAAAAGCTCCATCGTCACCTTGAGGGAACCTTCTCTTGGACCTGTCATGGGTGTTAAAGGAGGGGCAACTGGCGGGGGATATTCACAAGTTCTTCCTATGGAAGATATAAATCTGCATTTCACCGGAGACATTCACGCTGTAACATCCGCTCACAACCTTCTCTCTGCAATGATCGATGCTCATATAAAGTTTGGAAACCCTCTGAACATAGACCCAACAAGAATCATGTGGAAACGTGCCATGGACATGAACGATAGAGCGCTAAGAAACATTATTGTCGGATTGGGAGGTACCGCTAACGGATATCCAAGAGAGGATGGATTCATAATAACTGCCGCATCGGAAATAATGGCGATACTGTGTCTTGCGAAGGATTTAAAGGATTTGAAGGAAAGATTGGGAAATATCGTTATTGGTAGGAAAAGGAGCGGTGAGCCTGTAAAGGCAAGAGACCTAGAAGCTCAGGGAGCCATGACTGTTCTTCTAAAGGATGCTATCGATCCGAATTTGGTTCAAACCATCGAAAATACTCCTGCTTTCATACATGGCGGGCCGTTTGCGAATATAGCTCATGGAACGAACTCCATAATAGCGACTAAGATGGCATTGAAACTGGCAGATTATGTTGTCACAGAAACAGGATTTGGAGCAGATCTCGGTGCTGAGAAATTCTTTGACTTCGTCAGTTTGGTGGGCAATTTTGTTCCATCGGCTGTTGTGCTAGTAGCAACAGTGAGAGCGTTGAAGTATCATGGAGGATTGTCTATCAAAGAAGTTAAGAAAGAGGATCTAGATGCTTTGAGAAAAGGCTTGGAGAATTTAAAAGTTCACGTTGAAAACATAAGGAAATATGGGTTGCCAGTCGTTGTGGCTTTGAATAGATTCGAGAGCGATACGGAAAAAGAACTTGATCTTGTGATGAGCTATTCTGAGAATCTGGGTGTAAAAGCTGTGGTGAACGAGGCTTACTTCAAGGGAGGAGAAGGAGCAGAGGAATTGGCAAAAGCTGTCATGGAAATAGCAGGAAGTGGAAAATTTCAGACCATTTACAGCTGGGAAGAGCCTCTTGAAAAGAAGATAGAGACATTGGCCAGGGAGATATACAGAGCAGCCAGCGTTGAGTACACGTCCAGAGCAAAAGAGAAACTAAAATTCCTCAGAAAATACGGCTTTGAAGGTCTTCCTGTGATAGTTGCGAAGACACAGTACTCCATATCTGATGATCCCAAAAAACTTGGAGCACCTTCTGGATATACTTTCACTGTGAGGGATCTTGAAATATCAGCAGGTGCAGGATTCGTGGTGGTCCTTGCAGGGGATATCTTGAGGATGCCAGGTCTTCCAAAGACCCCCAACGCTGTTAGAATGGATATAGACGAGGATGGGAATATAACAGGTTTGTTCTGAGGAGGGAAAGGCTTTGTACATAGACTGCAAAGTGATTTCAAAGGGTATTGAAGAGGATGTGAGGAAAAGGATAGAAAAGCTGGGATTCTCGCCTAGATTGGTGAGCATCACCAGTAAACCCGATTATTCCACGCTATCCTATTTGGAATCCCAGAGAAAGAAATCAAAAAAATTGGGAATCGAATTTGAAATAATGGAAGTCCCTCCTGAAAGACTTTTGAAAATCGTTGAAGAAGTTTCTCTTGATGAAAATGTTCATGGGATATTTGTCGCAAGACCACTGCCTGAAGGAATAGATGAATTCGAAGTTCTTTCACGAATAGACCCTTCAAAGGATGTTGAAGGAGTTACTCCACACAATCTTGGTCTTTTAATCTATGGAAAAGAGATCTTCCCACCTTGTACAGCAGAATCGGTTGTTAGAATTCTGGAGAATGAAACAGATATCTCAGGAAAGAGAGTCGTTGTTATCGGAAGAAGTGTCACAGTTGGAAAACCTGTGGCAATCATGCTTTTGAAAAAAGGAAGGGATGCCACGGTGACTGTGTGTCATTCGAGAACAGAGAACCTTTTCGATATAACTAAGCGCTCTGACATTCTGGTAGTTGCTGTTGGAAAAGCTTTTTTCATAAAGCCAGAGCATGTCAAGGAAGGAACAGTCGTTGTGGATGTAGGCATAAACTTTGTCGATGGGAAAATCGTTGGAGATGTGGATCCAGAGGTGGAGAAGGTAGCCAGATTGACACCGGTTCCTGGAGGGGTGGGGAGGATAACGACAACGTTGTTGATGGAACACGTGGTCAGGTCTGCGGAGATGAGGACCTATGGAAGGAATCAGATCAGTTTCTGAGATAACGAGTTACATAATGGAACTTATGGAAAATGATCCCTATCTGACAGATGTTTGGGTTTATGGAGAGGTTTCAAATTGTAAGATCAGAAATTCACACATATTTTTCTCGTTGAAAGATGAGGAAGCAAAGCTAAATTGCGTCATCTTCGGTGGTGAATCGAAGGGTATAAAATTAGCGGAAGGAAAAGTTGTCGCTGCTAGAGGGGACATAAAGGTATACCCTCCTCATGGAACCTATAGAATGATATGTGAAGAGGTCCGCTCTATCGGAATGGAAGGTTTATACAGCATGAGATACAAGAAAGTTCTGGAAAGGATGATAAGGGAAGGATGGCTTACAAAACCCAAAAAGAAATTACCAGAATACCCCCAAAAGATAGGAGTAATCACTTCAAGGGATTCCGCAGCTTTTCAGGATATACTAAAAACAATTGAAGGGAGATACCCTTTTGTGGAAATTTATCTCTTTCACACGCAAGTTCAAGGAGAAGGAGCGAAAAAGACGCTAATAGAAGCCATTGAAAAATCAAAGAAATACGATCTTGATCTCGTGATAATCGCAAGAGGTGGTGGTTCACAAGAGGATCTCTGGGTCTTCAACGAGGAAGAAGTTGTGGAAGTTCTGGTAGGAATCGAACCTCCTGTGATAACAGGGATTGGGCACGAGGTTGATAGGGTGCTGATTGACTTCGTGGCCGATTTTCCGGCGCATACGCCAACCGCTGCTGCCGAAATGGCTGTACCGAACGTTAAGGAAGTGTACAGAGAATTGAAGGAAACTTTTGAGAAAATAAAAAGGAAGTTTTTGGAAAAATTCGAAGATCTTGAAAAAAAACTGG
>CAZANP010000017.1:0-8475 GCA_964486555.1 uncultured Thermotoga sp. | reverse complement strand
GATAAGGTGTGTATAGTTATGAAGGACGGTGATAGGGAGGCGGTTGTTGAATGAAACTGGAAGAGAAATTGAAAGAACTCGAAGGGATACTGGGAAAACTTGAGAATGAGGAGATTCCTCTGGAAGAAGCTATAAGTCTCTTCCAAAAAGCAGTGAACCTATATAAGGAATGTCAAAAAGACTTCGGGGAGATGAAAATGAAAGTGATAGATGTCATGAAAGAATTGGAAAATGAGTCTTCAAGTTGACAAACAGTTGAAATAAGTTGACATACGAAGTATCAGGATTTTTGAAAGGAGGGAAAAAGATGAGATTGATGTTGAAAAATGGAGAACTTGAGGTTACGATGAACGCGTTGAAGAGATTGGTCTATCTTGCTGTCCTTGAAAGCTATGGACCCGTTGGATTGGAACCTGAAGGTGTCCTGAACAAACTTTTTGGAAAAACGGAAGGAAAGGGTATCAGAGTTGAAGAGAGGGACGATGCCACCATAGTCGTTGACCTGTTCATAGACCTCGAATTCGGTATGAGAATACCGGAAGTTGCGAGAAACATCATGGAGAACGTCACCCATAAGTTGAAAACTCTGGCAGGCTGTGAAAAAGTAGAGGTCAACGTTCACATAACTGGTGTAAAATGAGGAGGTGTTCCCGTCTTGAAAAAACTCAATGGAAGGAGATTCAAGATTGCGTTCAAGAAAGCAACGGAGAACCTTTTAAAACACAAGGACGAGATAAATGTATTGAACGTTTTTCCTGTTCCAGACGGGGACACTGGTTCTAACATGGTTTCAACTATGATGGAGGGATGTAAACAGCTCGATGAACTGAAAAGTGATGATTTACCCGATGTTTTAACTGCTGTAAAAAATGGAACACTGATGGGAGCGAGAGGAAATTCCGGTGTCATTCTTTCCCAAATATTCAGGGGGATAGCAGAGTGGCTCCCAAAAGGGCGGAAAACCATAACCCCTTGTGATTTCCTGGAGATGCTCAGAAACGCAAGAAAGGTAGCATATTCTGCTGTTATAAAACCCGTTGAAGGAACGATCCTAACCGTTGTTAGGATGATAGATGAGGAATCCCGAGATTTGCAATTCGAAGATTTCGAAGATCTAATGGATTGGATCCTGGAAATTTCAAGAAAGGCGGTAGAACTCACCCCATCACTTCTTTCAAAATTGAGGGAAGCAGGAGTGGTGGACGCAGGAGCGAAAGGTTTATACTACATATTCGAGGGGTTCAGGGAAGCCATCTTGGGTGCGGAAGAGGTGAAGTTAGAAGAGATCGAAGAAATCACAACAGAGGAGATACCTAGAATGGTCTATGAGGAGCTGGAACATCAATATTGCACGGAAGTGATAGTCAATGGCAAGGAAAACATGATGAATCGTCAGACGGAGATCATTGATTTCCTGAATAGTGTCGGAGATTCAACGGTTGTTGTCGTTCAGGACAATCTATTGAAGGTGCATGTTCATACGAATCATCCAGGACAAGTTTTGGAAAAACTTTTAGAGTATGGGGACATAATGAAGGTGAAGATAGACAACATGAAAGTTCAACATAAGCACATCGTGTCTGGAGTCGAGGAACGTAAAAAAGTGGGAGTCGTTGCGGTTTCACCTGGAGACGGTATAGCTGAAATCCTCAAAAGTCTCGGAGTGGATATCGTCATAAAGGGTGGACAAACGATGAATCCCAGTACAGCCGATTTAAAAAATGCCATAAACAAAATCCACGCGGAAACGGTGTTTCTGTTTCCGAATAACCCCAATGTATTCCTCGCAGCGAAACAAGCCGCAGAAGCTATCGAGGATAAAGAGGTGATAGTAATACCAACTGCTACCGTCCAGGAATGTATCGCCGCCATGGTCGAGTATGATCCAGAAGCTGAACCGAAGAAATTGGAGGAAATATTCAAAAAGCTTGCGGAGAGTTGCGTTCCTATTTCCATAACGAAGGCCATAAGGGATTCTGGAAAAGGTAGGAATAAGATAAGAAAAGGGGAGTATCTCGTGTTCGTCAGGAAGAAGCTGTGCTCTCATGGGTATGACTTAACTCGTGTCTTAGATGAAGTTTTGCAGAAGACGGGTGCATCATCTAAAGAAATAATGACTCTTTTCCTAGGAGAAGGAGCCAGAGATTACGAAATCGAAAAAATAAAGAAATTAATCGAGGAAAAATTCCCAAATTTGGATCTTGAAACTCACGAGGGAGGACAACCTCATTATCCCTATCTGATCATTCTTGAATGATAAGAAGAGGTGATGAAAATAAAGGCCATAGTGTACCTTCCCCTGAATCCCCAAAAAGCAAAAGAACACAACTTACCTGTGAAATTACCGATTTTACTCGAAGATTTTCCCACAATAGTGGATGAGGACAAAATACCACTGGATGTGATATTAAGAGGTTTGGAAGCTCAATATGAAGTATCCAAGGATGATTATTACGCATCTTACCTCGTTTATTTTTATTATGAAAAATTCAAAGAACTGGTGAATAAAGAAGAGTATGAAGAAGCACTGAAAATTCTGGAGAAAGCAAGGGGGATCATCTACGATTACAGGTATCACTTTTACAAGGGGATCCTGCTGAAAAAGATCGGAAAACTGGGTGAAGCAGAAGTGGAACTCAGAATCTCGTTGTCTCAGAATAAGGATTTTTCCCTCGGATTTTATGAATTAGGAGAAATTTTAGCGAGCAAGGGTGAAATAGAGGAAGCCATAGAAAGTTATTACAAAGCTTACGAAAGTGATAAAGATTTCCTTCTCCCACTTCTTAGAATAGGAGAGCTTTACAGAAAAACAGGTGATTTGACCTCCGCTGTGAACATCTTCGAGAGCATTTTGAAAAGGGATGAAGAGTTCGTTGAAGCTTATTATCAGTTGGGATTGACCTTGAACGAACTTCAAAGGTTCGATAAGGCAGCGAAGATTCTGGAAAAGGCCTTAGAAAAACAAGATAGAGATGATACGAAGCTGGCTCTTGTGTATTCTCTCGTGAAGGTAGGAAAATTTTTCAGAGCTTTGAAGATATTAGATGATCTTCGAAAAAAGAGAGAAGATGACCCCATCATCCTAACTGAATATGGAATATTGGCAAGAGATATTGGCCTTTACGAAAACGCTTTGGAAAGTCTAGAAAGAGCTTTCAATATCAATAGGGAAGATGAAATAGTGAGATACAACTATGGAAGGATACTCCTCCATTTTGATAGGAAGAAAGCTTTTGAAATTTTAAGTAGTTTGACAGGGGATCTTGCGATCAGGGCGAATGACCTTTTGAATTTTATCGAACTTGCAGAAAACGCTTCTGTAGAGAGGGACTTCGCTCTGAGGAGAGCACAAGAGCTTTTTAAGGACGATCTAGAGCTACTGGATGAATTCTTCGATGATGGGGTTTTCCTCATAAATGAATTTTTATATCTCATCGAAGAGGAAGAGCCCTTCCAAGAAAGGTTCAAATTCTTGAGAGAAGGAGAGGTTCCATTTTTCGAATCGAATATAAATTCCTCAGATTACTTGGATATACTCTACTCCATGATGCTCAAAGTGGGATTCGATCCAATAGCTCTTGAAGAGAACGTAACGAGATTTGCAGTTTCCGTGTATGGAAACGGTTTGATGCTTGCGGTAGCAAGAACTCTTCTCAGACTGTATCAAACACTGCTCTATACGGGAGAATTCGATGTAGAAAGATTTTTAGAAAGTGTTGTTCCAGAGATGCAAGATCTTCACTGGAAGTTCGCTCTGTCTCTGTCTAGGTACCATGATAAAGAAACGTTCGACCCAAGCAAAGGTGATGATTTTGTCATATCAATTGTCAGGAAATTCGCTGTAGGTGATGTCAACGTTGAAAGAGATGATTGGAAAAAGATCGTGAAATCCTTAAAGGAATTGGAGGTGAGATGAAGATGTACTCCGTGGATAGACAGGAATTGATTTCAAAGCTTGCCATCCCTGCTAACACCAAGATCATTTTGCTGGTTCTAGATGGACTGGGTGACACACCTGTCAATGGAAAAACACCTTTACAAGAGGCAAAAACTCCCAATCTCGATTCTCTAGCACGCGAAAGTGACCTTGGTTTGATAATCCCTGTACTCCCAGGCATAACTCCAGGAAGTGGGCCAGGGCACTTGGCTCTTTTCGGATACGATCCCATAAAGTACCAGATAGGAAGAGGAATCCTGGAAGCTCTGGGTACAGGTGTTGAGGTTGGAGAAAAGGATGTTGTGGCAAGGGGAAATTTCGCTACTTTGAAAGATGGTATAGTGGTTGATAGAAGGGCAGGAAGGCCTCCCACAGAAGAGAGTGCCAAGGTAGTCAAGATCTTATCTGAGAATATAAAAACCATAGAAGACGTTACGATATCGTTCTATCCTGGAAAAGAACATAGGTTTGTGGTCAAGTTCACGGGAGAGAATTTGGACGATAGATTGACAGATGCCGACCCTCAAAAGGAAGGAAAACCGATGGTATGGGCAAAGCCTCTGGCACCAGAAGCTGATAGAATGGCTAGAATCGTGAACGAGCTCATAAAGAAAATAGGAGAGATTCTCAAAGATCAAGAAAGAATGAATTTCGCTCTACTCAGAGGTTTTTCGAAATATCCAAATCTCCCAAAATTTGGAGAAGTTTATAAATTAAAGCCAGCTGCTATAGCGACTTACCCGATGTACAAAGGGATAGCGAAGCTCGTGGGGATGGATGTTTTGGAGACAGGACAAACTGTAGCAGATGAGGTTGAAACTCTCAAAAAACACTGGGAAGACTACGATTTCTTCTACTTCCATGTCAAAAAGACCGACTCTTACGGTGAGGATGGAAACTTTGCAAAAAAGGTCGAGGTCATCGAAGAAGTTGATAAAGTGATTCCTGAGATTTTAAGACTCGATCCAGATGTGATCGTTGTAACAGGAGACCACTCAACTCCTGTTATTTTGAAGGCCCACAGCTGGCATCCAGTTCCTTTCATGATAAAGTCCAGATACGTTAGAATGGGAATGTCGGCAAGGTTCGATGAATTCGAGTGTGCGAAAGGAGATCTTGGCACTTTTTACGCCGTAGATGTTATGACACTCATACTGGCTCATGCCGGAAGGCTTGAAAAGTACGGAGCATGATATGGATTTTAATTTTCCTATCATTGGCTTTTGGGGCGCTGCTTGGCGCCCTCTTTTGGTTTCCCATCTTTACCATAGTTATACCTTTGATTCTCTTCTTCATATTTAAAAACCATCCTCGCGAAATTTTCTATCTTTTTCTCATAATATTGAGTGGTATATTGATGAGCAACCCACGTGTTGAGAGTGGTGAGTACGAAATAATTGGTTTTGTTGAAAGAGAGAGTGCAAACTCTTCTGTTTTGAAAAACGTTAGGATATTGAATGGTGATAGATGGGTTCGTTACAACAAAAGGATCATCATACTAGAAAGGATCCCTGCAGGTTACTACATTTATTCTTTCGGCTGTATAAAAGGGAATCTGTTCTTTCCAAGATATGTGAAAACTATAAGAGAGGTTAAAAACCTAACTACGATCTCCTGGGAGATGAGAAGAGGTTTTGGAGACTTTGTGAGAAGAAATGTTGGAAACGAATCTTTGATCCTATCGGTACTCTTTGGGGAAAGGAGAAGGAAGGAGATAGAAGAGAGTGGTCTGTCTTACCTTTTCGCGGTGTCAGGACTTCACGTGGGACTTTCGTATATATTCTTCAACACCTTAATATCTTTCATAACGTGGCGGAGAATCCTGAAGAGTTCCCTTTCTTTGATCTTCACAGGCATCTATGTATTATCCATAGCTACTCCTTCAGCTTTCAGAGCTTTCATCATGATTTTCCTGTGGGAGATATTCCACATGATGGGTAAGAAGAGACACCCTCTAGAGATCATGGGTATAACGGGTACTTTCATGCTGTTTTCAGATCCTTCCCAGATATTATCTCCTTCATTTCTGATGAGCTTTGGAGCGACTTCTATGATTCTACTGGCGTTGAGCAGAACAAAGAACGTTTTTATAATATCCCTTTATGCTTATTTAGGAGCACTGCCTTTCCTTGCTTTATTCTTCCAAAAGATTCATCCTTTATCCTTTTTAATAGGGATTCCCGCTTCTTTTCTCATCATTCCCATGTTTTGGACAAGCATTGCTTCCTTTTTCCTGTACTCTGTAAGTTTAAAAACACTGTCCTCACTTCTCATAAAAGGTATGTTACCTTTCGAAAAACTATTGGGATGGATTTTAAAGATTTCATCCAGTACGTTGAAATTAAACGTGTCGTTCCTCTTCTACATCATCTTTGTATGTCTACTCCTTCTCATTTTCTTTTTGCATTCTGAGCAAACTCCATAAAACTTTATATCGTAAGTATCAATGGAAAAACCGGTTTCTCTCTCCAACCTTTCGATCAATTCTTTAACGAGTTCATCGTTTATTTCAACTATCCTTCCGCATTCTTTACAGATAAGGTGCTGATGGTAAGCGTCATCCTTCTCCACTATTTCGTACCTATACATACCATCTCCAAAATCGAGTTTTCTCAGAAAGCCCAAATCTGTTAAAAGCTCGATGGTTCTATAGACAGTGGCTTTGCTTATTCTGTATCTCTTATCAAGGAGAATTCTATAGACGTCCTCTGCTCCAAGATGTTTATCATCGGATTCCATGAAGACTCTGAGGACAGCTTCTCGTTGAACTGTCATTCTGTACTTCCTTTTTTTCAACTCACTCCTCAGAAGGTCGTAAACCATTGGGATGTTCACCTCCTCATATGTTCATAATGGGTTTTATGTCTATCTTCCACCCCGTCAATTTGGCAGCGAGCCTTGCATTCTGCCCTCCTTTTCCTATAGCAAGAGAGAGTTGAGTTGGTGGAACCAGAACTCTCGCCACTTTTCTCTCTGCATCCAAAACTTCGACTTCTATAACAGAAGCAGGTGCTAAGGCGTTGGCTATGAACTGTTTTGGATCCTCGGACCATCTGAGAACATCCAGTTTCTCCCCTTTTATCTCCTTCAAGATGGCTGCTATTCTATTGCCTCCTTCTCCTATACATGCTCCCACAGGATCCACCTGCGGGTTATTTGAGGATACGGCAACTTTCGTTCTGATACCAGGTTCTCTGGCAATAGCCTTCACTTCAACGACACCGTTTTCTATCTCTGGTATCTCCAGCTTCATGAGACCTATTATGAAATCTGGTACCGTTCTGCTCACCAGAATTTTCGGACCTTTCGTTGTTTTCTTAACATCGAGTATGTAAACCTTTATGAGACTACCTGCCGAGAGTTCCTCGCCTGGTATCCATTCTCTCTTTGGAAGTCGTGTTTCGAGTTTTCCGATCCTTATATCCGCCCAATCAGCTGTTACCCGTATTATCTCTGCTGTCGTAACGGATCCTTTGAGTTCCGAATACTGCTCGTATTGCTTTTCTTTCTCGAGTTCTCTGATTTTCTGTATGAGAACCTGTTTTGCAGTTTGAGCAGCGATTCTACCGAATTTTCTGGCGTTCAGCTCTCTCTTCACAATCGAACCTATCTGGGCTTCTGGATCTATTTTTTTCGCTTCCTCCAATGATATCTGAAGTGCAGGGTTTTCAACGTTTTCAACGACTTCCAATATCTGATACAGCTTTATACTACCCGTATTCCTATCTATCTTCACTTCCACGTTTCTTGAACTACCAAAATTTTTTCTGTAGGCACTCATGAGTGCCTTTTCGAGAATCTGAAAAACTTCCTCTTTAGATATCCCTTTCTCTTCTTCAAGCTGATCCAGCGCTTCCAGCAGGCCTATATTCATACTGATTCACCTCCTTTAAAACTCAACCTCAAGTCTGGCTTCTTTCAGATCCTTGACGTCTATATCTTTCAGAACTTTTCCATCTAAAACTTTAACAACGCCATTTTCGTATCCCCTGATCCTTCCTATTATCACCCTTCCATCCTTGAAGATGAATTTTGCGAGTTTCCCGGTGAACCTTATAAAATCCTTCTCGCCTCTCAAAGGCCTGTCCAATCCAGGTGAAGAAACTTCAAGAATGTACGACCTGTCAATTATGTTTTCAGAATCCAGAAATCTTTCGAGATCCCTGGAAACCAACTCACATTGCCTTATACTCACGTATCCTACTGGATTGTCTATGACGATCCTTAAAACCCATCCCCTACTTTCTCTTCTGTAGTGAACATCGAAGACTTCAAGACCGTACCTTTCTGTTACCTTTTTTGCTTTTTCCTTTACGATCTCAACGATCCTTTCTGTATCCATGGCGATCCCCTCCTTGTAACGAAAAACCGGGACGGTGTGTCCCGGCCTGGCGGAGAGGGTGGGATTTGAACCCACGGGTGGGTTTTGCCCACCACACGCTCTCCAGGCGTGCGCCTTAGACCCCTCGGCCACCTCTCCGAAATAACATTATATTTCAACAACATCGTTTAGTCAAGGAAAAGCAAAGAAAGTATTA
>CAZANP010000016.1:0-35082 GCA_964486555.1 uncultured Thermotoga sp. | reverse complement strand
TCCATGCTTGGGAAGGTTCACAAATCTAGTGATATTGATATTATTGTCATAAAGAAAACTGATAAAAAATTTCTCGATAGATTGGATGAATTCTATGATCATTTGAAACCAAGGGTTGCCGTTGATATATTAGTTTACACACCAGAAGAATTCGAGAAGATGAAAAGGAGAAATCAATTTATAGGACATGCTCTTAAAAACGGGAGGATACTGTATGAGAAGCAAAGAAAGTGATTGGAAACGATGGTTTTTGCAAGGATTGCAAGATCTGGAAGATGCAAGGTTCAACCTCTCTGGTGGAAGATACAATGTCGCATGTTTTCTGGCGCAGCAATCTGCAGGGAAAGTGTTGAAGAGTTTTCTTCTGAAAAGCGGAGCTGAGGAAATATGGGGGCATTCCGTTCTTGAATTGTGCAGGGATGCTCAATCCTTTGACAAAGAGTTCGAAACTATAGAGCGAGAAGCTGGTTCATTGGACAAATATTACATACCGACTCGCTATCCGGACGCTCTGCCAGGAGGGATACCATCGACTGCTTTCGATGATGAAGACGCTCGAAGAGCGGTAGAACTAGCAGATAAAATAGCAGAATTCGTCAAGAAAAAGCTGTGAAATTTGCTCAAATCCATTTTCCCGTTATCGCTCTGTTTATAGTTATAACGAATATCAAGATTAATCCCCAAAGAGCGTTTGCAAGGTGGGAACTGAGCCTCAAAAGATTGAATCCTGTTGCAACTATCTGCAAGACCACTATCGCTATGAAGAGTCCTGAAACCTTTCCAAAACCACCTGCCGGGTTCACTCCTCCCAGAACGCATGCCAAAACGGTGAGAAGAAGGTAGGACTCTCCGTATGCAGCTTGTGCTGCGTTGAAACGCGCTATCATCACAAGGGATGCTATCCCTGTGAGGAAACCAGAGAGAAGGTACGTTCTGAAAAGAACGGACTTTATGTTGACACCTGAAAATTCGGTGGCCACAGGATTAGATCCAAGCATGTAGACGGATATTCCATAGGTCGTCTTGTTCAAAAGCAGTGCCAGAAGGAGCATCGAAGCAACAAGAATTATGAAAGGCATTGGTATTCCAAGGATAGAGCCATCTCCTATGAAGAGAAATTCTTTTGGGAAACCAGCTATTATGTACCCTTTAGTTATTCCAAGGGATATTCCCTTTATCAGTATCATGGTACCGAGAGTTGCGATTATGGGAGATATCGTAACGAAAGCAACGAGAAACCCATTCAGGGCACCCACCGCAAGGGCCGTTCCTATCCCAGCTAAGATGGCAAGGGGAACTGTGTACCAGGCAGAAACCTTTGTCAGGATCAGAGCGACTATTATTCCAGCAAGGTTTGCATTTGATATTATCGAAAGATCGATCCCACCTGTGAGCATCGGGACCATCTGAGCAAGAGTTAAAAGGCCAAGAAGAGGCATTTGAAATGCAACTGCCTGTAAACTCTCAAGGCGGAGTATACCACCTTTTGTGAGTATTGTCATGATCACAATGAGAAAAGCCAGTATACTGTTCAAAACGATTATCTGATAGTTCTTCACCTTCATTCACACCAACCCCTTCTTTTTCCTCAGCTTTCTCTGATAGGCCGTGACTCCCGCAGCAACTGCGATTATAAGACCTATCACGACTTGATGCCAGTAGGCAGGGATCTTCATGAGAATCAATCCGTTCTTGATGACGCCTATCAGAAGAACCCCCAGAACTGTCCCTATCACGGTTCCAGAACCTCCAAAAACACTCGCACCACCAAGGATGGCTGCTGCAAGAACATCGAGCTCGCGTCCCACGATGGCGTTGGGCTGTATTATCTGGGCAAGCTGGGCTTGAACAAAAGAAGCGATTCCAGACAATGCTCCTATGTAGCAGTAGACGAACAGCTGCACTTTGAATATGTTAAAGCCTGCCCTTCGTGCTGCTTCCATGTTACCCCCAACTGCGTATATCTTCCTTCCTATCGGTAGGTACTTTAGAATGAACCATGTTACAATAGCTATCAATATCCAAAAGCCTGTGAATATAGAAAGACCATATTCTATTCCCCTTTCGTTAACCAGCGTGATGAGTTTCAAGCGCGCAAAACTTCTGAAAGAAGGGGGAAATTTGTATATCCATTTTCCACCAGTTATGAATATCAAAAGGCCGTAAAAGACGTTGAGATTCGAGATGGTAATTATGACGGGATGAACCTTCGTGTAATTTATGAGGATAGCGTTTATGGCACCAAGGGCGATCCCTATGGGAATTGGAATCAGAAAGGCAACTAGGATGTTGTCTATGAAATATTTACTTATTATGACCCCCATTATGTATTGTGAAACCGTTGCGATCGCTGTGAAGGAAACATCGATTCCTCCAGAAATCAAAACAACGAGCTCTCCAAGAGCCAGAATTCCGAGGAAGGAATTGTTTCTCAGAAGGTCGAAGATGTTTTCAAGTGTCAGAAATTTTGGATTTGCAATTGCCAGCACTATGGAAAGAACGATCAGAACACCCAGGATGTATATCTCAGTTCGCCTGAAAAGCCATTTCAAAGAGGAGTTCTTCACCTCTATCCCACCTCATTCTTTAATCTTTCTGTCCAGCTCCTCTTCCGTTATCTCACTTGGAAGGTACTCTCCCTGGATCCTACCGTTTTTCATAAGGAGAATTCGATCGCAGTTGTTTATGACCTCAGATGGTTCATCCGAGATCAAAATGATACTCACACCTCTCTCTGAGAGCTCTCTTATCAGATTGTATATGCTTTCTTTGGCTGCAACATCTATTCCGATAGTTGGTCCATCGAGTATCAAGATTTTGGGAGCTGTTAGGATCCACTTTGCAAGAACCACTTTCTGCTGGTTTCCACCTGACAGGGTTTTAGCTGGAACATCAATCCCGGCTGTCTTTATCCCGAAGGTTTTGACGGCGTTTTCAGCAAAACTTCTTTTTCTCTTCGTATCGACCAGATAGAACCTTCCAAGAAGCTTTTTTAGGTTCGTTATGACGATGTTGTGAACAACGGGTTGATCAAGAACAAGTCCCTGAACGAGCCTGTTTTCAGGGACATATCCTAACCCCAAACTTATCGCTTCCTGATTCGATCTTATGCTCACACGCTTTCCATCGATGTGTATCTCACCAGAATCTGGTGGGTTCATTCCGAAAAGAGAAAGGGCAAGTTCTGTTCTTCCAGATCCTCGAGGCCCGATTATTCCTAAGACTTCTCCTTTGTGAAGAGAGAAACTGATATTCTCAAATTGTCCTTTTCTGGTCAAATTTTTAACTTCGAGTATCTTTTCACCGCCTTTCAAGCCACCTTTTAAAGCACCATAGGAGATTTCTTTACCTGTCATAAGATACGTCAGTTTTTTCTTATCAACCTCATTCCTTTCGAACGTTCCTATCTTTTTACCATCCCTTAGAACGGTTATTCTTTGAGTGATTTCAAGGATCTCATCCAACCTGTGACTGATGAAGAGGATCGTTATCCCTCTATCTTTCAGAAGGTTCATGAAATCGAAGAGCCTTTCTACTTCCTTGCTTGTGAGGGAAGACGTTGGTTCATCGAGAATCACAAGCTTTGCGTCACTTGCTATCGCTCTGCAGATCGCAACGAGCTGCTGATCGGCAAGTGAGAGGTTTCCAACTTCCATATCGAGATCCATGTCTATTCCGAGCTTTTCCAGCGTTTCCCTAGCTATTTTCCTTATATCCTGCCAGCTCACGAATTTGCTTCCCTTTTCAACGTACTTGTGAATGGCTATGTTTTCTGCGACCGTTAGATTTGGAAAGAGGGATAGATCCTGATGAACAACGTGTATTCCCAATCTGAAAGCAAGAAGAGGAGTTAAGTGTGGATACGTCTTTCCCTCTATTGTGATCTTTGCACCGGGTTCTGGCTCAACAACCCCGGTTATTATCTTCACGAGAGTGCTTTTTCCTGAACCGTTCTCTCCAACGAGTCCATGTATTTCGCCTTTGTGTATGTCAAGGTCGACATCTTTTAAAGCAACAACCCCTCCATATTTCTTGTTCACGTTTCTAAGAGATACCAAAACATCGTTTGGCAACTTATCACCTCGTTTTCACATCTTTTCTCTATTTTATCAAAAACAGAGGGGAAAGGCTTTTCCCTTTCCCCTCTGCTTATCTCAAGGATACGCTTAGAATCCTAGGGCCTCTGCATCTTCTGGTGTTCTCATCAGTTTTATCTGATTCACGTATATGATCTTCCCTTTGATGTTTATAGGTCCAAGTCCTGGTATCTCCATGCCGGGTTCTATCTTCTTTCCATCAAGGATCTGTTTTGCGATGTAGACCATGGCGTACCCAGCATCCTTTGGATCCCAGAGCTGTGCCCAATCCATGGCTCCCGTACTCAAGTACGGAACGGCGGTCGAAGGAATGGCACTTCCTCCAACGATTATCTTATCCTGGAGTCCTTTCTCATAGACTGCTTGTGCCGCACCAATTGGTCCCAAACTTCCCCATCCGATTACAGCTTTTAGTTTGTCACCGTACGTTGTTATGAGGTCAAGAACGGCAGCCCTTGAATCTTCAACGCTCTCTGCTGTTGGGAGCCTTGATGTGAGTTCCTTCAAGAACGGGAAGTACTTCTTCGCGTATTCCAAAGCAACATCTGCCCAGTAGTTGTGAAGAGGAACCGTGAGACTTCCAACGAGCATAACGAATCCACATGGGTTTTCCTCCGTACACTGTATGCCGTTTTCAACCATGAGTCTCACGATCTCGTTTATGGCCAGCTTTCCGTATTCAACACTGTCTATCGTTTCGATATCCCAATCTATCGCTTCCGTTTCGAAAGGAGATTCATGAGTTAGAACGACGATTCCTTTCTCTCTGGCTTTGTTGAAAACAGGTTTTAGAGCCTTTGCATCGTTTGGAACGACACATATGGCGTCGACTCCTCGTGTCACAAGATCTTCCACCATCTGAACTTGCGGTGCGGGATCTGCCGTTGCAGGTCCTATAAGATATGCGTTGACACCGAGCTCTTTTGCAGCCTGCTCGACACCTTCAGCCATCCTGTTGAACCAGGGGATCCCCGCTATCTTGACAACAACGGCTATTTCGTATTTCTTTGCGGCACCGAAGGTAATCATGGAAACCATCAGAATGCTGATGATCAGAAGTCCAAGAATGAGCTTCCTCATACTTTTTCACCCCCTTCGAGCTTTTCCACACGTTATGATATTATATCATGATTTGATCAATAGATATGCTTAAAATCGATAAATTAGCACATTTGAATTTTTTCAAGATGACGGAAGGTGAAAATTGTGCCTTTCGATCCTGTGAAACGAACTCAAGAAATGGAATTCAAGGTTATGAGGGGAAACAAGAGGAGGTATTTCAGGTTCCGCTACTCACGTTACTACGGTGGGATAGTAACAGCGGATATCACGGGGTGTAACCTTTCATGTGCTTACTGCTGGAATTACTTCAGAAACAAAAACCCAGAAATCGGAGATTTCTATACTCCAGAAGAAGTGACGCAAAAGTTGAAAGAGATCGCAAGAAGAAAGAATTGCTTTCTTTTCAGAATAAGTGGTGCAGAGCCGATTTTGGGAGAAAGATCGGCAAAGCATGTGGCAGAGGTTATAAGGCTTGTTGGAGGAGAGTTCATACTGGAGACGAATGGTTTGATGTTTGGATACGATCCAACACTTGTTGAGTTGTTCGTGGGACTCGATGTTCTCGTAAGGGTGAGCGTGAAGGGATGGGATGAGGAGAGTTTTGAGAAGATAACAAATGCCCATGGTGAGTTCTTCAAATATCAATTGAAAGCCTTGGAAGCGTTGTATGGGAAGGTACGTTTTTGGGTTGCTGTGATGTTCGATATTTTCCATGAAGAAGGCATCGAGAAGTTGAAAAGAGGGCTTCCCGTTCCGTGCAGAATCGAGAGGGAATATCTGGAGGAGTATCCATTTGTTCTGGAAAACTTGAGGAAGCGGGGAATTCGAAAGTGAGAGGGGTATGAGATACTGTCACAACTGTCACAATTTGTCGACAGTTGTCACATAAGTCACAGAGAATGTTATAATCTTTCGCGGAAGGTGAGAAAGCGTGAAAAAAGAGATGGCGAGGGAAATTTTAAGGTCACTTTTCGATGAACCGATATCTTCAGAGGAATTATTGGTTGATAGAGAAAATGAGATACGTTTTTTGAACATGGTGTGTTCGCTGCAACCCAAAGGTACTTATGGTGTATGTGGAGAAACCGGTATAGGAAAAACGACAGTTTTGAATTTTTTAAATCCCGATAGAGGGATAAGGATCTATCTAAGGCTCACT
Organism: uncultured Thermotoga sp.; assembly: GCA_964486555.1. Lineage (GTDB taxonomy): Bacteria > Thermotogota > Thermotogae > Thermotogales > Thermotogaceae > 4484-232. The sequence goes on along the minus strand of CAZANP010000016.1, from coordinate 28,764 downwards.
GAGAAAGAAAGCAAAGAAGTGATCATTGGTGATATGCTCTACAAGCTGGCAAAAGAGGTGGAAGAGTTTGACCATGATAAAATATCGAAGCTGGCAAAGGAAGCGAGGAAGTTCGTCGTTGAAGAGAGAAGCATAGGTAGTTCTTTGAAAGCAGGTGTGAACGTTTTCGTAAATGGTGGGATCACAAAAACCACGTCTTATACGAGGAAATTCAATGTTTATCAAGCTTACGATTTTATGGATAGATTATTAGATGTCTTGCTCAAAGAGTATGGAAGGTTGGTTCTTTTAATAGATGAATTGGATAAGGAGAAAAAAGAGGATGTTTTAATGATACTGGATTCTCTCAAAAGCATATTTGACAAGGAAGGTTTAATAACCATCATATCATTACCTTTCGCGATCTATAGAGAATACGCTCGTGATAGGCTGAGATGGAACGAATCGGGAAATTTGGAGAATATATTGAAAGATACGATATTTCTTGAACCTCTGGAAGATGAACAGATACAGGAAATGATATTGAGAAGGTTGAAAAAATACCCCGATTTCTTCGATAACGATGCGTTGTACGAGATATCTAGATACAGTGATGGTAATCCAAGAGATGCATTGTGGATCTCTCAACAGATAGTTCTTGATAATCTGGATAAGGACAGGATAACAGGTAACACTGCAGTGAAAACGATCAAAAAAGTGGTTAGAAGGCATTTTAAAGATATGTGGGAATTAACGGAAATACAGGAAAGTGTCTTAAAGGTTGTGGCACAGGAGAGAGGAAATAAAAGCGCCTTGGTGAAGAAATTGGAGGAGAGAGGAATAAAAAGACAGACGGCATACACCTATATAAATCGTCTGAAAGAAAATGGATTGATAATAGAGAGAAATGGCGTTCTGAAGATTGTAGGGAAAATGTATTACCTTATTGAAGATTGAGCTGTCACAGTTGTCACAATTTGTAGACAGTTGTCACATAAGTCACAAAACAAGATCATCAATCAACCTCGAGCAAAGGGTGTTTCAAAATTTGGTAATCGGTGATCGCTCATCGGTGTTCAGTATTAGGGTAAAGGGTATAAAGATACGGAGTATAGGGTACAGGTATAGATTAAAATACTTTACCCTAATCACCACCGGCCACCGAGCATCGAACTACGACCATCGAACACCCAACACCGACCATCGAATATCGAACACCGATCACCGATCACCCATCATCGAACGATACGCTTAAAACCACTAAATTAGTACGTTAATTGTTCTTTCAAAGTCGGAATTTATATTGGGAGGTATGGAAATGTATAAAAACAACTGGGAAAAATTCTTTGATAAAGAAGCGGATTTTTATCTGGAAGAACCATTCACTAAATATACGAAAGAGGAGATAGAGTTCTTGTTAAAAGAATTGAACCTACCGGTTGGATCGAAAATACTGGACGTTGGTTGTGGTGTTGGAAGACACTCCATAGAACTCGCAAAGAGAGGTTATAAGGTTGTGGGAATTGATATATCCCAGAGGATGATTGAAAAGGCAAGAAAAAGAGCACAAGAAGAAGGAGTGGAGGTAGTATTCATAAAGGTGGATGCTACAGAATACAAATGTTTTGAAGAATTCGATGCTGTTATATGTCTTTGTGAAGGTGCTTTTTCGTTGATAGGTTCAAACGATGATCCTTTGGAACACGATCTGATGATTCTCAAGAATATATACGATTCCTTGAAACCAGGTGGAAAAGTCGTATTAACAGCTTTGAGTGCCCTTTCAAGGATCAAAAACACTTCAAATGAAATGATAAACAAAGGAATCTTTGATCCGGACACCATGACATTCCTCGAAGAAATCGAAACGCCGGATGGTGAAAGAATTTCCATCATAGAGCGTGTGTATGCTCCAACAGAACTTCATATTATGTTCAGAATGATTGGGTTCAACATTAAAGCAGTGTGGGGAGGTACCGCTGGGCGATGGAGGAAAAGAAAGGTGGATCTAGATGATATCGAAATAATGGTCATAGCTGAAAAACCTTTCTGAGTGTGTCTGTCACAGTTGTCACAATTTGTAGACAGTTGTCACATAAGTCACAGATGCGATCACCGACCATCGAGCACCGATCCTCGAATACAGTACCAATCAAAAACCCCGCAGATGCGGGGTCATTCCATGAAGATCTTTTTCAGATTCTCTTCATAAGGAGGCCTTATCACACCTTTTTCGGTTATTATGGCGGTCACAAGGGACGCGTCGGTCACATCGAATGCAGGGTTGTAGACCTTCACCCCTTCAGGTGCGATCCTTCTGCCACCACAGTGAGTGACTTCGTCGGGACTTCTCTCTTCGATAGGTATCATAGAGCCATTTGGCGTTTCCAAATCTATGGATGAAGAGGGTGCTGCAACGTAGAAAGGCACGTTGTGTCTGTTTGCTAAAACCGCAAGTGTATATGTTCCTATCTTATTTGCCACATCACCGTTTGCTGCGATCCTGTCTGCGCCGACTATGACGGCATCTATCAAACCCTGTTTCATGACCCATCCCGCCATGTTATCGGTTATCAGTATGGCTTCTATTCCTTCTTTCAAGAGCTCCCAGGCCGTCAGGCGAGCTCCCTGTTGATAAGGCCTTGTCTCATCAACATAAACCTTTATCCTTTTCCCCTGTTTCACGGCGTACCTTATGACCCCAAGAGCCGTTCCAAAATCGACGGTGGCAAGGGCTCCCGCGTTACAGTGCGTTAAAACGGTGTCACCATCTTTCAAAAGTTCCGCTCCGTGCTTTCCTATCGACTTGTTCATTTCTATATCCTCGATGGCTATTCTGTAGGCTTCTTCTTCCAACACTTCATAAAGATCTTCCACTTTTCCATGCTCTATCAAGCGTTTCTCCATTCTGTCCAGTGCCCAAAAAAGGTTGACAGCCGTTGGCCTCGTCTTGGAGAGTACCTCCTTGACTTTCTTCATTCTTTTAAAGACCTCTTCGAAGCTGGATCCCTTTGAATCCTTCGCACCGAGGACGTATCCAAAAGCGGCGGTTGCTCCTATAGCTGGTGCTCCCCTCACTATCATCTCCTTTATGGCTCTCGCGACGTCCATGAAATCTTTACACTCAACGTAAACTTCTTCAAGTGGAAGTTTCCTTTGATCGACGAGTATCAGAGATTCTCCTGTCCACTCCATCGTCAGAGTTCTCAATTTCACTCCTTGCCACCTCCAAGGAGTATCTCCACCTTGCTCTGTTTCTTGAACTCGTTGAAACTCTTCTTCAACCAATCGTTCCACATTTTGTTTTTCTTATCGCTCAAAAGAATGTTCACGATATCTTCTTTCACTTTCTCAAGGGGTATGAGGGATGCTCTTTTGATCTCCACGATCTTGTATATCTCCCAACCTTTTGAGGTTTTGTAAGGTCCCAAAATAGCTCCGACGGGAGCGTTGAATATGATTTTCTTTACATCTTCATCAAGGAACGGTGCGTCCTTTGTGAACCAACCCATGTCTCCCCCAGTGTGCTTTGTCAAATCGTCCACTGAGAGGTCAGAAGCAACTTTCGAAAAATCCTCCCCAGATCTTATGAGATCCAGGGCCTTTTCAGCATCTTCCTTGGTTTTGGTCAGAATTCTGAGGGCATGAATTGAAGACTGGGTTTTGAACTGATCCTTGTTGTTTTCGTAATAACTTTTAACCTCGTCTTCCGTGATGGTTGCAGAAGCCGTCACCTTCTCCTTCAACCTCTCAAGTGAAAGCTGTGTTTTCAAAGCCCACTTCAACCTCTTCTTGAGTTTTTCTATATCTCCAAAACCAGATTCTTTGAGGAATTTATCGAGTTCTTCTATGGTGGCACCGAGACTTTTTGCGGTATCTTCCAATCGTTTACTCACGATCTTTTCGACTTCTTCATCGGATATGTCTATTCCTTCCTTTCTTGCAAGCTGTTGTATCAGAAGCTGATCGACCATGTCGTTCAGAACTTCTTTCTTGTATCTCAGTAGGAACATGATACCTTCCTGGGTTGTGGTGAGAACATCGAAGAATCTTGTATCCACACTCGCTATTCCCTTAAGTATCCTGCTCAGATCCGCCTCCAGATTCAGCATTTCCATGGTTATGACCTCTCCATTCACCACAGCCACGACTTCCGTTGAAGCGCTGGTTTCCTGCTGTGGGAAAAGGACTATGGGCAGAAGGAGTATCAACAGAAGGAACATTTTTCTCATTTCAAATCTCCTCCCTTCACTTTCTCCCAGTATCTATCGAGTTCCTCGATACTGAGATCTTCAAATTTCAAGCCATCTTTCTCTATCATCTCTTCCATTCTCCTGAACCTTCTCCAGAATCTTTCCGTTGCCTTCCTCAAAGCGTTCTCTGGATCGACGTTCAAGAATCTTGAGAGGTTCACAACAGAGAACAGAAGATCACCAAGCTCTTCAGAAATCCTCCCTTTATCTCCTTCTGAAAAGCTCTTTTTGAGCTCTTCGAACTCTTCAAGAACTTTTTCAAAGACCCCTTCCACATTCTCCCAGTCAAAACCCACAGCCGATGCGTTCTCCTGGATTCTCCTTGCCATTGAAAGAGCGGGAAGAGCTGGATTCAAATCACCGATTCTGCTCACACTTTTCTTGTTCTTCTCTTTGGCCTTTATATCCTCCCATTGTTTGTAAGAGTACCCTCCACTTTTCCCAAAGACGTGGGGATGTCTTCTTATGAGTTTTTCGCAGAGAGTTTCCACGACATCGGATATATTGAAAGCTCCCCTTTCACTTGCTATTTGAGAGTGGAAAACCACCTGAAGTAACACGTCTCCCAACTCTTCCTTCAATTCTTCGTCATTACCAGACTCTATCGCGTTCAAAAGTTCGTAAGCCTCCTCGATGATGTATGGTTTTAAAGATTCATGGGTTTGGGCCCTGTCCCAGTCACACCCACCGGGACTTCTTAATCTCTTCATTATATTCACGAGTTTTTCGAAAGATTTTCCTACTTCTTCCAAATCACACCCTCCTCTTCAAAATGATTATCTCGACCCTATCAGATGAATCTTCGGCTCTATCGGCTATGTCACCTATACTCCTTATAATCTCCTTGATCTCCAGCTTCGCACATCTTTCTATATCCAATTCAAACAGTTTCTTTATGTTTCCCCTCTCCACCTCATCCTCTTCGTGTTCCCTTTTCTCAGTCAATATGACGTACTCTCCTGCTTTTTGAAGATCCTCGAAGAGATATTCTATGGACCGCTTCAACATCCTGAAAGTCTCAAGACTCAGATCGATCTGTCTTAATATACCATCCTTTAATTCATCCGGTATCACAGGGTGCTGGAGCTCTATGAGATCTGCGACGAATTCCGCTTTGTTTGCTATCTTGTCAACGGATTCTATGAGTCCTAAAAGATCTCCTCTGAAGTTTGGAAGGAAAGCACCAGAATACATATCGGTTTCCACTTTTCTTCTCACTCTATCTGCGTCGCTTTCGAGAGTTTGAATTCTTCCGTATATGACCGTTGCTTTCTCACCATCTGAAAAGTACATATTCAAGTAGTCTCTCAGACTTTCGATGGTTCTCTCAACCAGATCCAGATGATTTTTGATGAGTTCTATGATCCTTTCCTCTTTTTTCCCGAAAATCCACATCAATTCTCAAACCTCCTTAAAACCTCGTGTATATCCAATATATCCCCATGGAAATGATCCCAGCAACCGTTGGTGTTCCAACCCAACCAAATATTATTCTGAGGAGTATCTTCTTGCTCCCAAGTCTGGTTCCTTTGGCGTATCCAGCTCCAAGGACACCTCCAACGATCGCCTGAGATGTGGAAACTGGAACACCGATTAAAGCATACACCCAAACTGTTAAGGATTCCGCAAAAATAGATATCAGTGATGAGAAATGATCGAGTTCGACGATTCTCTTTCCAACCGTCATCATAACTTTCCTGCTGTAGGTCAGGATTCCGAAAGCGATGCTGAGTCCTCCTATCAGAGCGGCCATCTGAACCGATAGGTACTTTCCAACGAGAGCTCCTGTCACGTTGGCAACGTTGTTTGCACCCAATGAGAAAGAGCCGTAAGCTCCAACGATCCATGCAACTATCTTCAGAAATAGGTCTTGAACCTGAACAGACTTTATCCTCCTGAATATGGGGGTTGCTATTTTGTAAAGAACGTATCCCAAAAGCATGGCACCGAAGGGGGTGGCAAGCCATGCTATGACCACTTTGAGGAGTATTCTCCAATTTATTCCTCCCAAAATCAACCCTATTCCCACGATTCCTCCAACGACAGCCTGTGATGTTGAAACAGGTAAACCAAAGTAAGTCATTATAGCAACAGATATGGCGGCAGAGAGAACCGAAAGAGCCCCTTCCACAACGTCTCCCGTGGAGAGGGATCCTATTGTTTCAAGACCTGCAGCCCCTCCAACAACAGCTCCTATGACGACGAAAATCGCCGAAACTATGGTCGCTTTTCTGTACGGAACGAGCCCACTTGCAACAGATGGACCGAAGACGTTGGCGGCATCATTTGCTCCAAGCGCCCATCCTAGGAATATTGACGGAAGAACGTATATCATCCGATCACTCCTTTTATCTTTTCATACCTTCTCTCAGATATCCTGCCTTCTTTCAGCATCTTCTCAAGTTCCTTCAAGGTTAGATATTTCCTCACAGGTGAAAACGTTAGTCTATGAAACCACGTCACGCCATGCTCTTTCAATTTTTCTATATGATCTTTCGTGGGATATCCTTTGTTCTTATCGAATCCGTACTCGGGAAAAACTCTGGAGTAAGCTCTCATTATCCTGTCTCTCACAACCTTCGCAACTATCGATGCGGCTCCTATGGATTCACTTTTCTTATCCCCCATGACAACACAGGTTCCAGGATGTGATAATCTAAGCCATTTTCCGTCAACTATGACATAATCAGGTCTTTCTGCCAGATTCTCCAAAGCTCTGTTCATGGCGATCCTTGTTGCATGGAATATGTTGTAGAGATCTATCTCCTCGGGAGTTGCAAGTCCAATACCGACGACGGCTTTGTTCAAAATCTCTTGGAACAGCTCCTCTCTTCTCTCTGGAGAGAGAACCTTGGAATCTTTGATTCCCTCTATGTGTTCTTTTATTATAACTGCAGATGCAACAACTGGTCCAGCTAAGGGCCCTCTTCCAGCCTCATCGATACCAGCTATCTTTCCGAATTGCTTTCTGTAGAAATCATCTATATTCATGATGTGCTTTTCTCCTCGGATTTTCTTCTGTAAGGAACGGGGATGTATTGAACCGATGGCCTTCGCTGTTCTGTTTGTTTGTAGAGATCCATGAGGTCGTATATCTCTTGTGGCATATCCGTGGATACTTCTATTCCAAGTTCCTTTAGATGTTCGTATGTGAGTGGATAATCATGAGTCCAGTAACCAGAGCAGAGTTTGTCAGCCACCTCTTCTGCCTTCTCTTCCCCCATCTTATCCTTCAGAAGATCCTTCACGAACCTCTTCACCTGATCGATGGCTTTCCTTGAAACATCTGCTAAGATAAGGGTTTCATCGTCTATCTCGTTCAGATCCTTCATCTCCAGAACTTTCAGTATGGATGCGGCAGGATACCCCCCAATCTGGGGATCCAAGGGTCCTAAAACGGCGTTCTCATCCATGACGATCTCATCGGCTGGGAGGGCTATGAGGGTTCCCCCAGACATCGCATAGTGTGGGATGAACACGGTCACTTTTCCTTTGTGTTTCTTCAAAGCTTTCGCTATCTGTTCAGCTGCGAGCATGAGGCCACCTGGTGTGTGTATGATCAGATCTATTGGCATGTCTTCCGGCGTCATCTTTATGGCTCTCAACACCTCCTCAGAGTCTTCTATATCTATGAATTTTCTCATTGAGATTCCGAAAAAGCTGAAAGATTCCATGCGGTGTATCAGTGTTATGACCCTGCTACCTCTTTTCTTCTCTATCTCTCTTATGAGAGCTTCACGGGATGTTTTCAAAGAGTACGCCCTCAAAAAAGGTATGAAGAGGGAAAGTATCAAGATCATCCAGAAAAGTTCGAATATGAAACCCATAACGGAACACCTCCCATGGATGATTCTTAGGGAAGTATAACACAGAAGGAGTGCAAGTTGATGTTAAAATCGTATTTGAGGGGGTATTGAAATTGGAAGTCTGTGAAATCTGTCTCGAAGTGAAAAATCTCTTTGTGAAATATGGAGACGTGACGGTTCTGGAAAACGTGAATTTTTCAGTGAGGAAAGGAACTTTTACCACCATCGTTGGTCCGAACGGTGGTGGGAAAACCACATTGATAAAAGCAATTCTTGGTTTGATAAGACCGGTAAAAGGTGAGATTTACATATTTGGGCTTCCCTCGAAGGAGTATCTCAAGAAGAGAACTGTTGGGTACGTTCCTCAAGGAGTTCAGGAGCGTCACAACGTGCCCATGATCGTTGAAGACGTCGTTTTCATGGGGATAAGAAGAGGATATCTTGAACCAAAAGGTAAGTTCAAGGATCAAGTAAATAGGGCTTTGGAAGTTGTTGGTATGCTAGATAAAAAGAAGATGTTGATAAAGGAGCTATCTGGAGGAGAAAGGCAGAGGGTGATGATCGCAAGGGCGATCGTCTCTCAGCCAGAGCTTCTGATAATGGATGAGCCCACCGTGGGATTGGATGTTGAAAGTCAGAGGAATTTCTACGATCTCGTCAGAAAACTCAAGGAAGATCTCATGATAACGGTTTTGATGGTCACCCACGATGTAGGATTCGTCAGTGAATACTCGGATTCCATCTTGTGTATAAACAGAAGATTGGTGAGACATGCAGAAAACGTTGAAGAATTGCCAAGAGAATTCTTCGAGAAACTGTACGGATTCGCTGTAAGACCCGTTCTTCACAAACACAAGGAGGGTTCGGCGTGATTCCTTCTTTCTTGATGAGGGCAGTTCTTGCTGGTATCTTGACGGGATTCGTTACATCTTTGATAGGCGTTCCCGTTGTCCTGAGAAGAATGGCATTTTTTGGAAGTGGAATAGCGCATGTCTCTTTTGCGGGGATCGGTCTTGCGCTTTTCTTCGGCTTCGATCCCTTTTTGATTTCCCTGATTCTTGCCATGGGCACTGCCATCGTACTAGGGTATCTTGCAAGAAGAGGTGTGCACGAGGATGTTGGGATGGGAATACTCTTTTCCCTGTCCATGGCTATTGGAATAATCTTCATCTCTCTCAGAGGTAAGTACACGGGAGACATCCTCGCATACTTGTTTGGAGATATACTCGCCGTGACGGAAAACGACCTGAAAATCCTCTCAGGAGTATCCATCATGGTTCTGCTGTTTACCGTCCTTTTCGGAGAGAGGCTCGTTTACATGACACTCGATGAGGAGTTCTCAAAGGTGATGGGAATACCAATAGTCCCCATATACTTTCTATACCTTTTGATCCTCGCAACGGTCGTTGTGGTTTCGATAAAGGTCCTTGGTATAATCCTTGTCTCTGCAATGCTTGTGATACCGGTTGCCACAACAATGGTTCTCTTCAGAAATTACAAGAAGATGTTCACGATATCTCCTCTGTTTTCCATTGGTTCCGTTTTCCTCGGTCTTACACTTTCATACTACTTCGATATACCATCTGGGGCTTCCATAGTGGCGATACTAGGGGGGGTGTTTTTCACAACACTCATCGTGAGGGGGATAAGAAATGGTTAACAGAATTCTCAAAGATTACGGTCTATCGCTCGACAAGGAAGTGGAAAGGAGAATCGAAGAGTATTTGAATATGATCCTTAAAGCACCTATGAACCTGACCGGTGTGAGCAGCTTGAAGGAATTGATACACAAGAGCGTTGCAGAGGTTCTTTATCCCCTAAACGAGAAGCTCTCAGGAACATTGATAGATGTGGGAACTGGTGCGGGGATACCAGGTATGATCCTGGCTTTCACGCAGGATCTAAAAGTGACCCTTCTGGATTCAAAACACAAGAAGATAAAGTTTCTGGAAGAAGTTGTGAAAAGGCTTTCTTTGGAAAACGTCAGATTGATCTGCGAAAGAGCAGAAGTTCTGGGAAAGATGGAGAGGGAAACGTACGATTACGCCACGTCAAGGGCTGTTGCGAAGTTGAACGTTCTCTTGGAACTCACCGTTCCCTTCATCAAAGTTGGTGGGAAATTGTTACTGTACAAAGGTCCAAGATACGTAGAAGAGCTCTTCGAATCCGAAAGAGCCGCTGAGGTTTTGGGAGTCGATCTCGAAAGGACCGTATCTTATGAACTTCTAACAGGTGAAAAGAGAGTTCTTCTGGTCTTCAAAAAAGTGAAAGAGACTCCTCAAAGATACCCTCGAAAACCTGGAATACCCCAAAAGAGACCTCTGAGGTGAAAACGTGATCGTCTTCGAGACATGGAATACCCCTGGAGATTTCAACATGGCGCTGGATGTTGAACTTGGAAATCTTTCATACGAGTTGAAAGAACCTATTCTGAGGCTTTATACTTGGGAAAAGCCCACTTTATCTTTTGGAAGGCATCAAAGACTTTGGGGTATAAATTGGGATTTTGTGAGAGCTTTCTCTATACCCTGTGTTAGAAGACCGACAGGAGGGAGGAGTGTTCTTCATCACAGAGAGATCACGTATTCCATAGCTATTCCAGAAGGACACGATCTTTACAATCTGAAAGTTCTCGAGATTTACAACGTGATATCTGATGCCATCATGGATTCTCTGAGAGATCTCGGAATAGAGGTGAAGAAGGATAAAGGCAGAAGGGATAACACGCCATTCTGTTTCAAGGCACCATCGATATACGAGATCACACTGAACGGGAAAAAGCTCGTTGGGAGTGCTCAGTTCAGAACTAAAGAATTCGTTCTGCAGCACGGATCCATAATATTGGATTACGATGGAGAGCTCCTCGCTGAAATTTTCAACATGTCTGTGAGTGAAGTGGAAAGAAGTATCATTGGCATTTGGAACGTGGTACAAGTTCCCTTCGAAGAGATAGTCACCAGCCTAAAGAGATCTTTTGAGAAGATCCTGGGATCGAGAAAGGAAAGGGATTTACCTGGTAGGATTGTGAAGAGGGCGAGGGAAAGGGCGGAGAAATACATCGTATGTGGAAGTGGTGAAATTGGGAAAACTCTACATAGTTGGAACACCGATAGGAAATCTTGAGGATATAACTATAAGAGCGATAAAAGTTTTGAGAGAAGTTGATTTCCTCCTCTCGGAGGACAAGAGGAGAACCTATATACTGCTCAACAGGTATGGTATAAGGAAGAAAGATATGATTTCGTTCAACGAAAAAAACGCCAGAAGAAAGATCCCAATGGTGATAAAGAAGTTAAGAGAGGGAAAAACGGGGGCTCTCGTTTCGGATGCTGGTATGCCTGTCATATCCGATCCTGGTTGTGATTTGGTGGATGCCTGTTGGAAGGAGGGAATAAAGGTGGATGTGGTACCAGGTCCCAGTGCTCTCATATCCGCTGTGGCTGCTAGCGGTTTCTCTGGATCTAAATTCATATTCGAAGGTTTCTTGCCGAAAGGAAAGAAAAGGAGGAGACTTTTGAGAACTCTGAAAGATGAAAAGAAGGTGTTGGTCTTTTTTGAATCTCCTGAGAGGTTGTTGGACACATTGAAAGATATAATGGATATAATGGGTAACAGGGAGATATTCATAGCAAGGGAAATGACGAAGAAATTTCAAGAGTTCTTCAGAGGGACGGTTGAAGAAGCCATAAGGCATTTCCAGAAAGGGACTTTAGGGGAAATAACGATCGTTCTATCTGGAAAAGTCGAATCTGAGGAGGAGAAGTTATGAAATACGTTTCTCTGCTATTCATTCTTTTGAGTGTGTGTGTTCTGGGATCGATTTTGATAAGGACCATACCGGCTGGTGCTATGGTTTACGTCAATGGTAGCTTAATAGGGATAACAAAAAACAGCAGTGGATTGGAAGTCGAAGCGGCTGCAGGAGATATCATAGAAATAGTGAAACCGGGATACGAAAAGATCGAGACCACCTTGAAAAATGCCACCGATCTGCTCTTCACTTTAACCCCTCTATCCCTTTTGAAAGTAACCAGTGATCCAACTGGTGCCGAGGTCACGGTGAACGGAGAAATCATTGGGGAAACCCCTCTTGAGGTATACCTTCCAGCTGGTACGCACACCGTACTGCTTAAAAAGGAGAATTTCGGGGAGAGAAAGGTAATCGTGAGTTTGAAACCGTTCTCTGTGAAATCTTTAACGCTTTGTCTGTATCCTTATGGAACCGTCACAGTCGAATCCAGTCCCGAGGCAACTCTCGTCGTTGATGGAGAAGAAAAAGGCTTGACACCCATAACTCTAGAACTCAAAGAAGGATACCACAAACTGGTGTTGGAGAAAACGGGTTATAAGACTGTGGAGAAAGAGTTTTTCCTCAAGGAGAAGGATATAAAGAAGTTCTCTTTCGAGCTTGAACCGATCTCTTATCTGAAAGTCACAGGAGAGCCGACCATCGTGTCTGTAAAGCTGAACGGGAAAGAAATATCACCGTCGACGGTCCTCACCCTTCGGCCAGGGACCTACACGGTGACGGTCGAAAAGGAAGGATTCGAAGGAACGAGCACAAAGGTGGTTTTAAAACCAGGTACAGGGAAAGTGATAAAGTACGAGTTGCTTCCGAAATATCATGTTATGGAACTTCCCTTTGAAGCGAAGCTGTTTGTGAACGGATACGAGGTTTTAAAAGGTCCTGGAAAAGTCCTTCTGAGGGAAGGTTTCTATCTGATAGAGATTGTTTGGAAAGATGGAAAATGGGCAGATTTTGTATTCTTGGATAGGGATATAGTGTTGAAAAAGAATGAAACCGCCACCTTGATCCTTGGAGGAGATCCTCTCAAAACCACTTTCACAATAGATGAAAAGATCCACATTCCCCCAAAAATTCTACATTTCAAACCGGGAGAATACAGAGTGAGTGTGACCCATGAGGGAAAGAGGGATGAAACCACCTTGAAACTCCTTCCAGGAAGTTTTGTAGAACTCTTCCCTAAAATAGCTGGGAAGGGCTTCATCTACGTATTGACGATACCATCGGGTGTGCGAGTGTCCATCGATGGAGAGATCGTTGGGACCACTCCGATACTGCTTCATATGGTTGACACAGGTATAAGAAAATTGAAACTCGAGGGTTTCAAAGAGATGTCCGTGATGATAGAATCTTCAAAAGTTCAGGTTATCAAGGAGATGCTTTCAAAGAAGGTCCTTTTGAAATTGAGATTCGATGGTGCCGATATGTTCCTAGATGGAAAGTACTTGGGAAAGAATGAAGCAGAGGTAATAGTAGAAACAGGTATTCACGAACTTGTGTTCAAGAACGGGGGAAGGAGTGTTTACAAGATCCTTGTGGATGGCGTATCGCCCAAAGTTTTCATCTCAATTGAAAAATGAAGAATTCAGGAGGTGATCGCTTTGAAAAGATTGCTGTTTTCCATGATGGTTCTTATACCAGTTTTCATCCTATGCGCGGAGATAAAGGACGTATCCCCTGGTCTGGATGTCTACGAAGCCGTCAATTACGTTGTTGATAAAGGGATCATGGAGCTGGATTCCAAAGGTTACTTCAGGGGAGCTCTGCTCATAACTCGTTTCGATCTTGCTCAATACCTTTATAACCTGATAAACGTGTTCTCCCTGGATGAATTATCGAAAATGAAGGGGATCTCCAAAGAGGTGGGTATCATAAAGAACACTTTTGTCGCTCTTGACGCCAGAGTTTCGAAGATCGAGAAGAGGATTGAAGAGGTTGTGAAATCCCTGGAGGATCTACCGAAACTCCAACAGAAACTAGAGAATGTCGAAAAATTTGGGAAGAATCTGGAAAGTGAGATCAAAGGGCTCAAAGGGGAAATTTCCTCGGTGAGATCGTCTGTCAGTGTTTTAAGGAACGAGCTTGAAGGGGTTAAAAAGGATCTCTCCACTGTGAAAGGCAAAATTTCAGACATCGAAAGAACGTTTTCTGGAGAAGTCAAGCTTCTTGAAGAAAACGTCTCCGTTTTGAAAGATTCCATCGTCACCCTGTCTTCCAGCATCACGAACCTGGCATCCAGTGTGGACAACGAGCTGGAGGATGTGAAAAAAGAATTCTCAAAGAGGATGGATACTGTTAAAAGCGATTTCGATAAAGCCCTCGATGAATTGAGATCCAAAGATGAAGATTTCAGAAAGATACTTGCGAATCTCACAGAATACTACGATGATTTGAAGAGTAAAGTTAGCGAGAACGAAAACAAGATTCTTTCACTCTCATCATTCAGTGACGAAATCTCCAGAAGGTTATCCAGAGTTGAAGAAGAAATACCAAACGTTAAATCGGATATCTTGAAGCTCAGAGCCGATATCTCAACTCTTGAGAGTTCGATCACAATGGAAGCTTCCCTCCTCAGAAAGGACATCGAAGATTTGAGATCAAGCGTCGATCTCAGCTTTTCCAACACTGAAAGTGAGATCACGATATTGAAAAAAGAATTGTGGGGAATCAAGGAAAGAACTGCTGTTTTGGAATCCAACTTGATTTCCACCAAAAAAGAGTTGGAAAAATTGATGGAAGCGGTTAAAACCGAAGAATTGAAAACGGAGATAACCAGAGTTGCCTCGAATCTATCGGATTTGGAGGACGAGGTTCTATCTATAAAAATGACTTTGAGTGATTACGAAAAGAAGCTTAAAAAGACCGGAGATAGAATATCCAGGGTGGAGAAAGAGGTTGAGGAGGTACGAGGAAAGGGAACCATCTACATGATACTGGGAGCAACGGGAATATTACTGGGACTCATAGGTCTCATTGGAGGACTGAAATGAGGATAGGTCTTGCGTTGGAAGCGGGAGGAGTTAAAGGAGTAGCACATATTGCTCTTCTCGAGAAACTTGAAGGTATGGACATAGAGATCGTCACAGGATCATCCATAGGAGCGGTAATAGGAGCATTATTTGCACTATCTGGAGATTCAAAAACTGTCAAAAAGAAATTCTTCAGCACTCTGAAGAAGTATTTACCCGTTTTCAGAGATAAGATCAGAAAATCAGAAACACCCTGGTTCAGTCTATTTCAAAAATCTCTTGTGAAGGTGGAAGAAATATACCCTTTCTTCAAAGATCTTTTTGACAGAAAGAGATTTTCTGATTGCAAAAAGAAACTTGGTGTGGTTGTTTTCGATCCTGTGGAAGAGGAATCCATTCTCGTAACGGAGGGATTCCTCGTTGATGCGGTACTTGCGAGTTCCTCCGTTCCAGGTTTTTTCGAGCCTTTCTGGTTGGGAGGTGCTCCATCTCTAGATGGAGGAGTTTTATGCCCTGTCCCTGTGAGGGAAGCCAGAACCCTGGGAGCGGATTTTGTGATCGCTTCTGCCTTCGAAGATAATATTCCTCCACCCACCGATCACGTGGATATGCTTTTTAAATTGGCTGACTGGAAAGGAAAACTTTTGAAAGAGGAAGATATGAAACTCGCAGATTGTGTGATAACGCACAGAGTGTCTTTCGATTGGACCGATTTTGAAAATTACAGGGAGGTTTACAAAGAAGCTAAAGTCAATCTCGAAAGTTTCGAAGTGAAGCAGGTGATAGGTTGATTTTGTCATTTGGAGGAGATAATGGAGCGTTTCTGGGATCCGCAGGAGTTCTAAAAGCTTTCTTCGAAAATGACATTTCTTTTGAAACCATAAGATGTACAGGTATATCCTGTATACCTGTTGTTCTGAGTTCGATAACCAAATCTCCAAACAGGGCGTACGTCATGATCACACACATTTGGAGCAGGGTGAGAAAACTTTACATGCATTTCTTCGAAAATGGACCATCTTTTCCCAATATGGTGGAGATTCTGAGGATCATAGCGAAAGCAGGTGTGAGGAGGATGGAAGGGCTTTTAAACAGAAAAAGGTTGGATTCCTTCGTTGATGAGATATTTCCAAACATCCACGTTCCTAAAGGTCTTGAAATACTCGCTTTCGATGTTATAGACGGGAAAGAAGTGACTTTTAAGGAAGGAGACAATCTAAGGTATGCCCTCAAGGCGAGCCTTTCATTTCCTTTGATATATGAGCCTTTCGATGAAAAATACGTTTCCTCTTCTTGGATAACGGGAATCCCTGAGGGAGATTTGGTCATTTTGATCTCTCCTGCTCAGATTGAGGAGAAAAATCCAAGATTGGCTGTTGAGTACATGTTCCTTGCAACTATAGCTCGAAAGAAAGAGCTGGAGAGGAGAAGATTGGAAAAAGCTGAGGAGGTTCTAAGGATAAATGTCGACGTTTTATCACCAAGTCATGTCGTGAGAAAGTGCTATCTGAAAGCCAAGGAGTTCATCGAGGAGGTGCTGGTATGAAAAGATCGATTGTACTAATTTTTTTGTTCATCGTATCCTTTGTGGTTTTCCCAAAAACGATACACGTAACTTCGAACCTGGTCAGACCCAAGGAGAAGGAGATATTCTACGAAGGAGAAGTGGTTGTGGAAATCGAAGAAGATAATCTGAAGCTTTCGACAGACAACATGGTCGTGAGAAAGGTAAAAGGTAGTTGGAGGGAGATGGAGGCCACGGGAACGGTCGTTGTAGAATTGGAATACGGTGTTGCAACATCAACGTACCTTCAATACGATATAACGGATGGTATCGGAAAAATGGCTAAGGATGTAAAAGTTGCCTTTGTAGATGAAAAAAGTTCCGACACGGTTTACATAAGCTGCGACGAGATGTCTTTCAACCTGAAGGAAGAGAAATTCGAGGGAACTTCGGAAGGAACGGTTGTAATAAACAAAGGATCCATGGAGATGTATGCAAAAAAATTCGAATACGATAGAAAAGAGGGTGTAGTGATATTGAAGGGGGACGTTTTCATAAAGGATCCCAAGAAGGATTTCAAGATGTGGGCAGAGGAGGCAAAGGTCTTCACAGAGAAGGATGAGGCGATCGCCTTGAAGGTGAAGATGGTTATAGAGGTGAAGGACTGATGAGAAAAATCGGGATAATCGGTGGAATGGGGCCAGAGACTACCTTGGAGTATTATGAAAAGCTGATTGATCTTTCAAGAAAGCATCTGGGAGAGTACGTGTACCCTGAGATCGTCATATACAGTGTCAATTTCTCAGAAATGATTCCACTGATGGAAAAAGGAAAATGGGAAGAACTTGGAAAAAGGATCATTTCAATATTCTCATCCTTGGAAAACATGGGATGTGAAGTCCTGGCTCTTGCAACCAACACAGTTCATATCGCTCTTGAACACTTCCAAAAACCTGAAGGCCTAGTTCACATGATAGAGGAGGTTTCGAAATATTCAAAAAGAATGGGGTTGAAAAAAGTTCTGCTTTTGGGAACGAAGTACACCATGACCTCTGACCTCTACCCGAGATATTTCGAAAAAGAGGGAATGAAGGTGTTGAGGCCCAATGATGAAGACATGGAGGTCGTAAATGAGATAATATTCGAGAAATTGGTAAACGGTGTATTGGCTGAAGAGGATAAAAGGAAACTCGAAGCGATCATGAAAAAAGGTATAGAGAAGGGAGCAGAAGGTATCATTCTCGGTTGTACAGAACTCACTCTATTCGAATACGATGTTCCGGTTCCTCTGATGGACACCGTTGATATCCATGTGAACGCTCTCTTTAAGAGGTCGATAACGTGAAGATAATCACGACTCATAGAAATCCCGATTTCGATGGTTTTGCATCGTGTGTCGCTGCGAAAAAACTCTATACAGATCACGTCATAGCGATATCTGGGAGGCCATCCCAGAATCTTCTCGAGTACCTGAGGATCTACGGTGACAGGTTCGAATACGTAACGGAAAAAGAACTGGAAGAAAATGTTGAGAAAATCGTCTTGGTTGACACTTCCAGTTCTAAAAGAGTAGGGGAGAAAATCAGAAGGTTCTTGGACAAAGCCGATATCACGATCTACGATCACCATCCTGAAACGGAGAACGAGGACATTCATGGAACAAGGAGAATCGAGAAATTAGGAGCCACCATAACGATGATGGTGGAATTGCTCATAGATCAAGGATTGGAGATAGATCCCATAGAGGCAACCCTCTTCATGATAGCGTTGTATGAGGACACTGGAAACCTTCTTTACTCCTCGACCACCTCCAGGGATATAGAGGTGGCGAAGATACTTTTGGAGAGAGGAGCGAATTTGGAGGAAGTTTCGAACTTCGTGAAAACGGATTTGACACTCGATCAGAAAAGGGTAGCGGAAGATCTGATGAATCACACGACGGACTTTGAAATAAACGGTGTTAAAGTGAGTATAGCCATAACGGAAACCGAAAAGTTCATTGGAGGATTGAATGTGGTTGTTAGTAAACTCTGGTCTCTTGGGGGTTATGAAACGCTCATATGTATCATAAAGCATGGAAAGAAGATACACGTGATAGGTAGAACATCTTCCCCCGATGTCGATCTTGGAGAGGTCATGAAAGAGCTGGGTGGGGGAGGGCACAAGAAAGCAGCCTCTTGCACACTCGAAGAAACGGATCTGAACAAGGTCCTTGAAAGGCTCCTGGAGACCTTGAAGAAGCATATAAAACCTGTTCTCAGAGCAAAGGACATAATGTCCTCTCCTGTCAAAGTTGCTCTTTCTCAGATGAGTATAGAAGAAGTGAACAAGATGATGGAGAGAACAGGCCACAACGGTATGCCGATAGTTGAGGAGAACAGGCTTGTAGGGATCGTCACGAAGAAAGCGGTGGACAAAGCTATAAACCATGGTCTTGGTGATCGCCCTATCAAATCCATCATGACGTCCAAGTTGGTCACCGTCACTCCTGATACGCCCGTTACGAAGATCAGAGAACTGATGATAGAACACAACATAGGAAGGATTCCCGTCCTTGAGAACGGGATACTCGTAGGGATCATCACAAGAAGTGATATATTGAAAGCGGTCTTCGGGGAGCCCGTCAAAAGGTATGTAAAACCGATATACAGGAAAGATGGAAAAATCTTCTTCGACGTCACCAAGGAGATGACGGAAAGAATCCCCCCAAGAGTTCTGAACCTTTTAAGGCTCTTTGGAAAATTTGGAGACGAAATATCCATGCCCGTCTACGTTGTTGGAGGGTTCGTGAGGGACCTCCTTTTGAACATACCCAACCTTGATGTGGATCTCGTGGTCGAGGGTAACGCGATGGATTTTGCAAAATACTCCGCTAGGTTTTTAGAAGCCAAGGTGGTGGAATACGAGAAATTCATGACGGCATCTCTTTTCTTCAAGGATGGTTTCAGAGTGGATGTTGCAACGGCGAGAACGGAGTACTACGAATCTCCCGCTGAACTTCCCCAGGTCGAGATGAGTACCATAAAGAAAGATCTCTATAGGAGAGATTTCACTATAAACGCTCTCGCTATAAAACTCAATCCCGCAGATTTTGGTACTCTTTTCGATTTCTTTGGAGGTATGAAGGATCTTGAAGATGGAATAATAAGGGCTCTTCATACTTTGAGTTTCGTCGACGATCCGACGAGGATAATAAGGGCTGTGAGGTTTGAACAGCGATTTGGTTTCAAGATAGAGGAAGTTACCGAGAGCATTTTAAAAGAAGCTGTAAGAGAAGGACTTCTTGAGAAAACGACGGGACAGAGGATTAGACAGGAAATAGAGAAGGTTTTGGATGAGAAAGACCCTTTGAAGGCGATAAGAAGAATGGCAGAACTTGAGATCATAAAACACATATTTCCAAAGACTTACTACACCTCTGTCCTTGATGAGAAACTCAAAAAACTTTTTGAATTCTTGAAGTGGGCAGAGAATTTCTTTGAAAAATTGAACAAATTTTACTCGATACTTCACATTATGCTCGAGTATTATGACACAGAAACTCTGCATTTCATGAAAGAAAGGTACGGACTGCCGAAAAAGGTGATAGATGAAATAAAAAGGTTGGAAAAAATGGCACCCATAGTGGCTGAGATGTTGAAAAACAGGCTGAAATTTTCAGATATATACAAAGTTGTGAAGGATCTTTCACCTGAAGGGTTCTGTCATATATCATCCTACTTGGACATGGAGGATCAGGATTACTTGAAGAAATTTTTGAAAAAACTCAAGATAACGAAATTGGAGAGAGTCGATGGGAGTTTCTTGATAAAACTCGGTGTAAGACCTGGGAGAGTTATTGGAGAGATTCTGGATGAGCTGTATTCTAAAAAGCTGGATGGGGAGATCTTCGACGAGGAAGAGATGGCAAAACTTCTCGTGAAGGAATATTTGGAAAAGGGGGAGAAAGAGCATGACGAAAAAGCTCGATCATATAGGAATAGCCGTGAAGAACGCTCAGGAGAGACTGAAACTATACGAAGAACTTCTGAACCTGAAGGTAACGAAAGTTGAGGAACTTCCAGAAAGAGGGTTGAAAGTTTACTTCATCGAAGTTGGAGAAACAAGACTGGAACTTTTAGAACCCACATCCGAAAAGAGTGAGATATCGTCTTTTCTGGAAAAGAGAGGAGAAGGAATACATCACGTTGCTTTCTTAGTCGAAGGAATAGAAGGTATAATCAAGAAAGCGAAGGAGGAAGGGTTCAAACCGTTATCTGATGAACCTCAAACCGGTGCAGGTGGAAGGAAAGTAGTATTTCTTCATCCCAAAACGACTGGAGGAGTATTAATAGAACTCGTGGAGGGGGAAGAAGAATGAAAAGTATGGAGGAACTCCTGAACAAACTAAAGGAAATGGAAGAGAAGGTGGAAAAAGGTGGAGGACCCGAGAAGATCGAGAAGCAACACAAGGCAGGAAAGTTGACCGCAAGAGAGAGAATAGAGCTTCTTGTGGATCCAGGAAGTTTTGTGGAAATAGACAAGTTGATAAAACACAGGAACACCATGTTTGGTCTGGATAAAGTGGAACTTCCTTGCGATGGGGTCGTCACGGGAATAGGTGAGATCGATGGGAGAAAAGTAGCTATCTTTTCTCAGGATTTCACCGTCATGGGAGGTTCACTGGGTGAGATGCACGCAAAGAAAATAGCAAAACTCATGGACATAGCGTTGAAAATGGGAATACCCTTGGTGGGAATAAACGATTCGGGTGGTGCCAGAATTCAGGAGGGAGTGGATTCACTTTACGGTTACGGTGAGATATTCTTCAGGAACACCATGGCGTCAGGCGTCATTCCTCAGATAACTGTCATCGCGGGACCGTGTGCAGGTGGTGCGGTTTATTCCCCTGCCATAACCGATTTCGTCATAATGGTTAACAAAACCGCCAAGATGTTCATAACAGGCCCCAACGTGATAAAGGCTGTAACAGGTGAGGAAATTTCTCAAGAAGACCTAGGAGGAGCCATGGTTCATAACCAGAAGAGTGGGAACGCACACTTTCTGGTTGAAAACGATGAAGAAGCCATGAAGCTCGTCAGAAAGTTACTATCGTATCTTCCATCCAACAACGTGGAAGATCCCCCCATTTTGGAAGGAGATCATGATCTCACCATGGAACCGGATATACTGGAAGTCGTTCCAACGGATCCAAACAAAGGGTACGATGTGAGGGAAGTCATCGAGAGAGTTCTCGATGAGGGATCATTTTTGGAGGTTCATAAATATTTTGCAAGGAACATAATCGTTGGATTTGGAAGAGTGAACGGTAGGGTGGTTGGAATCATTGCCAACCAGCCGTCTGTTTTCGCTGGAGCCCTCGATATAGATTCTTCTGATAAGGCTGCTCGCTTTGTCAGGTTCCTGGATGCCTTCAACATACCGATCTTGACCTTCGTTGATACTCCTGGATACCTTCCAGGAGTATCTCAGGAGCATGGGGGTATCATAAGACATGGTGCAAAACTTCTCTTTGCATACAGCGAGGCGACATCCCCAAAGATCACGATAATTTTGAGAAAGGCTTACGGAGGAGCTTACATAGCCATGGGGAGTAAACATTTGGGAGCCGATTTCGTTGCAGCCTGGCCAACAGCTGAGATAGCTGTCATGGGGCCAGAAGGCGCCGCGAACATAATCTTCAGGAAAAAGATCGAAGCATCGGAAAATCCAGAGGAGACCAGGAAAAAGCTCGTTGAGGAGTACAAAGAGATGCTGGCAAATCCTTACATTGCAGCATCCAGAGGTTACATAGATGCGGTTATAGACCCAAGAAATACCAGAGAATGGATAGCCAAAACACTCGAGATAGTCAGTACAAAGGTTGAAGCAAGGCCAAAAAAGAAGCATGGTAACATACCGTTGTGAGGGGATGAGGAATGCCACTCCATGTGGTCACCATAGTTGGAATGTCCATCGTCTTCCTCATATTTGTGATACTTTACGCAACCTTTCGAACGATGGGCTACGTGTTCGAGGTGAGCAGGAGAAGGGGAAGAAGAAAGGAGGAAGAGGTTAAAAAAGAGGGGGTAAAAGTCGAGGAAACAGATGAGGAGATCGTGGCTGTGATAGCTGCTGTTCTTTCTCAAGTTTTAGGGGAAAAACATAAAATAATCTCAGTAAAGCCAATCAAAAAGAGAGGTTATACCATATGGCGAAGAACTGGATGGAAAGGGGTAAGAAAATGGCAAGGAAGTTCAAGGTTGTGGTGAACGGAAGAGAATACATTGTGGAGGTTGAAGAGATAAAGGAGGAGAAGAGGAAAACTGTTGAGAAGAAAGAGGAAGTGAAGCAGGAGGTGAAGAGAGAAGAAAGAAAACCAGAAAAAAACGCTCCTGAACCGGTATCGAATGTGGTGAAGGAGGAGAGAGAAGAGGTATCTGGAAAGGTCCACGAGGTCAAAGCTCCCATGGCGGGTATAGTTTTGAAAATTCTCGTCAAAGTTGGTCAAAGAGTGGAGGTCGGTGATCCGCTCGTTGTGTTCGAAGCGATGAAGATGGAGAACGAACTCCAGTCTGAATACAGTGGCACAGTGAAGGAGATACTGATCAAAGAGGGAGATAACATAGAGACGGGACGGGTTTTGATGAGGATAGGTTGAGGAGGTGGGCTTATGGAACTGAAAGTTGTGAGTTTCGATTTGGGGCACGAGCAATTCGCCGTCGATATAATGAAGATCGACAGTGTGGTCGAAATGGGAAAAATCGTGAAGGTTCCAGAATCCGCTGAATACGTTGAGGGTGTCATGAATCTCAGAGGTACTCTCATACCCATAATAAACCTCAGAAAGAAATTCAAGATGGAGGATTTCCCCGAAAAGGATAAGTGCAAGATCATTGTAATGAACCTCGAGGTTGGAAAAGTTGGATTTCTGGTTGACAACGTGAGAGAAGTTCTCACGATAAGTCAGGACGATATAGAGGAAACGCCAAAAGGCGTTGGCGGAATAGGTGGAAGATACATACTCGGTATGGCAAAGCTTGGAGATAACATCTTGATCATCCTGAACATAGACGAGATATTGACGGCAGAGGAGAAAATCGAGATCGAAAAGATCATGGAAAAAACCTGAAGGGGGATCTCCCCCTTCAGATCGTTATGGATTCAGTGTACTCTCCAAAAACCTCCCTCAGAGCATCTGATATCTCGCCGACTGTCGCGTAGACCTTAACCGCTTCTATGATGTAAGGCATCAGGTTTTCATCTGAGGAAGCAGCTTTCTTGATGTTTTGAAGAGTTTTTTTGACTCTTTCGTTGTCTCTTCTTTCCTTGAGTTTTTTGAGTCTTGCTTTCTGTTTTTCCTCAATTTCTGGATCGACTTTCAAAATGTTTTCCATCTTCAACTCTTCATCCACGAACTCGTTCACACCGACGATTATAGCTTCCTTCGATTCTATAGACTGTTGATACCTATAAGAGCTTTCATGGATTTCACGTTGGACGTAACCACTCTCAATTGCTTTAACCATACCCCCCATCTCATCTATCTTTTTGATGTATTCCATCGCTCTCCTTTCGATCTCATTCGTTAAGGATTCTATAACGTAAGATCCCGCCAATGGATCAACAGTATCTGCGACACCCGACTCGTAAGCTATGATCTGTTGAGTTCTCAGGGCGATCTTCACCGATTCTTCAGTTGGAAGCCCTAAAGCTTCATCGTAAGAGTTAGTATGAAGTGATTGTGTTCCTCCTAAAACGGCAGCGAGTGCTTGGATCGTGACCCTTATTATGTTGTTCAAAGGTTGCTGAGCCGTAAGGGTTGAACCTGCGGTTTGCGTGTGGAACCTTAGCTTCATGGCATCTTGATTCGTCACCTTGAATCTTTCCTTCATGATCCTTGCCCACAACCTTCTCGCTGCTCTGAATTTTGCAATCTCTTCTAAGAAGTTGTTGTGAGATGAGAAGAAGAAAGAAACTCTCTTTCCAAGAACGTTCAGATCGATCCCTCTCTTCAGAGCGTATTCCATGTAAGCTATCGCATCGGCCAGGGTGAACGCAACTTCCTGAACGGCCGTTGCTCCAGCTTCCCTCATGTGGTAACCACTCACACTGATCGGATTCCACTTTGGCATGTACTTACTGCAGTATTCCATGATGTCCGTCACGATCCTCATCGAGGGTTCCGGCGGATAAATGTAGGTACCCCTTGCTATGTATTCTTTCAGGATGTCATTTTGAATCGTTCCTCGGAGCACTTCTTTTGGCGTTCCCTGTTTTTCCGCAACGACTATGTACATGGCAAGGAGGATTCCAGCCGTTGAATTTATCGTCATGGATGTACTGACATCCTTCAGCGGAATGCCATCAAAGAGTATCTCCATATCCTCTAGCGAATCTATGGCAACACCCACTCTTCCAACCTCTCCCTCTGCGAGGGGATGATCCGAGTCGTATCCTATTTGGGTCGGAAGGTCGAAGGCAACGGAAAGTCCTGTCTGTCCCTGGGATAGCAGGTACTTATACCGTTTGTTCGATTCCTCAGCTGTACCGAAACCCGCATATTGCCTCATCGTCCAAAGCCTTGCCCGATACATCGTTGGTTGAACTCCTCGTGTAAAGGGGAAAGCCCCAGGAAATCCTATATCCTCGATGTAATCTGTATCCTTCAGATCCAAGGGAGTGTAGAGTCTTTTTATCTCGTATCCAGATGTCGATAAAAATTTCTCCTTTCTCTCAGGGATCTTCTTCAACGCTTTCGAAACAACATTTTCCTCCCATTCATTCAACTTGCTATTGATCTTTTCCATATCTTCCATGAGTTTCAACCTCCTACGAGAATGGGGATTTTCCAGATGGAGATATCAATATGCAGAACAGAAGAATTCCCAGGGAAATGTATACCATATAATCTCCCAGAAGGGTGTAGATCGTTCTTTCATCACCGGGATTCATCTCGAAACTGCATCTTGCCTCTTCTCCAGGTGTGAGAACTTTAGAAATCCTCCCGTACTTATCCACTTTGCCCGTTATACCGGTGTTTGCAACTTGGAGAAAGTCCCTCCTTGTTTCAACGGCCCTGAAAACGATTTGAGAGAAATGCTGGATGAGGGCTGTTCTGTAATGGAACCAACCATCGTTCGTGACAACGATCAAAAAGCCGGCTCCGTTTCTGACTTCCTCTCGAGAAATCTCTGGGAAATAGCTCTCAAAGCATATCTGTACCGAAAAAGAAGGAAAGTTTTCAACCTTGAATACGGTGTATTTCTCTCCTGGATCGAAGTAATCGAGTGCTTTGAGGAAGGAAAAGATTCTGAAAATAAAAGGATATGGAAGTTTTTCAACGAATGGAAAGAGTTTGACCTTAGCATAACGCTGGCCTGAAAATTTTCCATCTATCAAAGAGACCTGATTGTACTTCTTCTCACCGAATGTGGGGAAACCAACGAGGATCTTCAGATTCCTTTCTGAAGATATTCTCTCCAAAACTTCCTTTGTAGTTGTTCTCGAAACGTCTGTCATGAAGAAGGCTTCGGGAGTAACAACGAAAGTATTCTGAAGATCTTGTGTTAATCTGGTGAATTTTTCGAGAAGCTCTTTTTCAGAGATGCTGTACTTAACTTTCGTTGGAACGTTCGGCTGTAAAGCGACGATCTTTGCACTTCCATTTTCAGGGAGCGGTAGATACCATCCTATCACTGCATCGAGTGTGTATATCACTCCAAGCACCATGAATATGTAGAGCAACCTGAAGTATCTTCTCTTTACGAGGATGTAAATGAGTGTGTTCACAAAAACGATTACGAAAACAAGAAGAAGAGTTCCTCCTACGGATGCAAGCTGAACGATTCCTACGTTCTTGTAAAGGGCATCTGAGAGTCTTCCTCCCGTGAATCCAAGATCCCCTATACCTCTTAGATACTCAAACAGAAGATAAAGGGAAGGTACAAAGAAAAGTTCAAGCTTTGGATTTCTTCTGACACGTTTTGAAAAAATTCCGTACAGAATGCCAAAACCTAGGAAGGGTAGAGCTTCTATTATACCCATCAGAAAGAAAACGACTCCTCCCACCCATCCAGGAAACCTTCCGAAAACCTCCGGAAAGTTCTCTGTCAGCGTTGGAAAGACCCAGTAGAAGGATATCGATATGTGGGTGTAAAAATACAGAAAAGACAGGAAACCGCACCAAATAGGGGATTTCCTCTCCATGGCTTTCAGAAGAGGTATGAGAGAAAACCATATCAAAACACCAGACAAAAAACCTGGCATCGAGAGCGCTGTCAGAATACCTGAAAGTATCGCAAGGAGCATTTTACCCAACCCTTTCGACAGCTTCTCTCAGCGTTTCTACCACTACTTTCTGTTCATCGAGGGAGAGATCGTTGTAGAAAGGAAGCGCAAGAGTCTTTTTGGATTCTTCTTCAGTGATCGGTAACATACCTTCATCGTATCCGAAAGTTCTTCTGTAGAAAGGTTGTAAATGTAGAGGCTGAAAATAATTTCTCACCTGCACTCCCTTCTCCTCCATGTATCTCATCACCTTGTCTCTGTTCACATCGGGGGATAACCTGATCACGTAGACGAACCAGCTCATTCTCGTAACGTATTCTTTGACGGAAGGAGTCTTGACCCATTCGTAATCCTTTAGAAGTTCGTTGTAATTTTCCGCCACCTTCTTCCTCTTTTCCAGAATCTCATCTATCCTGAGCATCTGAGAGTATCCCAGAGCTGCCGACATCTCATCTATTCTGTAGTTGTACCCCAATCTCACATGAAGGAGCCACTCGTTTTCTTCCCCTCTTCCTTGATTTCTCATACTTCTCACAAGCTTTGCTATACTTTCATCGTCAGTCACCACAACTCCTCCTTCTCCCGTCGTTATCTGCTTGTTAGGATAGAAAGCGAAAACACCGGCCAATCCAAATTTTCCAACTCTCTTTCCCTTATACTCTGCTCCCAGAGCTTCACATGAATCTTCCAGAACTTCCAATCCCCATTCGTTAGTTACCTCGAGTATTTCATCCCAGTCCAACGGATGCCCAAATATATCGACCCCCATGAAATATTTGACCTTGTTTGGGTCCACAACTTCGTCCAGAATCTTAACTTTTCCTTTCTTGATTCTTATTAAGAGATCTTCAAGGGAATCCTTTGAT
This sequence comes from uncultured Thermotoga sp., assembly GCA_964486555.1. Classification (GTDB taxonomy): domain Bacteria; phylum Thermotogota; class Thermotogae; order Thermotogales; family Thermotogaceae; genus 4484-232. The sequence continues at coordinate 1,313 of CAZANP010000016.1, read as the reverse complement.
ACGTTCAACGTTTCCTCTTCCACATCGACAAACAAAGGTATTACCCCTTCATACAACGCGACATTTGCGGATGCCACGAAGGTGAAGGATGGAACGATCATGTAATCTCCTCTCTCTACTCCCATGGCTTTGAGAACGAGGTGAAGCCCTGCTGTTCCACTACTCACCGCCACACCGTGTTTGGCATTCACATATTCAGAAATCGCCTTTTCAAACCTTTCAGTGTAAGGGCCCATACTCAATCTTCCACTTTTCAAAACTTCCACAACTACCCTCACATCTTCTTCATTTATATCAGGCTTGGAAAGCGGTATCATCGTACCCACTCTCCTTTCAGTATCTTGTCTATAGCGTATGCGACTCCCGCTTCATCGTTCGAGAGAGTGATGAATTTCGCTTTGTTCTTGACATCTTCTGGCGAATTTCCCATGGCTATCGGAACTCCCACTATTTCCATAAGCGAGAGGTCGTTGTAGCTGTCACCGATGAAAGCAACTCTGTCCAGTGTGGTTCCAAAATGTCCCAGTAGAAATTCCAAGGCTTTTGCCTTCGTGCTATCGGGGCCAAAGAATTCGTAGAATACCTCATCATCTCTCACAGTGTTCTTCACACCCGTGAACTCTCCCAAATGATCTCTTTCAACATCTTTCACAACTTCTAAAATTCCTTCCTCTCTCCCTATCAGAGCGACTTCCGCCACGCTATCTCTCATGTATTTCAACACATCATCTGAGAAGATCAGTCTCCAGGAATTGGCTGCCAAATAATCTTCGAAGGCTCCTTTGTACTTTCTCTCGATCACCATGTCCCTTACCTCAAAAAAGGAAGTGAAGAGTATAAAAAATATGTTCCTCTCTCTGGCCACATTTATTATCTTCCTTGCAATCTCTTCCTTCAGAGGGGATATCCTCAATATCTCCCCAGAAAATGGTTTCATTATAAGAGCACCGTTTTGAAAGACCATTGGAAAGTCCACACTTATCTCTTTCACGTATTTCCTGGCAGAGTGAAAATTTCTACCTGTGAAGATGGAGAACTTCAAACCTTTCCCCAGGATCTCTGCTATCATCCTTCTATTTTCCAGAGGGATCTTTTTCTCACTGTTGAGAAGTGTTCCATCAAGATCAACGATTATAAGGTCAATTGCTATGATTTCACCCCTTTTAGGATTTTATCATAGAGAACCTTCCTCCACCATTTTGAGCAGGGAAATGGCGGCAAGCCTTGGTCCTTCTTTCTCAAAACCACTGATTCCGAGCATGGTCCTTATCTCTCCAACTCTGACACCCGTTTCGAACATCTTTTTCAGGAAC
>CAZANP010000015.1:3851-35309 GCA_964486555.1 uncultured Thermotoga sp. | reverse complement strand
AGGAGGTGTTGGATTTGAAACTTGTAGAGTCCGTTCCAAATTTCAGTGAAGGGAGAAGAGAAGATGTTGTGAAGGAGATTATAGCAGAAGCGGAAAAGTACCAGGGAGTCTGGGTTCTGGATTGGTCCATGGATCCAGATCACAACAGATCGGTCGTGACCATGATAGGAAAACCCGAACCTCTGTTGAAAGCTCTGTTCGATATGGTTAAAAAAGCGTCTGAGCTCATAGACATGAGAAAGCATAAAGGGGAACACCCCCGAATGGGAGCAACGGATGTGGTGCCCCTCGTTCCCATAATGGGAACCACCATGAAAGAATGCGTGGGATATTCCAAAGAACTGGGTAGAAGAATCGGTGAGGAACTTAAAATACCGGTGTATCTCTACGAAAGGTCCGCAACGAAGCCCGAGAGAGAAAATTTAGCCAATATAAGGAAAGGGGAATTTGAGGGTTTCTTCGAAAAGATCAAGGATCCAGAATGGCAACCGGATTTTGGCCCCTCAGAAGTCCATCCAACAGCGGGTGTGACTGCTGTGGGTGCAAGGGAATTTCTGATCGCTTTCAACGTGAATCTGGGAACGGATAACATAGATGTGGCCAATAAAATAGCCAGAGCTGTAAGACATATAAGTGGAGGATTCAGGTACGTCAAGGCCATAGGGGTTGAATTGAAAGATAGGGGGATAGTTCAGGTTTCCATGAATCTTACAAATTACAAGAAGAGTCCTATGTTCAGAGTTTTCGAAGTTATAAAAAGAGAAGCCGAAAGATACGGTGTTCCCGTTGTGGGCTCTGAGATAGTGGGACTCGTACCACTTCTTGCTCTGGTCGAATCCGCTGCCTTCTATCTTCAATTGGAGGATTTTGACGTGAGTAAGATCATCGAGAACAACGTTCTCGATATTTTCGCAAAGGAGCTGGAGAAAAGTGAAAGTTGAGCTTTTGATAGAAGCTGAAAGTGTCGTAACACCTGTTGGAAAGGAACCTTTACGTGGGGAAAGGATGGGATTAGATATTTTAAAGAAAGTTCATATAGTAGTAGATAATGGGAAGATCGTTGATATGACTGATAGCGATACACCCTACGATCCTTTATTCAAGTTGAAGGCAAAAATGGTACTACCTGGCCTCGTCGATTCACATACCCATATCCCCTTCTACGGCTACAGAGAGGAAGAATTCGTTATGAGAGCTCAAGGGGCTTCTTATTTGGATATACTGAAGAAGGGTGGAGGAATCATAAACACAACGGAGAAAGTCAGAAAGGCTAGTATAGGTGAGCTTGTATCTTTTAACAGAAAGTTTTTGGATGAGATGCTGAAAAAGGGTATAACCACTCTGGAAGGAAAAAGTGGATATGGCTTGAGAAAAGAAGATGAGATCAAGCAGTTGAAGGTTTTGAAGATATTGAACGAGTTGCACCCCATAGATGTTTTTTCCACATTCTTGGGAGCTCACGCCTTTCCAAAGGACAAGATGAAAGATGAGTACATGGAAGAATTGATGGATATGCTGGACGATGTGAAGGAATATACCGATGTTGTGGATATTTTCTGTGACAAAGGTGTTTTCACACCGGATATAGCAAGAGGTTTTCTGGAAAAAGCTAAAGAAATGGGATTTAAGATAAGAATGCACGCCGATGAGATAGAAAACGTTGGTGCAACCAAATTGGCTGTTGAACTTGGAGCAATATCGGTCGATCATGTTTTGAAGATCCAAGACGAAGATATAGAGCTTCTCTCCAAATCGGATACCATAGTTGTCTTGATGCCTGGAACTAGCTATTTCCTGAACGAATCTTTTGCAAGAGCAAGGGATTTGATAGATTCCGGAGCAATAGTGGCATTGGCTTCGGACTTCAACCCTGGATCTTGCCTGATAAACGATCCTTCACTGATAATGAACCTTGCTGTTTTGAAGCTGAAGATGACGCCAGAAGAAGCGATCGTTGCATACACGTTGAACTCGTCAGCGGTTTTAGGAGTAGCACACGATAGAGGATCGATAGAAATCGGTAAAAGAGCAGATCTTGTCCTGTATGATCTGCCATCGTACAACGCCATACCTTATCTACCTTCTCACGATGTTGTAAGAGCAGTTGTCAAAGATGGTAAAGTGGTGTATAAAAAATGAAGATAAGGCTCATCGTCCCTGGAAGAATAACAGGGTTCATAAAAGATGGGGTTGATCATTACAAAAAACTGCTGAGAAGGTTTGCAGACGTTGAGATAATAACGATAGCAAGAGATAGGGATATCAAAAAAGCGAGAAAAGATATTATAATAAGAAAAGAAGCAGAGAGGATAGAAAGATATTTAAGGGAAAGAGCCTTTCTTCTCCTCCTCGATGTGAGGGGAAAGGAGTTGGGTTCTGAAGATTTCTCAGAGTTACTGGGGAGAATCTTAGAAAGGGGAAAAAATCTGGATATAGTTATAGGAGGGCCTTTCGGTATCGATGACTCGATCCGAAAAAAGGCCGATTTTTTGTTATCTATATCCAAGATGACTTTCACTCATGAGCTGTGTGTGATACTGATTCTGGAGCAATTATTCAGGGCTTTCAAAATACTGAAAGGCGAAACTTACCATTATTGAATTTGGAGGTGGTAACCAAGTGGATGAGTCTGTGAGTAGTATTAGAGAGGTTGTTTTCGAAATACTGGCTCTTGGTTTTCTCCTCTACTTTTCCAACTTCTTCTCCTCCTCCGAAACTGCTCTCACTTCCATGAGCAGGGTTAAGATCAAAGAGTTTTTAGAAACTGAGGAAAGTTCAGAGGAAAAAGAAACATACATTCACACCTCAAACAAGCTTCTCACGACGATTCTCATAGCCAACAATCTCGTCAACATCCTCGCATCTTCACTCGCGACCATTCTTTTCATAAACCTCATGGGAAACAAGGAACTCGCTGCTCTCATGGCCACCGTTGTTATGTCAACTCTGATACTGATATTCGGTGAGATAACTCCGAAGATCTATGCAAAGGAAAATCCAGAGAAAGTTTTCAACTTCACCATAAAGCTGATAAGGATACTCTCCAAAGTATTTCATCCCGTCATAATAACTCTCATGGCCATTTCGAACATGATGATAAGATTCTTCGGTGGGAAAGCCATGGCAGAGGCTCCATTCATAACGGAAGAAGATATAGTATCCCTTGTCCGGGTCGGAGGAGAGATGGGAACGATTGAGCAGGAGGAGGAGCAGATCGTAAGGAGAGCTTTCCAGATGAAGGAAACTTCCGTTAAAGAGATAATGACTCCGAGAGTGGAGATCGTTGCGGTGGAGGATGAAGCGAGTGTGAAAGACCTTATGGAATTGATCAGGGAGGAGGGGTATTCAAGAATCCCCGTTTATCGAGAGACCATAGACAACATAATAGGTGTGTGTTATGTTAAAGACGTTATCACGCTTATGGAAGAAAGAGGTTATGACATCGTGGAAAACATGAAAGTGAAAGAGATAATGAGAGAGACCATCTACATACCTGAGACGATGAAAATAAGTGAGCTCTTGCGACATTTCAAACTGAAGAAAGTTCATATGGCTATAGTTGTGGACGAATATGGGGGAACTGCAGGTCTTGTGACTCTTGAAGATATTCTAGAGGAACTCTTTGGAGAAATCATGGATGAGTACGATTACGATGAGATCATAGGTATAAAAAGAGTTGGATCGAACACGTATATAGTCGATGCTATGACACCGATAAACGATATTGAAAGGGAGTTGAACATAGAATTTCCAAAAACGGACTACGAGACGATAGCTGGATACCTTCTTGAACTCTTCCAGAGGATACCGTCGGTTGGAGAAGAAATAGAGGTTAATGGGTTCTACTTCAGAATATTGGCGGCTGGGAGAAACAGGATAGAGAAGGTGCTAATGAGAATAGAGAAGGGAGAAAAGAAGGATGTACGCGAAGGAACTGATAGAAAGAGCGAAGAAGGCTAGAGAAAACGCTTACGCTCCTTATTCCAAGTTCAAAGTGGGAGCGGCCATATTGACAGAAGATGGTGAGATATACACAGGTGTCAACGTTGAAAACGCTTCTTTTGGATTGACAGTCTGTGCAGAAAGGGTGGCTCTGTTCAAAGCCGTTTCGGATGGGAAAAGATCCTTCAAAGCGATAGCTGTGGTGGCCGATACCGAAGAACCGGTTCCTCCCTGTGGAGCGTGCAGACAGGTCCTTTCTGAATTTGGAGATATGGAAGTCATAATGGCGAATTTGAAAGGCGACGTTAAGATCGCTCGATTGAGAGACCTACTCCCCGACTCCTTCAAATTCGAGGAGGGAAAAAGGTGAGTTTCAAATCGGGTTTCGTTGCCCTTGCCGGAAAACCGAATGTCGGTAAGTCCACACTGATAAACTACATATTCGGGAAGAAGGTAGTTATAGTCTCTGAAAAACCTCAAACTACAAGAAACAGAATAAATTGTATATACACAGACAGCGACTCCCAGATCATCTTTGTCGACACACCGGGAATCCATAAACCTTTACATAGATTGGGAGAGTACATGGTAAAAGCTGCCATACAAGCTCTCAAAGGTGTTGATATGATCCTTCTAATACTGGATGCTGAAAGAGGATACAGCAAGAGTGATGAATATATCGTGAAATACGTTAACGAATCCCAGGTTAAAACCATTGTCGCCGTGAACAAGATAGATCTTGTCGATAAAAGCGAAGCTCTCTGTCTTGGAGAAAAGGTTTTTGAAATGTGTGAAGAAGCGATCTCCTTACATCTGATATCGGCTTTGAAAGGGGATGGTGTTGCAGATCTTTTAGAAGATATAAAAAAGAACTTACCTGAAGGTCCCAAATTCTATCCTGAAGATATGGTCACAGACCGCCCTCTTGCATTCATGGCATCGGAGATTGTGAGAGAAAAGATCTTTCAGAACACATATGAGGAAATTCCGCACTCTTCCGCTGTGATCGTGGAAGAGATTAAAGAAAGAGAAAACGGTGTTATATACATAAGAGCCAATATATACGTTGAGCGAAATTCTCAGAAAGGTATTTTGATAGGAAAAGGGGGAAGTATGATCAAAAAAATAGGAACTCTCGCCAGAAAGGAACTTGAATATCTAACGGGGAAAAAAGTTTACTTAGATCTGAACGTTAAGGTCAAGGAAAAGTGGAGGGAGAAAGATTTCATAATACTTCATGAGGTTGGGATGAAAGACGACATCGACAAACGGTAAGGAAGCTACTTAATTTGATCCAGTCCTCAGAGAACCTTCCAAATCTAAGGTTTTGTAGGAGACGATCTAAAGAAAGGTTCAATATGGAAATGATTGTGATATAATTCCTAACAAGTTTTTGCCGATTCTGGAGAGGAGGGAGCCTGCTGGCTCCCTCAATTCTTAATGGAGGTGATGAACGTGAAGGTGGGTATAATAGGTGTGGGAAACATAGGAAGCATCATAGCAAGAAGACTTGTCGAGGGGAAGGTAGTGGACCCAGAGGATGTGATCTTGAGCAACAGATCTAAAGAGAAGCTCGTACCTTTTCAGAAGTCTGGTTACACCATAGCAGATACCAACGAAGAATTGTGTGAACTTTCGGATGTGATCTTCTTCTGTGTGAAACCCCAGGATTCCCTCGAAATGTTTTCTCAGATAAAGAAAGTTTCTTTGAAAGAGAAAATCGTGATAAGCACCATGACGGCTGTAAGTATCAGGAAGATAAGGGAAGAGACAGGAGGTGAAAAGGTTGTCCGCATAATGCCCAACGTCCCTGCTATGATAGGAAAAGGAGTGATAGGAATGGCTTCCTCCGATGGCATACCTTCTGATGATAGAGAACTCATCAAAAAAGTGATATCCACTTTAGGATTCGTTGTCGAAGTGAGAGAGAAAGATCTCGCTGCTGTTACTGCTCTGAGCGGAAGTGGCCCTGCTTTTGTTTTTGTCATGGTGGAAGCTCTCATAGATGCAGGCCTCAGAATGGGACTTTCTTACGAAAAAGCCAGAGTCATGATACTTGAAACTTTAAAAGGATCCGCCGAGCTTTTGAAGATAATGGGGAACCATCCTGGAGAATTCAGACATCTTGTGACATCGCCTGCTGGAACCACCATAGAAGGGATATACACGATGGAGCGTGAAGGAATAAGAGGAGCCCTTATGAAAACGATTCACGAAACTTTTCTCAGGGCTTTAAAACTCGAGGAGGAATTGAACGTGTGATAAGGTACTACAGGCTGAAGAATGGTAGGGTACTTCTGATAAGAGATGCCAAAGTTTCGGATGCCGGTGAGATTGTTGGATACATGAGAAGGGTGACGATCGAAACTCATTACATGGTTACGAAGCCCGAAGAGGTTCTCGATGTTCCAATGGAAAGGAGCATAATAAGATCGCACCTGAGCAATCCAAGAAAACTCATGATAGTGGGTGTGCTCGATGATAGGATCGTTTCCCTTCTGAGTTTTTCAACTTTCAGAAGGAAGAGGGTTTCCCATTCAGGCGAATTGAGCTTGAGTGTTTTGAAAGATTACTGGGGATTGGGGATAGGTAGCGCCATGATGGAAACACTCATAGAATGGGCAAGGAAAAAGGGAATTGTTAGGATACAGCTTGAAGTTCTTGAAGACAACGAAAGAGCGATAAATCTCTACAAAAAATTCGGTTTCATCGTTGAAGGCAGAAAGAGAAAAGCGGTGAGATTAGAAGAATGTTTCAAAGATACTCTGATCATGGCCTTGATTTTAGAATAGAGAGAACTGCTCCGTATCTGGAAGATTCCCTAAAACTCCCATCCTCTTCATCATCTCAAGCTGTGTTCTGTTGACTTTCGTTCTCTTGAGGAGATCTTCCATCGAAGTGAAAGGCTTTTCTTCCCTCGCTCTCACTATGGATTCAGCCACACTATCACCTAACCCTGGTAACTTGTTAAAGGGTATTCTGAGAGAATTTCCCTCTATGAGAAAGACTTTCGCTTCCGATTTGAATATATCAGGTCTCAAGAACGAAAAACCTCTTAAAAGCATCTCCAAAGCAACTTCCAAAATCGCTTCTTCGTTTTTGTCTTGAACATCCTTTTTTGTCATGGATTTCAATTCCGACAGTCTCTCCCTTATGGCTCTCTCTCCTGCCAGAATCGTTTCGGGATCGAACTGATCACCTTTTATCGTGAAATAGGCTGAATAAAAGGATAGGGGATAATGAACCTTGAAGTAAGCGATTCTGTAAGCCATGCTCACATAGGCAACAGCGTGGGCTTTTGGGAACAGATACTTTATCCTTTTACAAGATTCTATGAACCAATTGGGAACTTTCAACTTTTTCATCATTTTCTCTTCCTCTTCGCTTATTCCCTTTCCCTTTCTAACGTTCTCCATTATTTTGAAAGCAAGAGAAGGTTCCATCCCCTTGTGGATCAGGTAATTCATGATATCGTCCCTGCAGGATATGACTTCAGCAAGGGTGGCGTAACCTTTCCTGATCCAATCCCTTGCGTTGTTCAACCACACATCAGTACCGTGGGAAAGCCCGGAAATCCTGACAAGCTCTGAAAAGGTTTTTGGACGAGTCTCTCTGAGCATTCCTCGTACGAATTCCGTTCCAAATTCGGGTATTCCGTAGGTTCCAACATCCGTTCCCAGTTCATCAGGATCCACACCGAGTGGCTCAACGGAACTGAATATGGCCAGAGTTTCTGGATCATCCATTGGAACACTCATTGGGTCCATCCCTGTTAAATCCTTCAGGAATTTCATGAAGGTGGGATCATCGTGTCCTAGTGCATCTATCTTCACAAGGTCATCGTGTATGGTTTCATAGGCGAAGTGTGTTGTGAAAACGCCTGTACTACGATCGTTCGCAGGGTACTGTATTGGTGTGAAATCGTAGACGCTTTTGTCTTTAGGTATTATCATGAGACCTCCAGGATGCTGACCCGTGGTTCTTTTGACCCCCGTTATCTTGATCATGAGTCTCTCTTTCTCAGCTTTTCTCAACTTCACCCTTGCTTTCTCTTCGTAACTTTTCACAAAGCCCATAGCGCTTCTTTCAGCGATTGTACTTATCGTACCGGCTCTGAACACGTGATCTTTACCGAATAGCTCTTCTATGTACCTGTGAGCTCTATCCTGATACTCACCCGAAAAGTTCAGATCGATATCCGGTATCTTATCTCCCTCAAAGCCCATGAAAACTTCGAAAGGAATATCGTGCCCATCTTTTTTCATCAGAGTTCCACATTTGGGGCATTTTCTATTTGGAAGATCGAAACCTGCTCCGAATGTATCTTCTTCAACAAACTCTGAGTACTTGCACTTTGGGCACACGTAATGAGGTGGCAAAGGATTGACCTCCGTTATTCCAAGAAGATGAGCTACCAATGAAGAACCAACAGATCCCCTGGATCCCACGACGTAACCGTCTTCCTTGGATTTATCAACGAGCTTTTTAGCTATCAGATAAAGAACAGAGTAACCATGCGTTATGATGGCGTTCAATTCCTTGTTCAATCTCTCCTCGACGATGGAAGGTAGAGGATCACCGTAGACCTCTTTCGCTTTCTTCCATGCCATATCCCTTATTATCTCCTCAGCTTTTTCTATGACAGGTGGATGTAACTTTTTTTCAACAGGAATCACTTCTTCTATCATCTCGGCTATCTTTCTGGTATTCTTCACAACGATTTCATAGGCTATTTCCTCATCCTCGAAAATCTTCATGGCTTCCTCCATCATCTCATCTGTCGTTCGAAAGTGGAGTGGTGCTATACTCTGCTTTTTCCTGCTCTGAGGTGCCAGAAGAGCCAATCTACCCTTCGAATCTTCGGGATCAAGGAAATGTACATCACCTGTCATAACAACCGGTATGTTGAGTTTCTTCCCTATCTCGTAGAACTTCCTGTACATCTCCTTCAATCTTTCTTCCGGTATTTCCCTCTCTTCATCTTCTAATCTTGCAACACTCAAAGGCATTATCTCGATGTAATCATAGAATTTCGCTATTTCTTCGAGTTCTTCGTCACTTGCGTGCTCCAGAAATGCTTTTGCCAATTCACCTGAAATACAGGCAGTACCTATGAGAAGACCTTTTCTGTGATCTATGAGAAGACTTCTGGGAATTCTGGGGACGCTGTGGAAAAACTCCACGTGACTCTTTGAAACCAGAATGTACAGATTCTTCAAACCTTCCTTGTTCTTCACAAGAATCGTGAAATGGTATGGTTTCAAGCTTTTGAAGTCTATCTCGCTCCTCACTTTCTCTATATCCGATATCTTCGTTATACCCATGACCTTCAGCATTTGAAGGAGTTTCAGAAATATCTGTGCAGTTGCCTTCGCGTCGTCCAGAGCCCTGTGATGCTGGAAGGTTCCTATTTTCAACTTCGAGGCGATTTTGTCCAGAGAATAACTGGACATTTTGAGAAGAGCTTTCGAGAGTCCCAGCGTATCTATGTAAGGATTTTCCCAATTCTTCCCAGTTACCTGGGATATCCAATACCTTAAGAAACCATAATCGAAATTGGCGTTATGAGCCACGAGAATGGCATCCTCTAAGAATTCCAGAAATTTTGGAATGACTTTCTCTATTGGCTCTCCTTCCTCCAGCATATCCTTTGTGATTCCCGTTATCCTAACACTCTCCCTGCTCATCTCTTTCTTCGGTTTCACCATGGTGTGATATTCATCGACTATCTCTCCGTTCTCAATCTTCACAGCACCAATCTCAACGATCTCATCGTAGACGGGATCGAGTCCTGTTGTTTCGAGATCCACAACCACGAACTTCGTTTCAAATATCTCATCGTCTCCCGAGTAGTTATGTAGGATGGGCTCTGCATCGTTTATCATGTACCCTTCCATACCGAATATGGGTTTTATCCCGTACTTTCTAGCCACTTCATAGAAGTAAGGTATAGCCTGAACGTTTCCATGATCTGTAATGGCCACAGCTGGGAATCCCCATTCTTTCGCTCTCTTTACGTATTCTTCCACATCCATGATCGCATCCAGATCGCTAAACTTTGAATGAGCGTGAAGTTCAACTCTCTTTTCAGGACTGTTGTCTTTCTTCCTCTCATCCAGCTTCAGCAATCCTTTGACAAGAACAATCGGCTCGCCATCGTTATCTTTCGAGAGGGACCCGGTCATCACAACAACATCTCCTATTTCAACGGAGGAGAGAGCAGTTTCAATGTCTTTATCAAAGATTTTTCCCATTATGGAATCAACACCATCTGTTATGTAGAGATTCAGAACGTTTTTCTTACCGTTCAAATCCATTTTGAAGACTTTTCCTTTAACAGACACCTCAACACCTGGTTCCGGTATGCTGGAAGGTGGATGGATCGTTCTTCGGGGAGTTCTACCGAAGATCACTTCACCCTCACCAGAATAGGAGATCGCCTTCCTCACAGGAACTTTCTGAACGATTTTCCTCTCCTCAACGCTGACATCCTCGATAACTTCTATATGAAATGACGGAACTTTACCAAATATGTCGATAAGTTCTCTTTTCAAAGATGCGAGTTTCCCTTCAACTCTATCTTTTGCAAACTCTCCAACCACTACGAGCGTGACGCCGCTATTTCGTATTTCCACATCTTTGACGTACGGAACACTCCCGTTCAAGAGAGAAAGAAGCTTTTCCTTCTGATGCTTTTCAGGATAATCTAGAGATACCCTGAGTTTCAATACCTTCTCGAGGTGATTCTTTATTGCCTTCTCATCTATTCCAGGAAATCCTGAGAGTTTGATAACCATTCTCTCTCTTTCCAGATCCAGAGAGACCTCTTCTATTGAAACCTTATTCGTATCTGGTACAATCTCAGATAGATTCCTCTTAATATCTCTTATTCTGATCAAACCATGTCCCCCCTGTTTTTCTGTGAGCAGCATGACACCAAGCCAAAGCGAGGGCATCCGCAGCGTCGTCCGGTCTTGGAATGTCTTCTAAATTGAGAAGTGTCTTCATCATGAACTGAACCTGTCCTTTTCTGGCTTTACCATTACCTGTAACTGCTTTTTTAACCTGATAAGGGGTATACTCTTCAACCCTGATGTTTCTCTCGGCTAGAGTGAGCAGTATAACACCTCTTGCTTCTCCAACCTTAAGAGCTGTTTTGACGTTTTTAAAAAAGAACAATTCCTCCAATGCCACCTCATCAGGCTCGAATTCTTCAATGATTTTCAAGAACCTTTCTTTCAACATCAACAGCCTTTTGTGCATCTCCAAATTCTTGGGAGTGGTTATAACACCATGGGCAAGGTGATGGAATCTGTTTCCTTCTATTTTCAAAACACCGTATCCGAGAATCCCATACCCGGGATCCACCCCTAAGATGATCAAAGAAGATCACTCCCCGGTGGGCCAAGGATCATTATACAAGAATGTAAAGGAAGGGATCTTTACCCTTCCTTTAAGATATATCGTAGGATTCCAAGAGGATACATAATGGATTGAAATTAAAAGTGAAACATAGAGTTCAGGTTGAAGAGAAGGCGATAATGGAGAGGAAATTTCAAAAAGCTTTTTAAACATTATTGTATTCATCTTCTCCTCTTTCTGAGTTGGTCGACTCCAACCGCCGCAACGATTATCAAACCAACTATGATCCTCTGCCAGAATGGGTTCACGTTCAGATGAACCGAACCATTGTAGATGGTCGTCATGACAAGAGCTCCAAAGAAAGCTCCGATAGCGCTTCCTTCAGCTCCTGTAAGACTTGCACCACCTATAACAGCTGCCGCGATTGCATCGAGTTCGTATCCAGTTCCGGTTGTCGGCACCCCCATCCAGAGTCTGGCAGTCTCTAGAACACCGGCAAATCCAGCAAGGGTCGCTGCGAGAGTGTACGCTCCATAGGTTACGAACCTTATGCTCACCCCAGAAAGCCTTGCCGCTTCCACGTTGCTTCCTATGGCAAACAGGTACCTTCCGAACTTGGTGTATCTCAATATGATTTCACCGAGGAAAACCACCATTATTAAAAACCAAAAGAGTGTGGGGATACCAAGAAAATCCGCAGAAGCGAAATCTGCGAGAATCCTTGGAAGACCGAAAACGTTCCTTCCACCTGAAACGAGAAGGGTTATACCCCTTGCTATGCTCATCATACCGAGAGTTGCTATGAAAGGAGGAAGCTTCAGATCGTAGACCATAACACCGTTCAGGAAACCAAGGAAAGCTGACAGGAGCAGACAGGTAAATATGGATCCCGCAATGCTTCCACCATGTGTTGTCATGAGTGACAAGGTGATGTTCACGAGTGCCACTATGGAACCAACAGAAAGATCTATTCCTGCAGTTATTATGACTATGGCCGCCGCTACTCCTAAAACACCTTGAATGGCCATCTGTCTCATGATGTTCTTTATATTCTCGTATGTGAGAAATCTGGGGGTTGTGAGGCTCAAAAATATCCATATGCCTATGACAACCAGAGCCAGAACCATTTGAGTGTTGAGAGTGATCCCCTTCCTCTTCACTAGCGAAATCTGATTCAGGATTTTGTGACCCATTCTTCAGCTCCCCTCCTTGCACCATTACTCCTTATGGCGAGACTCAAGATCTTCTCCTCGGAAAATTCGTCTCTTGGAACATCGGCAACGATCATCCCATCTTTCATAACCAAAATCCTATCGCATATACCCATAAGTTCGGGCATGTAAGACGATATGAATATAACCCCGGCTCCTTCTCTTGCCAAATTGTTCATCAGTTGATATATCTCCTGTTTCGCACCAACATCTATTCCATTTGTCGGTTCGTCCATTATGAAGACTTTGGATTTACTTGCAAGCCATTTGGCAACAACCACTTTCTGTTGATTTCCTCCACTGAGATTTGCGACAATTTGATTTATCGATGGTGTTTTTATGGAAAGAACTTCAACGAACCTTTCCGCATTCTTCTTCTCTTTAAGAAGGTTTATAAAACCTATTTTTCCTATCTTGGGATATATTGGAAGATTCACGTTGTGTTTAACACTCAATTTCAATGCCAATCCTTCTCTTCTCCTATCTTCAGGTAAAAATCCTAACCCTATCTTTATAGCCCTTCTCGGAGTCTTTATTCTCACTTCCTTTCCATAGAGGTATATCCTTCCCTCCTCAACGGGATCTGCTCCGAAAAGGGCCCTCGCCAGTTCCGTTCTGCCAGAACCAACAAGACCGTATATGCCGACTATCTCACCACTCTTTATTGAAAAAGAGCAACCTTTCAACTTGTAGTTCCTTATGCTCTCCACCCTCAAAAGTTCTTCCCCTATTTTCCTATTGGGATCGTAGATTTCCTTGTTTATCTCCCTTCCAACCATCATCCTTATTAGTTCATTTTCATCCGTTTCAGATACCTTCCTCTCCCCAACGACCTTTCCATCTTTCAAAACCAAAACGTTATCACAGAGTTCAAAGATCTCTTCTAACCTGTGAGAAATATATATGAGGGATATTCCTTCTTCTTTCAACTGTTTTATAACCCTGAAGAGCTCTTTCACCTCTTTCTCCGCAAGCACAGCTGTTGGTTCATCGAATATCATGACTTTTGCGTTTCTCGACAGAGCTCTTGCTATAGCAACCATTCCTTGCTGCGCTGCGCTCAGATCTCCCACTTTTTGATTCAGATCTATGACGTCTGCGTATCCTATTCTCTCAAGGATTTCCCTTGCTCTCTTCATCATGGTTCTTTTACTGAGAACTCCCAATCTTGCTGGTTCGATACCAAGTAAAATATTTTCAGCGACTGTCATGTGGTTCGCTAATAAGAGATTTTGATAGACGGCAGAGATCCCGAGCTTTTCAGAGAGGGCAGGAGTCATCTTGTGGATTTTCTGCCCGAAAACGAAGATTTCACCTGAATCAGGTAAATAAGCACCTGTCAGTATTTTTATTAACGTGCTCTTTCCGGCTCCATTTTCCCCAACGAGTGCTTTAACCTCACCTTTATTCAATAAAAAATCCACTTTGTCGAGAGCAACTACACCAGGGAAGGTTTTTGTGATCCTTCTCATTTCAACTGCCAAATCCATTGGTATCACCTCAAAATCGTTGATCTAAAGGAGGGGAGGATCCCCCTCCTCATGATCTATTTTACCAATCTTTGTAGAATTTGACAGGATCAAGAATCGCTTCGGCTTCCGGTTTTCCAAGCATATCTTTGGTTATAACTGCAACTCCCGTATCGATGAATTTCGGGAAATCGAATCCAAGAGGTACAAGATTTCTTGCTATGACGGCGTATGCGACTCCTGAGTATCCCATGACCCATGGTCTCTGAAGAATCAAAGCATCCACGTATCCATTCTTCAGACCGTACATCTCTTGAGGTCCCGCGTCAACAGCAACCACAGCCAATTTCCCCTTGAGTCCTTTCATGTCGAGAGCTCTCACCACTTCATCTCCCGTGTACTGGTTGTTAGCGTAGATTCCGTTCAGATCTGGGAAGGCTGTCAGAAGGTCCAGAGTGATGTTCAAGGTGTTACCCTGTTTTCCTTGTGCGTCCTTGACCGTTACTATCTCTATACCTGGGTATTTCTCCTTGACTCTATCGATGAATCCCTTGGTTCTCTTCTCAAGGGATCCAACACCCGACATGAAGGTTATGACAGCTACCTTTCCAGCAGGTTTTCCGAATTTCTTCTCCAAGAATTTCGCCATTTGATCTGCCGATATCTGTCCTATCTTATAATTGTCGGAAGCCAGGAATGTGACGTATTTATCTGTATTCGCTGCTGAATCGATTATGACCACAGGTATACCGTTGGCCATGGCTTTCTCTATTCCGGGAACGAGAGCATCGGCAACTGTGGGAGCTATAACTATGGCGTCTGGACGCATCGATATGGCCGTTTCGAGAATGGAAACCTGTTTTGCGACATCAGCTTCGGTCGTTGGTGCCTGATCGATCAGTTCAACACCGTAATGTTTCGCTGCTTTTCTGGCTCCATCGAGAACGATCTGCCAGAATTCGGATTCGGTTGCTTTGACTATGAAGAAGATCTTCATTTTTCCAACTTGTTGGGCCTTCTCGTAGGAGAGACCCAAAGTAGCGATTCCAACTACCATCACTACAACGAGGATCATCATCAAGAATCTCTTCATACATCACACCCCCTTGAGAAGATTGGTTTTTTCAAAGGGAATTTTTGGATTCTAATTTCTCAAACGTTTTCAAGCACAGAAGAATAATATATTATGTCTACGAGTTTAACCAAATGTAAATCACAGGAGTTATGAGACATTATTGTGAAATATCTCCAAATAATGGACATGTTTTGCAAATTTCTCAAAATATCTTTCGCAAATCTCTTTTCAATTGTGGCTATATGTTTTGAGTATAATCATAAAGACAACGATTTCTAATATGTGACAGGAACAAAGGACTTCTGATAGTATTGGTACTGAAAAGTGAAGAAAGGAGGAGATCTCATGAAACCAGTTCTATGTGCAGGTGAGATACTCATAGATTTCATATCAGAGAACAAAGGGAAGAGACTAATTGAGAGCGATACCTTCAAAAAGAAACCTGGAGGATCCCCTTTCAACATAGCAGTCGGTATATCAAGACTCGGTACTAAAGTTTCGTTCTTGGGGAAACTCGGGGAAGATCCATTTTCAACCTTTCTCATGAAGGTTCTGGAATCCGAAGGAATAGACACATCGAATATAGTTGTGGATGAAAACTGTAAAACAACTCTGGCGTTTGTGGCAAGGGATGAAAAGGGGAATCCTGATTTTGTTTTTTTCAGAGAAAATCCAGCTGATCGTTTGTTGAGGATAGAGGAAGTGAACATCGATCCCTCCGATTTCTCTCTTTATCATTTTGGATCCATTTCCATTCTTGAGGACCCATCCAGAAGTACCTACATCGAGCTCATGAAAAAATTCAACGAAAAAGAAGTACCGGTTTCGTTCGATCCAAACGTTAGGCCAGGGCTTATAAGAGATAGAAAACGCTTTCTTGAAGATTTCTACAAAATCTCTTCCAGTGTGAGCATATTGAAAATGAGTTACGATGATCTCGTGTACATCACTCAGGAGAAATCTCTTGACAAAGCTTTAAGTAAGATAAAAGTGATGGACGAAACTGTTGTTTTCATCACATTGGGAGAGAAGGGATGTTTCGTGCAATATAGAAAGGATAGAGAGCACATACCAGCCTTCAAAGTTCAAGAGGTCGATGCAACAGGGTGTGGCGATGCCTTCATGGCGGCTGTTATACACAAGTATTTGGAGAGTAAACCTAAAGGTTTTGAAGACGTCGTAAACATGGGGAAATTCGCAAACGCAGTTTCTGCCATCGTGCTGACAAAAGTTGGAGGAGCAAATTCTATGCCTCGTATGGAGGAAGTGATGAACTTTTTGGAGAAAATTGAATGATAAGGAGCTTTCAGAGATTCCCTATTGACCTTTTCAGGAACTTGTGTTATAGTTTTATATAACACAAAAACAAAGGGGTGGAAGCATGTCGATTCTTTTTTTAGTGTTATCTTTACTGACAGCAGTTTTGACTTTATTTTTTCCTGTATCGATAGCGATACCCCTGGCTTTTCTCTCGGTTCTTCTTTTTTCCCTTTCCTTCAAAAGACTATCTCACGCCATTCTGATACCCCTCATCTTTTCGATCCTATTTCTCATTCCCGTAGGAATAACCAACTTCGTGATCTCAGAGCATTTTCCCGAAATGTTTAGATTCAACTGGATGTTCCCACAGAGATGGAGATACTCTGCAGAAGAACTGTTGAAAGCAGATACGGAAATCGATGGGGTAAAAGAATTGCAAGTGGAGGGAACGGGTATCGTCTTCAGGTTCGAGGGAGCCGAAGGAAAGGTGATGGTACCGAAAGAGATCGATTGGAAGCGAAGAGATCACTTGCTTATTCTATACGGTAAAGGAAAAAAATACGAAGTCATTGCGGGAAAATTGAAGAGGCTCGAAGTGAACGGGATGGGAATCGTTTTGAAAGGAAATATCGATGTTGAGGGAATTGAACTGAACGGTACTGGCGTACTCATGGAAGGATCCCTGAACTGTAAAAACCTTGAGGTCAATGGAATGGGAACGAAGATATCGGTAAATGCCAGTAGTTGTGAATATATGGAGATAAACGGGATGGGAGTCGATGTTTTCATATCTTACATGATTCCGTGGGAAGGAAAAAGGTATATAGAGATAAATGGGATGGGAAGCAAACTGATTGTGGAGCTCCCGGAAGGTGTATCCAAAGATCAGCTCGAGATTTCAGGGAGCAACATAGCGTCAGTTATAAAGATAAGGAGGAAGGAGAAGTGATAACGATCGATAAATACTCTCCCATACCCATTTACAAGCAAATCATCCTTCAGATAAAGAAAGAGATAATCTTTGGAAGATTGAGAAAGGAAGATAGGCTCCCCCCTGTTAGAGAAATGGCTAAAAGGTTGAACGTCAACGTGAACACCGTATTCAAAGCGTATGAGAAACTCGTTTCAGAAGGAATCCTGGAGTCTGAACATGGGAAAGGCTATTACGTCAAAGAAGAGTTCAGGATAGCTGAGGATATAGTCAAGGAACTTCTGAATCTTGTTGAAAGGTTAAAAGGCGAAGGTATCGAAATGGATCTTGCCATGATGCTTCTTCAGGAGGTGTGGAGAAAATGAAGAGGATGGAATTCGTTTTGAAACGTGATTTTAAGGAAAAAAGTGGTTTGATAATAGTTGCTTTCTTTTTGTTCCTCATACCACCGCATTTTTGGAGGATAATAGTATCTTTGATTCTTTTCTCGTATCTACTACCAAAGGATGTTGAAGATGGAAAAGAGAGTCTATTACTTTCTCTTCCCTTAAAAAGGTGGGAGATATTTTTATACGACTTTCTCATAGGAACCGCGATACTTCTCATAGCTGGTTTCATAACTGTAGGTGTTCTAAAGATGAACGTCACCTCCGTTTTCAGGCTTCTCTTGGCATTTCCATTTATCTATGGCATATCGATGATATCCTCAACAGCCGGTAAAGGAAATTTCGGAATACCACTTCTTGTATTGATATTGGACATGGCGTTCAGCTGGAGCTGGTGGAGATATGTGAGCCCGTTGTATCAAGGTTCCATTATCGGCGCTGTGATCTCGATTCTTGTTTTCGTTCTTTCATTCATTTATTTCAATAAGGAGGGGAAAATGTGACAGTTGAAGTTAAAAATCTGGGGAAAAGGTTCGGAAGTGTGGTTGCCGTTGTGGATGTCTCTTTTGAAGTGGAAAACGGTATATTCGTTCTGATAGGGCCAAATGGTGCTGGGAAGACGACGACACTGAGATGTCTCTCTGGAGAGATAACACCGGACACAGGAGAGATCAAGATATTTGGAAAAGAAGTGAAAGAAGTGAAAGAGAAAATAGCAGTTTTGAGAGAGGATAGAAACGTATTTTCGAATATGAAGGTGAAGGATTATGAAGAACTGTATTCTCTGATATACCCGAAGTGGAATCCTGTTTTATTCAGGAGGCTTGTGCTTCACTTCAACATACCTGGGGATCAACCTGTTGAGAAATTTTCAGCGGGGATGAAAACACTATTTTTACTTTCTCTGACCATATCCAGTGATGCAGAACTTCTCCTTCTGGATGAGCCGACTCAAGGGTTGGACCCCATCAAAAAGGAAGAAGTGATGAAGGTATTGAGAGAAGTAGGAGAAGAGAGAGTATTGATCATCGCCTCCCATCATCTCGAAGAGATCGAGATGCTTGCGGATAACTTCGCCATCATAAATGAAGGTAAGGTGATTTACAGAGATAATCTAGATGCTGCAAAGGAGAAACATCGCATCATCCAAGCAAGTGAGCTGACAGAAGAAGATGAGATAATCAGTGTTTTAGAAAACGGAATGCTCGTCAGGACGGAAAGAGAAGTCGGAAGGTATCCAAGGTTCCGCGAACTTGTACTCGCTTACATAGAGAGATCTTTGAAACATTTCTCAATACTGGATTAATTCTCCAAGCATCAGAAAAAGTTAAGGGGGGTTGAACCCCTCTTTTTTTCTTTTGTGTTGATTCCAATTCTTAAAGTTAATGGAGTTATAATTCATTAGTGGGTTAAGGAGGTGATTCTAGGATGCTTAAAATTAGGTACTTCATCCTCATATTGATTTTCATACCCATCGTTTATTTCTCCACCATTTACACTCAACTCGACCAAAACAACACCTCAAGATGGATCAGATTTTCCCTTCCGCAGGATGCGGAAGTCACTTTCAGGATAAGTGCGTCAGGAAGCTTGAACATAGGTTGGGTTTACCTCTACAGATCGGATAAGAGTTCTTACATAAACTCTGTATATGTCGGACGGGGCAAAGATTTTGGGCCTTTTGGGTTGAAAAAGGGAACCTATTGGTTAAAGGTAAGCAGAGACAGCGGCTCCGGTAGTGTCAAGATAGACCCTATAGTCAATCCGCCCTCTTACAGGAACGATAGTGGGAAAAACGACAGCCCAGAAACTCCCACTCTCGGATACGTTGGATCAAATGAAGGGCATCTTGGATACACGGATGGATATGGAACCGATAATGTCGATTGGTGGAAATTCTCTTTAGAAAAGGATGGGAAAGTTTATCTGCAATTTTCTGCAGATAGTACCCTGGCGATCGGTTGGGTTTATTTGTATAGAAAGGATGGGGATTACTATATAGCCAGTCGGTTCGTTGGAAGTGATTTGAAAAAGCTGGGCCCCATTGGTCTCATGGCTGGTGAGTATCTGATAAAGGTCACAAAGGATAGTGGTTATGGAGGATATCAGTTAAACATAGTCCATGAAGGGCAGGAAATAGGTAACGACAACGAACCGAACGAGGAAGTGAAAGATGCTAAATTGTGCACCGTGAATGAATGGAACGATGGGCATCTTGGATACACAGATGGTTACAAGACGGATAATGTCGACTGGTGGAAGATGAAATTGGACGAAGATGGGGAATTTTATCTTCAGTTCTCATCCGATAAAAACCTGGCGATTGGCTGGGTTTATTTGTATAGAAAGGATGGGGATTCCTATATAGCCAGTCGGTTCGTTGGAAATGATTTGAAAAAGCTGGGCCCCATTGGCCTCATGGCTGGAGAATATCTGATAAAGGTAACAAGAGATAGCGGTTACGGTGGATACAGAATGAAACCGATATTTGAAGCAAATTCTTACGAAAACGATAGTGAACCCAACGACAATTCTTCTAAAGCGTCTCAGGGGTACGTCAACACGTGGCTTGAGGGACATCTGGGATACACAAACGGATATAAAACTGATAGCACCGATTGGTGGAAATTTCAGATATCATCCAAAGGCAAGGTCAGTTTCGTTGTTAGACCCCATGGAAAATTGAGGGTGGGATGGTGTTATCTCTACGATTCAAAGGGAAGCAGCTATTACTACTCCATGTACGTTGGGGATAAAGAGAAAGAAAGTGACGTCAAAGAATTAGAACCTGGAACTTATCTTGTGAAGGTTACAAGAGATGGTGGATACGGAGGATACGAGCTGTATGTGAAAGGCCCTGGAGGAGCTGCAAGACCGAAGCCAAAAACGATAAAACCAAAACCTATAAAGCCTGTTAAACCTTCAGGAGGATTGAGTGGATACTTAGATTCTCAGAGAAACAAGATATGGCTCAGATACGATTTATCACAGGATGCGGAAGTCACATTCCACATATCAACATCGGGTGACCTTTCTTTAGGTTACGTGTACCTCTACAGATCCGACAAAACTTCTTACATATCGTCCGTATACGTTGGACAGGGAAAAGACCTTGGACCCATCGGGTTGAAGAAAGGCACTTACTGGCTAGAGGTGAACAGGAGCAGTGGTTCTGGAAGCTTTTCGATACGCCCCATTGCAGTTTACCCGAGCTTTTCTGGTGAGAAGGAAAACAACGATTCCTTCAAAAACGCCACTCTGGGAAAAATCGGATACAACGAAGGGCATCTTGGATACACGGATGGATATGAAACCGATGGAAAAGATTGGTGGAGATTCAAAATCGATGAGGACGGAGAAGTTTCCATCCAATTCGAGATGGACAAGACGCTTTCCATGTCGTACGTATACCTTTACAGAAAAGATGGAGATTCTTACATAAGCAGTTGGTACGTTGAGCAGAAGGATAAGGAATTTGGGCCTGTTGGTTTGAAGGCAGGAGAGTACTTGATAGAAATCAACAAGAGTGGTGGATATGGAGGGTACAAATTGAACATAATTTACAAACCACAAAAGGTGAGTAACGATGCAGAACCCAATGAAGATTTTGCAAAAGCCACAAAAGCTGTGATTGGTACTAACGAAGGACATCTTGGATACACAGATGGATATGAAACCGATGGAAAAGATTGGTGGAGATTCAATGTGAAAAAAGATGGAAAGTTCTGGATTCAATTCGATATGGATGAGACACTCTCTCTATCCTATGTATATCTTTACAGAAAGGGTGGGGATTCTTACATAAGCAGCTGGTACATCGGGCAAAAGAACGAAAAATTCGGTCCTGTCGGTTTGAAAGCGGGAGAGTACCTGATAGAAGTCAACAGAAGCAATGGATACGGAGGATACTACCTTACGATCGACTTTGAGGAAAATCCGTACGGTAACGATCCTGAGCCCAACGATGAGCCGGTGAACGCTTCGATCGCTCCTGTGAACGAAACGGTATATGGACACCTTGGATACACGGATGGATATGAAACCGATACGAAAGATTGGTGGAAATTCGAGATCGGAGCAGAAGGAGAAGTGAGCTTCAGGGTGGAGCCTTTGAATGGTTTATCATTGGGTTATTGCTATCTGTACGATTCGAGAGCTAGCAGCTATTACAAATCCATTTACGTTGGAAAAGAGCCGAAAACGAGTGATAAGGTAACCTTGAAGCCGGGAACGTATTACATCGAGATCAACAGATCAAGAGGTTGTGGTGCGTACAAGCTTCACATCTATGGTCCGAAAGCTCAGGCTCTACCACGCCCGAAACCCTTGAAACCCATAAAACCAAAACCTGTCACAGGACTTCCCAGAGGATACACGGATATCACAGCGGAAAACAACTGGATACCTATAGGAACGGTTAGCTTCGAAGCCATGGGAATAGTCGTTGGAGATGATATAGGAGACGATCCAAACGATATCGATGGCGATGGAAATACCATCTCTGAGGGAAAAGATTTCGATGCCATCGTATCCAATGAGGAGTTCACACCACCTATAACGGTGATATGGAACGCAAGATGGCCCATGAGCGAGAAGGAATACCAGAACATGGGATTGATGTCCACAGAAAAAGGATTCTTCATAGGTTTCATTACAGATCCAACGGGGAGAAAGGTGTATGTGTACGTTTACGGAGAAGAAGGTAAAAGCGAAGTGAAGGAAGTTACCAATCTGGATTACGATGGGTATGTAGACGGTACATTCAAGATAGTGTGGAACGGCGATGGCTCTGCTGTATTCTACGTAAACGGTGAGAAAGTTTATGAAAGTACACTCAGGATAAAGATACCCATGAACATATATCTGGACACGTACGAGCACCCGGGATTCCTGAAATGGATAGGATACAAAAAGGAAGGAGTAGCCGTTCTTCCAAAACCTCGTCCTGTCAAAGAGGTTGTAACCTACAACTGGAAATGGAGTTCCCCAGAGCCGAACAACTGGTACAGGATCGAAGGGAATAAGATAACGATCTATGCGATCCCTGGATCCGATATCTGGAACTGCGAGAGAAGGAAAGCACCAATGCTTGTGGTTGATATCCCAGATAAAGACAGATGGGAAGTGAGTGTTCATTTTGAGATGCCAAAGAGGGTCCCCAACACTCACGTCGGTTTGGTTCTTTGGAATGGAAAAGAATCGGGAAAGGTTTACGCTGTTTACTTTGGACCAAAGGATCAGAACAATATAGCCATAGAGGGGAGCTACTCAAGAATATGTGGTGGATGGGCACCTTTCATGATCCTGATACCAGATACGGAAGGCGATTTCATAAGGAATTATCCTTACAAAACAGGCTGGCTGAAGATAAAAGCTGTAAAGAATGAATACTCCTTCTTCTACAGAGAGCCTGGATCCGAGGATTGGGAATTTCTCGGAAAGATCGTGACAAATCCGCAAGAGTTCACGAAAGTTGGTTTGATAGCGAAAGCATGGTTTTTGAATTCCGTGAAGGTCACTTTCTCGGATTTCAAGATCGAATGGTGATCATGTAAATTTTTCAAAAATGCCCACTTCTGGTGGGCATTTTTTTGAATCTATCGTTGTTCATAAACCTCTTCTATCAGCTAGCATAGAGAAAAAAACTGAAGGCTTCATAGTATCAAACAAGCGTCCCCAAAGGAAAAGAATCTGTATCTTTTCTCAATCGCTATCTTGTAAGCTTTCATTATGAGGTCTTTCCCTGCAAATGCACTGACAAGCATCAGAAGAGTTGATTTTGGAAGATGAAAATTCGTTATCAACGCGGAAACAAGTTTGAACTCGAACGGAGGGTATATGAAAAGATCTGTTTTGCCCTCATATTCCTTCTTTTTAGGAAGTCTTGCTATGGTTTCCAAAGTTCTGACGACAGTCGTACCAACAGCCACTATTCTTTTCCCTCTTTTTAAAGTTTCTTTGATTGCTTTGACGGTCGCTTCTGGCACTTTGTAATACTCTTCCTCCATTTTATGATCCTCTACTCTTTCTGCCTTGACCGGTCTGAAGGTACCAAGACCCACATGAAGGATAACCTCTGTAAATTTAACACCATTATTCTCCAATTTTTTCAAAAGTTCCTCTGTAAAATGAAGCCCAGCTGTTGGAGCAGCGACAGCTCCTTCCTCTTTGGCATAAACAGTTTGGTATCTATCGGAAGGAACCTCTTTTTTTATATAAGGAGGTAAAGGGGTTTTCCCATGGGAGAATATGACGGAGTCGTCCTTTGGTTCAAATTCCATGAGTCTTGCTCCATCAGGGAATCTCTCTAAGCATCTTGCCATCAGATCCCCTATCAATACTTTCGTCCCAATTTTCACTTTGGATCCAGGCTTTACGAGGCATTTCCAAACGCCTTCTTTCATTTTTTCAAGCAGAAAGATCTCCACTTTCGCTCCTGTCTCTTTTCTTCCCAAAAGTCTTGCCGGTATAACTTTAGTTGTATTCAAAACGAGAAGATCCCCTTCATCGAGATAGTTAACGATGTCCCTGAATATTCTGTGCTCTATTTCTCCTGTCTTCCTGTGTATGACCATCAAACGAGATGAGTCCCTTGGCTCCACCGGCTCTTGAGCGATCAGCTCTTCAGGAAGGTAGTAATCGAATTCCGAAACTTCAGTCACTTAAGAACCTCCTTTCACAACGTATCCATGGGTTCGATGTTGAACATCTTCACCGCAAGCAGGAAGATCGGTTTCCTGCATTTTCTGTTATGACTCTCCACAACATCGTTGTGGGATCTTCTCAACCTCTTCATTTCATCGTTCAACCTTTTCATCTCATCTTCCAGTTCCCAGAGTTTTACTCTACTTCTCCATTCATCAAGATCCCGCAAATTGTCCAGTATCTCAAAAAATCTTCTCACGATCTTTTTCTCCATATCCGATCTATCGGTCTGAGAGAGAGCGAACTTGAAGTCATCCAGCATATTTTGCATCTCTTCTCTTGTATCTTCATCCACGAGATCGCAGAATTTCCTGACGATCTCCATCCTCTTTTCAGTGTTCTCCTCTATCCTTTCCCTGAAAATTTCCTTCTTCTTTCTCAGGTAATTCATTATAAGATAAGGTATAGCGATCCATAGGAAAACGGATGTCGTTATGAATGAGAGAACGAAGATCCAGATCAGAATCATCCCTCCCGTTTTAAAATTTTAACAGCAAACACAGGAGGTGATAAGGTTGATTTTAGACAGCATCCTCATGGTCGATCCTCTGGAAGGAGAGTTCACAGGTTCACTGGAGATAGAAGATGGAAAGATATCAAGGATATCCAAGAAGGAGAGATCCTGGTCTTTCATAGTGATCCCTGGATTCTTCGACCCCCATGTTCACGGAAGTTTCGGAGCGGATACGATGGATCTTTCCAAAAAATCCCTTGAGAAGATGGAAGAGTTCTTCTACGCACAAGGTGTAACCTCATTCCTTCCAACAACAGTTTCGTGCTCCCTGGAAGATATGCTAAAAGCTTTAGATGTCGTTGAAGAGTACATGAATGGAAGGGATGTAACGTCGGTTTTAGGAGTTCATCTTGAAGGTCCCTACATATCACCTGAGAAAGTGGGAGCGCAGAATCCTGAATACGTAAGGAAACCAAGCGAGAAAGAGATAAACGCCATCTCAGAAAAGGATGTGTTGAAGCTGATAACGATGGCGCCGGAGATAGAAGGATTCAGCGAGTATTCCAAAACACTTATGAACAAAGGTGTTGTAATATCCATGGGACATTCGAATGCGAAATTTGAACATGTGAAAAAAGCGTACGATATGGGAGTCAAGAGAATCACACATTTTCCAAATGCTTTAAGGCCGTTGCATCACAGGGAAATCGGAATAACTGGAGCTGGACTCTACTTTGATGATATCGTTCTCGAACTCATCTGTGACGGTGTTCATCTTTCTCCCCAGATGGTGAAGCTTGTATATAAAACAAAAGGTGCAGATAGAATAATTCTCATAACCGATGCGATATCCGCAGCAGGTTTGAAAGACGGCGTTTACGAACTCGGAGGATTGAGAGTATTCGTGGAGAACGGTGTGGCGAGGCTTTCAAACGGTAGTCTTGCAGGAAGCACTCTCACTTTTATAAATGCCGTTAGAAACTTCCGGAAATTCACAGGAGCATCCTTGAAGGAATTGACACGCGTTTCATCTTACAACGCTATATCGAATCTTTCCATCGAGAATTTGGGAAGGATAAAAGAAGGTTATATAGCGGATTTGGTGGTTTTAGACAGGGATCTCAACCTGATCGCCACTGTGAAAAGAGGAGAAGTGGTTTATGGAAAAATATCTTGAAAGGGTGGTTAGATGCTTGTGGGATTGGATATAGGCACAACGAATATAAAACTCTGGGTGTACGACGAAGAAGGAAACCCCATATGGGGAACCAGAGCCAGAACACCGCTTGAATTTCACGAGAGTTTGAAGGAGATCCTTCACCCCGAAAAACTCTGGAAAACTGTTTCAAAACTCCTTGGCAGCATACCGGATGATGTGAAAAAGAAAATCAGAGCAATTGGTATCTCATCCCTGGGAGAGACGGTTTTCCCAGTGAGAAAAGATGGCTCCAGTATGGCAGGATTGATCTGGTACAACACAATAACCAAGGAAACATACGAGGAGTTTTTCTCCCGTGTCGACCCAGAATGGATATTCAGAAAAACAGGGCTCAGAGCATCCTGGATCTTTTCAATCTTCAAGATGATGTATTATTATCGCTCTTTCAAAGAGGAAATGGAAGGGATTGAAACATGGCTCGACGTCTCAAGCTACATCGCATACATCCTAACAGGTGATAAGAGGATGGACAGATGCTTAGCTTCCAGAACCATGCTGATCGATCTGAAAACAGGGGATTGGTGCGAGGAAATCTTGGATATAGCGAACATCCCAGGAAAACACCTCCCAGATATAGTGGACAGTGGAATACCAAGAGGAACTGTGAAAGCCGATATTGCTCTCGACCTCGGTTTTCCAAAGGATGTGATCGTAACGACGGCTGGTCAGGATCATATGACGGCTTCTTTTCCAGCAGGCGTTTTCGACCTTGGAAGTGTGTTGAATTCAACTGGTACAACGGAAGCCGTACTGTGGGGAGTAGATGATAGTGTACTGAACACCTTTCTGAAAAACATCATACATGACTTCAACGCAGGTTTTCACGTTGTCCCGCACCGTTATTACCTCGTCGATGGTTTACCAACGGGAGGATACTGTATTGAATGGTTCCTGAGGAAAGTTCTGAGAAAGGATTTCGAGCATCTTGAAAACGTGAAGATGAAAACGAACACAGTTTATTTCTTCCCATTCCTGAGGGGAATTTTCTCCAATATGGGAGCGGGAGCCAGCTTTCTGAATCTATCGGATGAGACGGATTCCGATGAAATGTTGATCTCTATAATAGAGAGTCTCTCGTTCGAAGTGAGATCCATGATAGAGAATCTGAGAAATTTAGGCCTTGAAAAGGATTACAAACTGATCATGGTTGGAGGAGAGTCCCTCAGTGAACTCGTAGTTAAAATAAGATCGAACGTACTCGGTATTCCCGTACATCTTCTTCAAACATCAGAAGCCACAACTCTGGGAGCAGCACTTCTTGCAGGACTTTCCGCGGGTCTTTATAAAGATCATCGTGATGCCTTCGAAAGAGGGCACAGAGTATCCAAGATCGTGTATCCCGATAGAAATACTGATTACTACGAAGAGAAGTACCAGAAATACAAGAAGTTGAAGAAAGAGTTGATAGATCTTCAATGAAAGAGCCCGCTATTATCGCGGGCTCTTTTCAAGTGTAAGCAGTGAGGTCGAAAAGACCATGCCCGCTCAGGTTGAAGACGATGACTTCCTCCCTTTTCTCCTCTTTTGCCCTCAAGGCTTCCTTAACCACACCTGCAATAGCGTGTGCACTCTCTGGAGCCGGGACTATCCCTTCAATGTTTGAGAAAACCTTCGCCCATTTAAATATCTCATCTTGATCGAATGCCTGAGCCTCCACTATTCCTTCATGAACCAGTCTGGCTATTATGGGAGCAGAACCATGATATCTCAAACCTCCTGCGTGTATCTTGGGTGGTATGAAATCCTTCCCCAGTGTGTACATCTTCAGAAGGGGCGTTATACCAGCTGTGTCTCCGTGATCGTAATCGTACCTTCCTTCGGTAAGAGATGGACATGCAGTTGGCTCGCAGGCCACGAACCTTATATCCTTCCCTTCCAGCTTATCCGGTATGAAAGGAAGGATCGTTCCCCCGAAGTTGGAACCTCCTCCATGACATCCCATTATGATCGTTGGTCTTTCACCAATCATTTCGAGTTGTTTCTTCAACTCAAGACCTATGACCGTCTGATGAAGAAGGACATGGTTCAGGACACTTCCGAGGGAATATTTGGTTTTTGAATCTTCCAAAGCAACCTCCAGTGCTTCACTTATCGCTATACCAAGGCTTCCAGGATTTTCTGGATTCTCCTCAAGCAGTCTCTTTCCAAATTTTGTCTTCTCGCTTGGACTGGGTGTGACATTTCCACCATACAGTTGCATCAGATTTTTCCTCATGGGTTTCTGAAAGTAACTCACTTTAACCATGAAGACTTCCACTTCCAGTCCAAATTTTCTTCCAGCATAAGTTAAAGCACTTCCCCACTGTCCTGCTCCCGTTTCCGTCACCAGCCGTTTCACACCTTCTCTAGCGTTGTAATAAGCCTGCGGTATCGATGTGTTCGTCTTATGACTCCCTGTTGGACTGACTCCTTCGTATTTGTAGTAGATCCTTGCAGGTGTTCCCAGATACTCCTCAAGATACGTTGCTCTTATGAGCGGAGTCGGCCTGTAGACTGCGTATTCTCTGAGAACTTCTTCGGGAATTTCGATGAATCTCTTGTCAGATATCTCCTGTTCTATGAGGGATTGAGGAAATATAGGAGAGAGCCTTTCTGGGTTCAGAGGTTCTCTGGTTTCTGGATCCAATGGTGGATCGAGTTTGAAAGGAAGATCGGCGATAACGTTGTACCAACTCTTTGGCATATCCTCTACTGGTAGATTAACCCTGATTCTCATAAAAAACCACCTCCTTATAAAAATAAAGGGGCTCTCCGCTTTAAGGAGAGCCCCGATTCGGCGTAATACAACAAAATAGTGACGGTTACCCCGCCGAATCGGGGTACCGCCACCACCATTCACTTCTGAAGAACACTTTTGATCCCTTAAAAGAACTTCCACACATGTGTTTCACCTCGAACGTGTTTCATAAATTTTATCACACCCAAACTTTTTTTCCAAATAAAATCTCAGAATGACAGATCCACCTTTGGAGCCTCTTTTTCCTCCTCCGGTAGCTCGAAAAATGGATAAGGTTTGAACCCAAACATCTTTGCAACCACATTCGATGGAAAAACTTCCAGCTTCGTGTTGTACATCATAACGCTGTCGTTGTAGAACTGCCTTGCGTAGGATATCTTGTTCTCGGTACTCGTGAGCTCTTCCAACAGCTGATTCACACTGGCGTTGGCCTTCAAATCTGGATAATTTTCCATCAGGGCGAACAACCTTCCAAGGATAGTGGAAATTTCCCCCTCTGCTTTCATTCTATCTTCAAAACTTCCCCCGCTCACAGCTTTTGCTCTCGCCTCCATAACTCTTTGCAGAGTTTCCTGCTCGTACTTCATGTACCCTTTGACTGCGTTGACAAGATTTGGAATCAGATCGTGCCTCCTCTTCAACTGTACATCGATCTGGCTCCAAGCGTTCTCTACTCTTTTCCTGGATCTGACCAAGGAGTTGTAAGTTGCCACGAACCATATTAAAACTATCGCTACGATTCCAAGAACTATCAAGAGTATCAAATCTGTTCACCTCCTCATTGAATGCGAACACTGAACGAAAACTGTGTTTCATGATTCACCACATCGTCTAAGTATATCATCAATGTGATATCCGTCGTCACATTCAGTTCCCATTTGAGTGTTGTATCCGTTATGGTCGTCGGAGCAAGCGGGGTTGAACTGGTTGTATCTTCAATCAACAACGTGGCATCTTTTAGAAATTCTTCAGCGTAACTCACGAGTACGACATGAGTTCCAGCAGAAGCTGGGATCGTTTCTCCTGCGTCTACTGAAACCTCATCGAACAGTACATTCGTTATTTCCGGTGTGTGGTTGTCGAATATGATCTGTGTCGCTACTTGCGTCGAGTGAGAGAGTTCATCGTAACCAATGACCGAGAAGGTGACCGTTCCTTCAAAACCTTCTGGTATGTCGTAAGTATACAGGTAACTTCCAACTCTTTCATTCACATTGACTTCAGAAGATAGTGTATCTAACTGTATCAACAACGTTGCCACACCCGATATGTTGTCGAGGTAATTTACTGTGGCTTCAAAAATAGTTTTAAAGGTCGAACTATCTATGGTTATAGCCAAAGTGGGAGGATAAAGATCGTAGAGAAGTACACCTGTACCTTCTGAATAGTTCCCAACAATATCGAAAATCTTGAACGTGTATTCCATCGTGGCCTCATCGGTCAGGAAACTCGATAGATCGTATGTCACACTCGTACCGTTTATCGAGGTTTCCTTAAAGTAGCTCCCATCGAGTATCAACGTGGGTGTCGAAACTATAGTTACATCCTCAAAGCCGAACACGATGTTTGCAGAGTTATCGGTCAAGATTTCACTAGGTATTCTAGGAGGTGTGTTATCGAAAATCACGTCTTCGAAGGCACCGAGTCTTTCTACATCGGATTCGTTACCTGCCTTGTCCACAACTTTTATGGCCACTCTCTTTCTCCCATCTGAAAATTCTTTCGTGTTGATCGGTAATGCATAATCTCTAAGATCCAGTGTTCCTTCTAAAATCATGTATACATCGCTTTCATCCACGTTCTCATCATCACTGATGTACACTATCAATCTCCCCACATCGTAAGGTACAGGTATGGTGTTACTCTCATCTGGATTTATTCTCAAAACGGCATTTTCTCTTATCGCTTTTTCATCATCGAATGTGACACTGTTTTCTATCGTAACGTTGAAAACAGGCCTCGTCATGTTATCGACGAGGACGGTAACATCTCCTTTTCCCTCAATACCGCTTTCCGTTACAACAGTTGCTATGAGGGTTCCAAAACCATCCATCAAAGGTGTAGTGTCGACGTTGTTGAAGATGTAGTAGTACCCAGCAACATTTTCCTGTGTTTCGAGAATCACTTCCGTTCCATCTGGATTCATGTACGCAAGTGTCACGGATCTTATACTCTCCGTATTGTCCATGTAATAGACCCTTACACTCACGTTGTTACCTCTTATTATCTCAACGCCTTCCTCCGTCACACCAGCAGGCGTCAATATCTCTATACCAACAAGCGGTGGTGTTATGTCTGATACCTCCACTTCGAGCGAACAGACAACACTCGTATTTCCAAAGACATCTATCACAACCAAGGACAACGTGTACAGTCCCGGTACAGAAGGCGTTCTCCACGTTATGTAGCCTACTTCAGAGCGCTTCACGGAGATTTCTTTTGGATGATCTGGATATTCTCTTATTATCCTCTCTTCCGTTGCAGGTCCATCGACCTTGAGACAAACCCTGTCTATCGCGGTATCATCGGATGCGGTGAAATCGTTGAACACAAGGTAAACATCACTGTTTATGTCCACAGGCTGTGTTACACCAGACAGAGAAAGTGTGGAAGGTGATGTCTGAGGAGGATTGGTCTCGTACCCATAGAGGGTGAAATGGAATACCTCCCTGTTGCCACTCTCATCCTCGGCGATCACTTCGTATTC
>CAZANP010000015.1:0-3751 GCA_964486555.1 uncultured Thermotoga sp. | reverse complement strand
AGAAACCAGCTTCGTGTTGATAACCAGGATAAGGTGTCTTGAAGATCACATGCGTGTCGAGAAACCTTATGGTGACTTCTGTGGAAGCATGGAGGTTGTGAACGTTATCGTACGAAAATTCTATGGAATACGTCCCCGGAAGATCTGGCACCCAATTGTGGGAGTACAGATGGACAGCTCCCTCACTCTCCGGGAAAACTTCTATCTCCTCGTCAACAGGACCCATTATCCTGAAAGAAGCTTTCAGAGGAGTTGCCGTGTCCAAAACTCGTGCTGAAAGACTCAGAGTCATCCCTGTTTGAAATATGAATCGCTCCATGTTTTTCGGTGACAGTATTTCCACGATCGGTGTATCGCTTACAACGCACACTTCATCAGTTGCGGAGGTCGTGTATCCTTCAACATCATGAACTACCGCTTTCAGAACATGAGTTCCAAGGACCGTAGCCAGCCATCTCCATTCCGCAACACCGTTTTCGAATGGACTCGAACCCATTTTATCGTTGTCCACATAGAAATCACATCTTTCAAGACCAGTATCGTCTTCTGCTGAGACGGTAACGTAGACGTATTCTCCTTTATTAACGACACTTGGAACCATACTCATGTTGATGATCCTAGGAGGTTTTATTTCCTCTTCCAATTTCACTTCGAAATAACTGGTAACGGATGCTTCGTTACCATTCACATCCCATGCTTCAATAACGACAGAATAAGTTCCCGTACTTGGGAAGGATATACTAGTGTAGTAAACTGTCGATAAATTACTTGCTTTCTTTTCCTCCAAAAATCCAGTTCCTTCGAACTTAAAAATCACTCCTTCCACACCCACGTTGTCCGTTACCACGGCATAGAAAGTTACAGGTTCACCTAATATGACATCATCAGGGCATGAAAAGAGAATTCTTGGAGGTTCTTTATCCTCTTCTTCCACAGTTATACCCACCTCAGCTGAGCCCTCTAACCCTTCGTCATCGACAGCCACAACTTTTATCTTATGTACCCCCTTTTCGGCTATCCAACTTGCCGTGTAAGGAGGTATCATATCGATGCTTATCAAGGAGGAATCCACATAAAACCGTACTTCTTTAACGCCTGTATCGTCCTCAACTATGGCTGTAATCTCAACTTCTTCCCCTTCCTTTGGTGAATTGCTACTGAGATTTATCGAGACACTTGGTGGTTTATTCTCCCTAACCTCTATCGTTCCTTCCTTTGAAGCCACGTTCCCGGACATGTCTTCAACGACCACTTTGAAATGATAATCGCCAATGCCCGCTGTTCTTGTGAACCCGACCGTTGCCAATTTTCCAGAAACCCATACAGCCTCCACACCGCCTAGATCTTCAAGTTTGATACTTTTTAATCCAGTGTTATCTGTTGCCGATACGAATATATCGAAATCTTCGTAAGGTTGAACTATTTTAGGATACACGACATCGATACTTGGTGAAATCGTATCGTTCGGATCGGATACGATCAACTTCTTCGAGGATGAGGAACGAAGTCCGGCATTGTTCACAGCCCAAGCTGTGAAGTTGTAGACGCCAGCTCGTGCCGTGAATGAATAGGGAATACTGACTTCTTCCTGGTTCAAATAAAGATGTTTTTCACCGATACCACTTTCTGAATCCTTAGCTTCAACATCGACAGTGACGGTATCTCCAGGAATAGGAGATTCCGGTATTATCTTTATCTCAACCTTTGGAGGAGATAGATCATATGTTTTGAAGGTTTGAAGAGATACGGTATCAGATATCCTTCCAAGGGAATCGCACACAACGATCGTTAACCTAACGGTACCAAAAGGTGCGGGAAAGGATAGGTATCCAGATTTTTTGAAAGTTGCTATAAGGGTGTCTCCGTTGTATATCTCTATTGAACCCATATTCTCTTCGTTTGATACCCTGATGTAAACTGTCATCATCTTCCCCGCTTCTTCGGGAATCTCGATGATGTACGCGGCAACTATGGTGGGAGGTTTTTTCATTTCAGCACATGAGGATATCAACAATAACGGTAGAATCAAAAGGATGAACCTTTTCATTCAACCACCTCAACTTTGTATTGATAATAATTCCCACTATCTCCTATATTGTTATCGAGCGAATCCTTGAGATCGTTTATGATCAGAAAGTATGTTCCCGGTTGCACTTTGATGTAGCCAGTGTAGGTAGCAATTTTTGTATCATAGGATATCTCCTGCTGGGATAAAATGATAAAGTCTTGTACATCCATGTAAGGCATTGGAGTTTTTGAGATGATCATCACAACATTTCCTCCTTTTGGAAGACCGGTTTCATCCCAAACCGTTAATTTCACGTCGATGTACTCTCCCGAATTTGAAATCGTCGAGTTTTCGGTTATATCGATACCGTTCAGAAGTAACGAGACGATTCTGGGTGGGAAATCATCACCTATGGAGAATGAGAAACCATCGACGAGGGTCTTCCCTCCGGTGGATGTCAGTCTCACGGTGGCAAAATGACTTCCAGGCTTTGCAACCCATACCGCACTCTCTGTATTCTGATCTATAACCTCTCCATCCACGTAAAAGCTCACATCACTTGCTTCTAAATTGGTTTCGTACGAAAAAATCACCACATCATTTGGATTGGGATCCGAAGGGGTCATGGTTAATCTCAGATAATCCGGTACATCCGATACAGAAAAGTATCTTCCAAAATATTGTTCTTTTCCTACGACATCTTCTGCAAATACTTCAATGGTATGATTCCCAACGGTTAAGGGCCCCAGATTCAATGGTAAAGTGAAAGAGTCCGTATCTATGAGGAATTCTCTCACAGTGCTTCCGTCTATCGAGATTCTTAAGCTTTTCAATTTTGTATCATCCTGAGCATGTACCTGAGCCACTATATTTTCCGTTTCCACGAGATCCGTTAGAAATTCCAAAGTTACGATCGGTGGGGCATCGTCCTTTTCAAAAACGTAAAAATCGACTTCTGTTGAATCTCTCAGACCGTACGCGTTTTCGACGGTTATTAAGAGGGTATGAGTTCCTGGATCGAGGGGTGAGAGCTCTAAATAGTAAGGAGGAGATGAAAAACTCGTGTTGAAAGTCCCCAGACCATCCACCCAACTTTTTATGGTGATGTAAGGTGTTTCATCTTCGTCTATTATCATCATGACGTACACATCATCATCACTTTCAGGTTTCTGAGGAGATATACTCACGGATTCTATGATTGGAGGCGATGTATCCCTTACCTCAATTAATATGCTTTTTTCGAAAACTTCTTTGAAAGCGTCTCCTTCCACTCGTCCCACTATGATGTAATTTCCTGATTTTTCAGGTTTCCATGTGTAAACAGCGGGAACGGTATCAGTAGACATCACGGTAACACCGTTTATAGATATTTCCGCTTGTATATTCCCGACCACAGGGGAGAAACTCAGGGTTATCGTCACATCGCTCGCCACAGCTGGATCTCGAGGATCCACAGATAACGATATAACAGGTGAAACTTCTATGAGGCTACAGGATATCACGATGAACGTTAACACAACCACTCCAAAAAGTGACACCCGTTTCATGGGATCCCCTCCAAGGTATCTTTCAACGTGAATTCCACGACTTCCTAAAGAAAAAGGGCCGGATTTCCGGCCCTTGGTGGCGGCGGTGGGACTCGAACCCACGACACGGTGATTATGAATCACCCGCTCTGGCCTCTGAGCTACACCGCCATTTTCCGTTTTCATATACTATCATTTTTTTGATAGGAATTCAACT
>CAZANP010000014.1:0-36562 GCA_964486555.1 uncultured Thermotoga sp. | reverse complement strand
TCTTTGACGAGAGCCTTGATGTAATCTTCTCCCAATTCTGTGAATTCTTTCATCAGTCTTTCACGATCTCTGATGAAATCTTCAAGGACGTTCACCATTTTCTCTGTCTGTTCATCCGTCAACCTGAGGTTAGCTATGAGTTCTGCGTACATGATCTTCTTTTCAACCATCGCAAA
Organism: uncultured Thermotoga sp.; assembly: GCA_964486555.1. Taxonomy (GTDB): domain Bacteria; phylum Thermotogota; class Thermotogae; order Thermotogales; family Thermotogaceae; genus 4484-232. Next base: position 36,386 of record CAZANP010000014.1, on the reverse strand, counting down.
ATCTTTCGGAAAACCGAATGCTATGACAAAAACACTCGCTAAAACCAAAACTAAAAACTTCTTCATACCTCATCACCTCCCGGTACTTTTTTAACCTATCCTGGGAGGTCTTGAAGCTTTTTTTAATCGTTTTTTAATGAGAAAGGATTTCCAGAGCCTTCCTGAGGTTTTCTTCTCTTTTCAGAACACTTTCACAAATATCTTTTGGTTTTTTAGACAGAATCATCAAAATGGCGAGTTTCACGTTGTTATCAGCCAGTCTCAGATACTTTTCTGCTTCCTCCTCGGTAACGCCTGTTATTTCCACGATCATTCTCAAAGCCCTTTTCTTCAATTTTTCATTCAGAATCGATACATCCACCATGTAATTCTTGTAGACCTTTCCAACTTTAATCATGGTGACTGTGCTTATCATGTTGAGAACCATCTTCTGCGAAGTACCAGCTTTCAGCCGTGTACTTCCCCTTATAACTTCTGGCCCAGTTCTCAAGGATACAACCACATCGGCTAGATACCCAATTTCAGGTTCTTCAACGTTGCAGATGAGGGAAGTTTTGCATCCCACTTCCTTTGCTTTTTTTAGAACCCCTTTCACATAGGGTGTCCTACCACTTGCTGAAATACCTATGACGGTATCCAAAGGTGATGGATCGTATGTCGAAAGATCGTGCACTCCCAGATCTTCCATGTCTTCCACCTCTTCGACAGCTTTGGAAAAAGCTTCCTGTCCACCAGCAAGGAGAGGGATGAAAACACCTTGAGGAACTCCAAACGTTGGTGGGATCTCAGCGGAATCGATGACCCCCATCCTTCCACTGGTGCCGGCACCAGCGTAGAAAATCCTTCCTCCCTTTCTGTAACTATCAACACAGAATTCGATCACTTCAGCGATCTTCGGTATTGCTTCTCTCACAGCTAGTATTACAACGGCATCCTCTTCATTCATCACTCTCAATATCTCTTCAACATCCCACGTATCGATATCTTCTGTCTTTGGATTTCCTTTTTCTGTTTCAAGGTGTTCGAACATCTTATCCCCTCCGATTCTCTTGATTTTTATTATAATCATACGGAATTTCATAATCGATGATCAAAAAGCGCTCTCAATCTGATGAATGAACAGAAGGAGTGAGATTATGAAGGTGGCTTTGGGACAGATTGAAATAATTTGGGAAGATAAGAAGAGAAACATGGAAAAGTTGGAAAAGTTTGTGGAAAAAGCAAAGGCTTTGGAAGCGGATATTGTGTTCTTCCCTGAGATGAGCCTCACAGGTTTTTCGATGAACATAGAGAAGGTAGCAAGTAACGATGCACCAAAATGGCTGATGCAAATCTCGAAAAAATATGAGATCTATATTGGCGCAGGATACGTTGAGATGAAGAACGGGAAAGGATTGAATAAATACGTGATCGTGTCACCAGATGATATTGTGTGCTTGTATACCAAGATACATCTTTTCTCTCCAGGCGGTGAGGATAAGTATTACATACCTGGAAAGGAGATAGTAACCTGCAGTATCATGGATGTCAATATCACTCCTTTCATCTGCTATGATCTTCGTTTTCCATATATCTTCCAGGCGGCTTCGAAGAGTACGGATGTTTTCGTGATACCAGCCAATTGGCCGGAAAAAAGGAGAGAACACTGGCTTACCCTTTTGAAAGCAAGAGCCATCGAAAATCAATGCTATGTTCTAGGTATAAACAGGGTGGGTAAAGATCCCAAAACGAGTTACTCAGGAGATACTTCTGCTTTTGATCCATGGGGGAATGAGCTTGGAAGTCTCTCCTACATAGAAGGAATCCTCTTCGTTGACGTAAAACCAGCCAAGGTAAAAGAAGCGAGAAGAGTGTTTCCTGTACTCAGAGATAGAATTAATTTACAGAATAAATGAAATAAGTGGGAGGATTTCTCCATGATATATTGAGAAAAACTTAAATCTAAAGGCGTAATTATGCATTTTCTGGCCTAATCATCTCTTTTGATATTTTATTGATGATATCAAGGTTTTGCTGAAAGAAAAACCTCACATTAGAATAACAAAAGTAGATCAAAAGGAAAACCCCTGTGAAAAAATGATGAACAGGTTGATGATCGTGTTCAAAAGAGTGGATATACTGTTCTCTCGCTTTTTGATCTCAAAGGGGTGTATCCTCAGGGGGAGAATGAATGGCTGAGATATTTCTAGAAAAAGTCTGGAAGATCTTTGAGAGTAAAGGTGAAAGGGTAGAAGCTGTCAGAGGTATTGAACTCCTCATAAAAGACAGGGAATTGATAGTTCTCCTCGGACCTTCCGGATGTGGAAAAACGACCACTCTTCGAATGATAGCCGGCCTGGAGAAGCCGACTCAAGGTAAAGTGTACATAGATGGAAAGAACGTGACGGAAAGGCCAGCTCGTCAAAGGGATATCGCGTTCGTTTTTCAATCTTACGCCCTGTACCCACATCTGACAGTCTATCAGAACGTGGAATTCCCCCTTAAAGCCCAGGGAGTTCCGAAGAAGGAGAGAAGAAAAAGAGTAAGGGAAGTTTTGGAATTTCTTCAGATCTGGGATTTCAGAGATCATTACCCTCAAAAATTGGATAGTGGGAGGCAGCAGAAAGTGGCCATAGCAAGAGCCATAGTACGAAGGCCAAAAGCTTTTCTGTTGGATGAACCCCTGAGTAACCTGGATGCCAAAGTCAGGGAATTCACCAGAGGTGAATTGAAGAGGCTCCATATGGATCTCCGTATAACGACGGTTTACGTCACACACGATCAGGTTGAAGCCATGTCTCTGGCGGAAAGAATCGTGGTGATGCGGGATGGAACCATTCAACAGGTGGGATCACCTAGAGAAGTTTACGAAAATCCCACGAACCTTTTCGTGGCCAATTTCATAGGAAGTCCTGGAATGAACTTTTTCAAAGCCAAGCTCAACGACGAACAAGATATCGTTCTGAGTGGTTCGTATCTCATAAAGGCTCAGGATATACCCAGTTATTCATCGATCCTCAGAAGTTTTTCAAAAGAAGAAATCATACTGGGAATAAGGCCTGAATACATAAAGGTTTCTAATTCCGAAAGAGCTTGGAGAGTACAGGTGGATCTTATAGAACCCCTTGGTCATGAGAAGGTCGTGAATTTCTCAAGTGGCTCTATCAAAGGAAAGATAAGGCTTCTTCGAAAGGTTTCCATAAGAGAGGGAGAAGAGATAAAAATACTTCTCGATCCATCGAAGATCAGGTTGTTTGATCCAGAAACGGGATACGATCTGACCTATCAAGAGGAAAAAGAGCCAGAGGTGGTTAAATGAGTTCTTTAAGGTTCGAGGAAGTAACTAAAAGATTTGGAAATGTGAGAGCTGTCGATGGAATAAGTTTTGAGATAAGCCATGGGGAATTCGTTGTGATGCTTGGACCGACGGGTGCTGGAAAAACAACCACGTTGAAACTAACAGCTGGAATATACAAACCAGATAAAGGGAATATTTATATTGACGACGAATTGGTGAACGATGTTCATCCCATATTCCGTGATGTGGCTTTTGTCTTCCAGAACTACATACTCTACCCGAACATGACGGTTTATGAAAACCTGGCCTTTCCCTTAAAATCGAAATTCAGAAACCTGAGCAATTCCAAAGTGGATGAGACTGTTAAAAGAGTTGCCAGGATGCTTCATATAGAACACCTTCTCAATAGAATGCCACAGAATCTGAGTGGCGGTGAGCAGCAGAGAGTCGCTCTTGGAAGAGCTTTGGTGCGGAAACCAAAAATATTCCTCATGGATGAACCTCTAAGCAATCTGGATGCAAAGCTCAGAGAGGAGATGAGGACAGAACTCAAAAGAATCCATAAAGAGCTTGGTGAAACCTTCTTCTTTGTGACACACGATTACGTGGAGGCCTTTTCCATGGCGGATAGAATCATCGTTTTGAATGAGGGAAAAATCGAACAGATAGGTACACCAAACGAGATCTACGATGAACCTGCCAGTTTGTTCGTCGCCTCTTTCATATCCAGTCCTCCTCTGAATACGCTATCGGGATTCGTAGAAGAAAGTTCTTTCATTTTGAAAGCAAAGGATAAGGATATCAAAACGAATTTAAGGATAGAAGGTCTGGAGGGAAAAGAAGTGATAGTGGGTATAAGGCCAGAGGATCTGATTCTGAGTCGTGAGGGGTGTGAAAGTGCGATTTTCGATTTCCCAGGAGAGGTGTACATAGTCGAGGACTTGGGAACATTCTCGGTCATAACCATCAATTTCGATGGAATATTCCTTAGACAAAAATACCTTGGATATCCAGATGTAAAACCTGCTGAAAGAGTCTGGGTTGGAATAGATGGTCCCGTTTTCTATTTCGATAAAGATACGGGCAGGAGGTTGAGGTGAATGAAAGCTAAAACCAAATTGATTCTCGAATTGATCTCGATCTTCATGATATTTTTCGGGATATTCATGCTCTGCCAGCCTTTCTCATTCGGTATGTACCAGTGGGGATTTCAAGTCTGTGGTATAGGAACGGGACTGTATATTGTTTTTTCTCATCTTCCCGTTAAGGAGAGAAGGTGATCTTGCCACAATTTCATAAAGGGGGGTTTTCTTATGTGGAGAAAAGCTATTTTCATGTTCATGTTGATCGTGGTTTCAGTCGTGATCTTCGCTGCAAAAGAGATCACAATCTGCTGGGCTTCCTGGCCACCAGCTGATGCTCTTCTTGCTCTCTCAGAAGAGTTCACGGAAAAAACAGGGATAAAGGTTAAGGGGCTTTTCGTACCATGGGGACAGTTCTTGGACAAGGTATCTGTTGAATTCGCAGCCAAAAGTCCAACGATTGATATTCTTATCGCAGATAGCCAATGGTTAGGGTGGCTCGTCGAAGGAGGGCACATAATCAAGCTAAACGACTGGATCAAAGAACTTGGAATTAACTTAAACGATTTCTATCCCAACCTGTTAAGGTACTATGGAGAGTATCCACCTGGCAGCGGAAACTACTATGGCCTCCCCTGTGAAACAGATGCAGAGATACTCATTTACAGGAAGGATCTTTTCGAAGATCCAAAAGAGAAGGAAGCTTTCAAGAAAAAGTATGGATACGAATTGAGACCTCCAAGAAACCTTTTTGAAATGAGAGATATAGCTGAGTTCTTCACAAGACCAGAGCAGAACCTCTATGGAATAGCTACAAAGTGGTCCAAGGACTACGATGTGGTGACTTGGGACTTTGGATGGGCACTCTGGAATTTCGGAGGAGATTTCTGGAATCCCGAGACTTACGAGGTCAGAGGATATGCGAACAGTGCACAAGCGGTTGCCGCTCTCGAATTCTACAAATCTTTCGTGAAATACGCTCCTCCAGGTGCTGCTAATTTCAGTTTCGATGAGGTTAACACCGCTATGCAGACGGGTATAGTCGCTATGGCCATACAATGGGCAGCTTTCGCTCCAGGTTTCGTTGATCCTGAGGTCTCAAAGACTTACGACAAGGTCGCATTCATGGCTCTGCCCCCATTGATCGAAGGAGATCCTAACACCGCTTACATACCTCTTGGGGGACAGGGAATAACCGTTAGTGCTTATTCCGATGCGAAGGAAGAGGTGAAGGAATTCATAAAATGGTTCTATACCCCTGAAGTTCAGAAAAAATGGGCTTTGTATGGGGGCTTAACGAGCTTCAGGCCAGTCGTCGAATCTCCCGAGTTTGAAGAAATGTATCCTTGGAACAAAGCCCTGAAAGATAGTATACCAAGGCTCAGAGACTTCTGGAATATACCAGAATACGCAAAACTCCTTACGGTGACACAGGAGAACTTGAACGCTGTCATAGCTGGGACTCTCACACCACGTGAAGCGCTGAACAAGATTGTTGAGGAGCACGAAAGGATTCTCAGAGAAGCGGGATACATTAAATGAACGATGGGGGGATCCTCCCCCCATTTTTTGCTAGAGGTGATACGATGTGAAAGTTTTGACGGATAGAAAGCTTGCTCTCCTTTTCATATTACCCACGATCTTATTGTTGGTCTTCATAGTGGTTTATCCCTTGATATGGTCGTTGTTTCTGAGCTTCACCGATTACTCCGTGGTTGGATCGGAAAAACCGCATTTCGTTGGTATAAAGAATTTTGCAGACATTCTCAAGGATCGTTACATATGGCTTCATTTTAAGAATACCGCAAGATATGCGGTAACAGCGGTCGCCCTTCAATTCTTTTTGGGACTTGGGATAGCTCTGCTTTTGAACAAGGAGTTCGCCGGTCGTGGGATACTGTTGACCCTTGTTCTTGCCCCCATGATGCTCAGTCCCATAGTGGTTGGCCTCTTCTGGAGATATATTCTTGATGCCAATTGGGGAGTTCTAAATTACTTCTTATCCTTGTTGAATATAGAAAAGATACCATGGCTTGGTAAGGAAGAATCGGCAATGTGGGCGCTGATAATAACGGATACGTGGATGTGGACCCCTTTCATGATTCTCATATCCCTTGCGGGGCTTTCCGCTGTTCCAAAGGAACTGTACGAAGCCGCTGAAATCGATAGAGCATCTCCTTGGTTCAGATTTCGACATATAACCTTACCTTTGATATCACCACTTCTTGTCGTAGGACTTCTCTTCAGAACTATGGACGCTTTCAAAATGTTCGATCTTGCTTGGGGATTAACACAAGGTGGCCCAGGAACCGCAACTTCGACGATAAGTATCGCTCTGTACAGAATGGCCTTTCAGAATTTTGAAACTGGAAAGGCATGTGCTTTCGCTTACATCATTTTGATAATAATAATCGGTATGAGTAACATATACATACGCCTTTTGAATCGCCTTCAGAGAAGGTAGGTGATTCTTTGTGAAGAAGGTCCTTTTAACGATACTCGTTGCTGTTATAGTTGGTATCTATATTTTCCCGTTATTCTGGATGGCTTCTTCTGCTTTCAAGAGCAGGATCGATGTTTTCTCGATGCCACCAAAATTTTTCAATTTCAAACCGACTCTTCTTAACTTCAAAAGAGTCTTTTTCAAGATCGCTGGTTGGGGGAAGTTCGCCAAAGAAGTACCATCTGATTTCCCTAAGGCGCTTCTGAACAGTGCGATAATAACGGCGTTGAGCACAGGGCTGGCCGTTTTACTTGGAACCCTCTCTGGCTACGCTTTCTCAAGATACAACTTCCCAGGAAAGGCAGACGTTTTGTTCTTCATACTCTCAACTCGTATGCTCCCCTCGATGGTGATAGTAGTCCCAGTCTTCGTTATGTACAAAAGCTTGGGATTATTTAACACACATCTTGGAATGATAATCCTATACACGGTCTTCAACCTTTCGTTTTCTGTCTGGATGATGAAAGGATTCATGGATGAGATACCTGTAGAGTTTGAAGAGGCAGCGATGTGCGATGGTTATACTCGTTTTCAGGCTTTCCTAAAAATCATACTGCCTCAGACACTTCCAGGAATTTCTGCCACAGCTGTTTTCTGTGGTATAACGGCTTGGAATGAATACGTTTTTGCGCTGATACTGACGAGTGAAGAAGTGAAAACGGTGCCTCCAACGATCGCAGGGACGATTTTGAAAACGACGGGTATAAACTGGGGAGAAGTAGCTGCAGCGAGTCTTCTGTTTTTAGCTCCTGTTCTGATCTTCACATTTCTCGTTAGAAAGTACCTTCTCAGGGGTGTTACATTCGGAACCATAAAAGGTTGAGAAGGGGGGAGTGTTATGAAGATAGGTATCTTTACGGTCCTTTTCAACGACTGGCCATTGGAGAAAGTGGCGGAGTACGTATCAAGATTGGGTTACGAGATGGTGGAACTTGCGGCTTGGAGGGGAAGTAACCATCTGGATATTGATAAGGTTTTGGAGGATAAAGATTACAGAAAGAGCATAAAGGAGACTCTGAAGAAATACAATCTGGAAATATCTGCTATAAGCAACCATCTTGAGGGGCAGCTCGTTCTCGGTCCTTTAGACGAATCGACCGACGATTGGGCTCCAACTAAGGATCCTGAAGAGAAGGTCAAATACGGTATTGAGAGGATGAAAAAAACAGCCCAAGCCGCCGCTGCACTTGAAGTACCTGTAGTCTGTGGCTTCACGGGATCACATGTTTGGGAGAAATGGTACATATTCCCTCCAAAAAATGAGGAGATATACGAAAGAGGTTGGGAACTGTTCGCAGAGAGATGGAACGAAATTTTGGATGAATTCGATAAATGGGGTGTTAAATTCGCATTGGAGGTTCATCCTACGGAAATCGCTTACAACATAGAAACCGCAGAGAGAGCAATAAAAGCTCTCGACGGTAGAAAGACCTTCGGGTTCAATTTCGATCCGAGTCACTTCGTATGGCAATTGATAGATCCTGTGATATTCATCAAAAAATTCGGTGACAGAATTTATCACGCTCACGCTAAAGACGGAGAACTTCAAAAGGATGAACTTCCAAGGTCAGGTGTCATCCCCACAGGTAGTTGGATGAGAATAGATAGGGGTTTCAGATTCAGAGTGCCTGGTTGGGGAGATGTGAATTGGAAAAGGATAATAACGGCACTACTTGAGGTCAGATACGATTACGTCCTTTCCTTCGAGCATGAAGACCCAGTCATGTCACCAGAAGACGGGGCAGAAAAATGCATTCAGTTTTTGAAGCCTCTCATAATTAAAAAACCTTTGGAGAAGGTCTGGTGGTAAGGGGGGAGTACGATGGCGGAGGAAAAGAAAGTCGGCTTTGTGACAATGGGTGAAGCAAGGGAAGTTGAGGAAATACCAGTTCTTCGTGTTGGAATTTTAGGATACGCTTTCATGGGGAAATCTCATTCGAATGCGTATAAGAAAATGAATTACATCATGTATCCCCCACCTGCACTTGCGGAGTTGTACGCAATATGTGGGAGAAATGAAGAAGCGGTGAAAACCGCCGCAAAGAGATATGGTTACAAGAAGTACTATACAGATTGGAAAGAACTGGTGAAGGATCCCGATGTTGATGTCTTCGATAACAGCGGTCCAAACAACGTTCATTACGAACCGACACTCAAAGCTATAGAGAATGGAAAACATATATTCTGTGAGAAACCACTGGCTCTGAATTCCAAGCAGGGGAAAGAACTGTTCGAAAAAGCTCAAGAGAAAGGGATCAAACACATGGTGGATTTTAACTACAGGTTTGTTCCCGCAATAAGATTGGCCAAGGAAATTGTCGAAAGTGGAAAGATCGGTAAGATATACCATTTCAGGGCCCAATACCTCCAGGAATGGATAATAGATCCGAATTTTCCGCTTGTTTGGAGATTGAGGAAAGATATAGCAGGTAGCGGAGCTTTAGGGGATCTTGGATCCCACATAATAGACATGGCTCGCTTTCTCGTTGGTGAGATAGCATCCGTCATGGCTCAAACGAGAACTTTCATAAAGGAAAGACCTCTTCCAGAGGACCCGAGTAAAAAAGGTAAAGTTGATGTTGACGATGCCTTTGCGGCAGTTGTAGAATTCGAAAATGGTGCCATAGGAACACTGGAAGCCTCAAGATTTTGCCACGGGAGAAAGAATTACCAATACTGGGAGATAAACGGTTCCAAAGGAAGCATAAGATTCAACCTTGAAAGGTTGAACGAATTGGAAGTCTATCTTGCGAAAGAAGGAGAGGCGAAATTGGTTGGAGCAAGAGATATCATGGTGACAGAATCCTATCATCCCTACATGGAGCACTGGTGGCCTCATGGACACATAATAGGATGGGAACATGCTCAAGTTCATGCGATCTATCACCTCTTCGATTGTATAGTGAACGACAAAGACGTTGAACCCTGGGGCGCGAGTTTCAGAGATGGTTACAGAGCCCTTGTGGTCGAGGAAGCGATTCTAAGGTCAGCGGAAACAGGGCAAAGGGTGGATATCACGTATGAAATTTGAAAAAGACTGAAAACTTAAGGAGGGAAAACGTTGAAGAGAAGAGGTCTTAGAGAAAGCGGTCCGTTGATGGCACTAATCGTCTTGGTGATTTTTACAGCTGTCCTGAACCCTAGATTTCTAACGGCTTTCAACCTCCAAACCTTGGGAAAACAGATCGCCATTTTTGGAATACTAGCCATCGGTGAAACGTTCGTGATAATGTCTGGAGGAGGAGCCATAGACTTGTCTCCAGGATCCATGGTTGCATTAACCGGTGTTATGGTTTCCTGGCTCATGGTTCACGGTGTTCCAGTATCTCTTGCGATAATACTCATACTGGGTTTCTCGGTTCTCGTGGGTGTTTGGCACGGATTCTTCGTGACAAAACTCGGTGTTCCAGCTTTCATAATAACTCTTGGAACACTCACCATGGCAAGAGGTATGGCGGCTGTCATCACGCATGGATGGCCCATCGTTGGATTGCCGAGTCATTTTCTATCCATAGGACAAGGAGACATTCTGAAAATACCAATACCTGTCTGGATTCTTCTGGTCATAGCTTTGATAGCGGACTTTTTCTTGAGGAAAACTGTTTACGGGAAGCATCTCAGAGCTGTTGGAGGAAACGAAGTTGCGGCGAGATTTTCAGGTGTCAACGTTTCGAGAGTCAGGATGATCGCTTTCATGGTTTCAGGTTTCTTAGCTGGTGTTGCGGGAATAATAATAGCTGCCCGTCTTTCACAGGGCCAACCTGGTGTGGGATCGATGTATGAGTTATATGCGATAGCCTCCACAGTTATAGGTGGAACCAGCTTAACAGGTGGGGAAGGGAGTGTGCTTGGAGCAGTCGTCGGTGCAAGCATCATAAGTTTGCTGTGGAACGCTCTGGTTCTTTTGAATGTATCCACTTACTGGCACAACGTCGTGATAGGGCTCGTTATAGTAACCGCCGTTACAATGGATGTCCTCAGAAAGAGAATGAGAGCTTCAAAATAACTCTTCAGGGAGGTGGGTTCTTATGAAAAAGTTACTCACATTAGGTCTGTTGCTCGTTATAGGACTGACCATCTTTGGATTGACCGTTGGAGTCATTGGAAAGTCGGTTCATCCATACTGGTCGCAGGTTGAGCAAGGGGTAAAAGCTGCTGGTAAAGCGTTGGGAATCGAAACAAGGTTCTTCGTTCCACAGAAGGAAGATATAAACGCTCAACTTCAGATGCTTGAATCCTTCATAGCTCAGGGATTCGATGGTATAGCGATCGCACCATCAGATCCGAACGCGGTCATTCCTGCTATAAAGAAGGCTCTTGAACTTGGAATACCTGTAATAACGCTGGATACAGACTCTCCAGAGAGTGGAAGATACGTCTACATAGGAACAGATAACTATCAGGCAGGATATATCGCCGGAACGATCATGAAGAAGATCCTCAACGGAAAAGGTAAGGTCGTCATAGGAACAGGTTCTCTGACGGCGATGAACTCTCTTCAGAGAATCCAGGGATTCAAAGATGCCATAAAAGGAACAGAAATAGAGGTTCTTGACATCCTCAACGATGAGGAAGATGGTGCAAGAGCTCTTTCACTTGCAGAATCCGCTTTAAACGCACACCCAGACCTCGATGCATTCTTTGGAGTCTACGCGTACAACGGACCATCTCAGGCTCTCGCAGTCAAAAACGCTGGAAAAGTTGGAAAAGTCAAGATAGTTTGTTTCGATACGACACCGGATATTCTTCAATACGTGAAAGAAGGCGTCATCAACGCGACGATGGGTCAGAGACCCTACATGATGGGATACCTCTCGGTGGTCGTTCTCTACCTTATGAACAAGATAGGCGTTACAAACACCTTGATGATGCTCCCGAAGGTTAATGGAGATTACATCATCGATACAGGTGTCGATGTTGTGACACCTGACAACCTCGATGAATACTTGAAAATGATGGAAAAGCTTGGAATTCCCATAAAGTTCTGAAACTCGGGGAGGGGGTATCCCCTCCCTTTAAAGCGAGAGTTGAACGAGGTGATCCGATGGAGATATTGGGGGCTGTTGGAATGAGAAAGAGCTTTCCAGGTGTTGTGGCTGTTGATAAGGTTGATTTCGAGGTTTATGAAAACGAAATCGTTTCTTTAGTGGGAGAAAACGGTGCTGGTAAAAGCACACTCATAAAAATGCTTACAGGGGTTTTAAAACCTGACGAGGGAAGGATATATATAAACGGTAAGGAAGTATCGTTCAGAAATCCCTTGGATGCTTTCAAATACGGTATCAGTGTGATCCATCAAGAACTGAACCTTGCCCCCAATTTAACAGTTTACGAAAACGTTTTTCTGGCCAACGAGATAACAAGGACTGGGAAAAAAGGTATATTCAGACGATCCCATGATGACGATATGTACAGAAAGACACAGGAAATCTTGGACATGCTAGGAGCAAACTTTCCTCCAGATGCTTATGTTAAAGATTTGAGCACAGCTCAAATGCAGATGGTCGAGATATCAAAGGCTCTCGTGAAAAACCCAAGGATCATCTTCATGGATGAGCCAACTTCTTCTTTGACGGTGAGTGAGGTCAAGATACTCTTTGACATTATCAGAAGGTTGAAGGAAGAACATGGTATATCGATCGTTTTCGTGTCTCATAGGTTGGAAGAAGTGTTGGAGATAAGCGATAGGGTTGTGATCATGAGAGATGGGAAGAGAGTTGCTTCACTCACAAGGGAGGAATTCGATATAGATGTCATCATAAGGCACATGGTAGGAAGGGATGTTGAATTTTTCCCGCATGGTATCGAAACCAAACCTGGAGAGGTGATATTGAAGGTTGAAAACCTGAGATGGAAAGATAAGGTGAAGGATGTTTCGTTCGAGCTCAGAAAAGGAGAAGTCCTCGGTTTTGCTGGCCTCGTTGGGTCTGGAAGAACGGAAACCATGCATCTCATATTTGGTGCTGAAAAGAAGGAAGGAGGAAGAATAATATACAAAGGTAAGGAAGTGGAGATAAACAGTCCAAAAGAAGCGATAGCTATGGGTATAGGTTTGATACCGGAAGATAGGAAACTTCAGGGGTTGGTTCTGAAACTCACCGTGAGAGACAACATAGTCCTGCCTTCTCTTGATAAGTTGAGAAGGGGCCTCATTGTTGATGAAAGAAGGTCAGATAGACTCGCGGAGGATTTCGTGAAAAGACTCAACATAAAAACTCCCAGTATTGACAAGATTACAGAGACTCTCTCTGGCGGTAATCAGCAGAAAGTGGTCCTGGCGAAATGGTTGGCTTTGAACTCCGATGTTCTGATATTCGATGAACCAACGAGAGGTATAGATGTTGCCACGAAAGCAGAAATTCACAGAATGATCAGGGAACTTGCAGCTCAAGGTAAAGCTGTCATCATGATATCTTCAGAACTTCCAGAGATACTTCATCTCAGTGACAGAATAGCGGTGATGTGGGAGGGAAGAATCGTCAACATTCTTGACAACAAGCAACGTAAAGTATCGCAACAAGAAGTGATGTACTATGCTTCCGGTCAGAAGGTGAATGAAAGCAGTGGTGATAGCTTGTGAACAGTTTGAAGATGAACATCAACAGTATGAGAAGAGTGAACAGAAGAATCGTTTTGAACATGATCAGAAAGTATCCTGGAATAACCAGAAAAGAGATATCGAATCTCACGGGGATGGATCCAAGCACCGTCACAAAGATCGTAACGGACCTTTTGAAAAATAGGTTCATCTTGGAAAACGGGGAAAAGAGTTTTCCAGGTAGGGGTAGAAGAGGCATCAGACTGGTGGTCAATCCCAACGCGATAAACGGACTGGTCGTTGCAATCGGTGTTCAGAAAAGTTGTGTGGGATTGGCCAAGTTCGATGGGAGTTACGAACTGATAGAGAGCTTTGAAACACCTCAAAATTTTTTTGATTTCATTCATAAGATTTCCGACATCATAAAATCCTTCACTAAAGATGTTGTTGGACTCTCTTTTTCAATACCGGGAATAGTGGATATGAAGAAAGGTATCATAAGGAACGCTCCTCATCTGAAGTGGAAGGAGATGGAATTGCGAAGGCTGATATTGGAAACAATCGACAACCTGGATCCAGAAATGATAATGATGGATAACGAGGCCAAACTTTGTTTAGTGGCAGAGAGCTGGTTCAACGAAAAGATCAAAGGTTTGAAAAATGGGGTGTATATATACCAATCTGAAGGTGTTGGAGGCGCTCTCTTGATAAATGGTGAAGTCTATCACGGCGAAGATTACATAGCGGGCGAAATAGGTCACATGATCGTGGATCCAAATGGTAAGAAGTGTCATTGTGGGAACAAGGGATGTTGGGAGACTTTAATATCCACTGAGGCTATAGTTCAAAGCTATGAATACGCTTACGGTGAGCTGAAAGGAGATAGCTACAACGAGAAATTCTTAACGCTCGTTTCGATGAACTCAAAGAGAGCAAAAAGTGTCCTCATGAGGATGGCAGATTACGTGTCCATAGGTATTTTGAACATACTGAATGTCATAGATCCACAGTTCGTCCTCTTCGGAGGTATGATGTACAGCCTGCCTAATTACCTTATCGAAAGGATCGAGAGCACCGTGAAGAGTCAGGTTCTGATACCAGACATGATGAAAACCAAAATATTGAAAGCATCGATGGATATAGATGAAGCAAGGATAAAGGGAGGAGCTTTAATCCTTATAAACAAGTACATAGAGAAAAATATCTGATCTTTATCTTGAACTCTCTCTTAGAAGAGATAAAATAAATTTGGAGTTACCATAACTGATTCACCAGTTTCTTTCCTCAGTTCACACCAATCTTGAAGAATTTCTCTGATTCTAATAAGATAAGAAGGGGGGAGATATCATGAGGAAACTTTTAATGTTATTCATGATTGTTGTATCTGTTATAGCACTGGGGGATCTCATAATAGTTTTGAAATCTGGAGAGAAGATAACGGTACCTGTGGATCCAAACGAGATCGACAGGATAATCTTCGTGCCCGTTGGTGAAACGGGAGAAGTTACAACAGGATCGATCTGGGATATTTATCAATGGTACTGGGATGATCCTGAGAACAACGACAGTTATACGCTACTGGGAAACGGTGTGAAGTTATACGTCAATCCAAAACAAGATATTTGGTGGAGTAGAAGGAAAGGTAATTCCAATGAGGGAGCTCCTATGCTCGTAACGGAGATGCCATTGGGAGATTGGGTTTTCATGGCAAAATACAAATTACTCAATGATCCAAAGGATTCGTATCAATTTGGGTTGGTCGTGTGGAACGGCTCTAGTGAGGATGGAAAGGTGTATGCTCTGTATTTCGGACCGTACTGTGGCTTGGGGAAGGATATAAGAGTTGAGGGTCATTATTCCAAGAACGCGGCAGTACATGGCCCCGTAGCCTACGATAAGTTCACAAGGGAGGGTTACTTGAAAATAGAAAAAGAGGGAAACAGATTGATATTTGGATACAATTCTGTTGATTGGAAATTGGGAACGTTCGAAAAACCCTGGAAAACTGTTGAAATTGAAATACCAGCAGGGGAATTCTCGTACGTTGGTTTCATTGGGAAAACCTGGAGTGATTCAGATCTGGAAGTTTTGTTTACGGACATCTCCTTGAAAACGAAATGAAGCTTTTATATAATCATCAAGGTGAGGGGCCGTAGCTCAGTTGGGAGAGCGCTACCTTCGCACGGTAGAGGTCGTGGGTTCGAATCCCATCGGCTCCACCAAAAGGAGGGGAAAATCCCCTCCTTTTTTTGAAACGTGGTAAAATGAGAGAGCGAGGTGATGATTTTGTACAATCCATCGCTCATAAGGAACGTATGTATAATTGCTCACATAGATCATGGGAAAACAACTTTGATAGATAGAATTCTGGAGATAACCAAGACCGTTGATTCCAAGAGGATGAGAGAGCAATATTTGGATATGATGGATATAGAAAGGGAGAGGGGTATCACCATTAAAGCGCAACCTGTCAAAGTCATGTACAAAGCTGTCGATGGAAGGACGTATGAAATAAACATAATCGATACCCCAGGACATGTTGACTTCTCGTACGAAGTTGGGAGGAGTATGGCGGCTTGCGAAGGAGCGATTTTGCTAGTTGATGCTTCCCAGGGCGTTGAAGCTCAAACCGTTGCTCACACCTACCTTGCCATAGAGAACGACCTAGAGATAATTCCTGCGATAAACAAGATAGATCTTCCGAATGCAAGTATTGAAGAGACAGAATTAGAGATAATGGATCTTTTAGGTGTGGATAAAGAGGACATATTCCTCGTCAGCGCTAAAGAAGGGACGGGGGTTAAGGATCTTCTGGAAGCAATAGTAAGAATGGTTCCACCACCTAAAGGTAACGCCAATGGAAAACTTTCCGCTCTGATATTCGATGCGAAGTACGATAAATACAGGGGTGTCATAGTTTCTGTAAGAGTTTTCGATGGGGTCATAAGGGTTGGGGACAGAATAATGACGATGTCCAACGGTATGGTCTACGAGGTCAGTGAAGTTGGAGTTTTCACACCGGAAATGAAATCTGTCGAGAGTTTAAGCGCAGGGGAAGTGGGGTACGTCATAGCAGGGATAAAGGAGGTATCACTTGCAAGGGTTGGAGACACGATAACCCACGTCAACGACCCTGTTGAAAGGCCTCTTCCAGGTTACAAAGAAATAAAGCCCATGGTATATGCGGGTATGTTTCCTGGCGTTCCAGAGTACTTCGAAGATCTGAGAAAGGCCCTTGAAAAATTGAAACTGAACGATTCCGCTTTGATTTTCGAGCCGACAAGATCACCGGCACTTGGCTTTGGTTTCAGATGCGGATTTTTGGGACTCCTTCACATGGATGTTGTGAGGGAGAGAATAGAAAGGGAATTCGAACTTGCCGTTATTCTTACAGCTCCAAATGTTAAATACAGAGTGGTGACAAGGAGAGGAGAGACTCTAGAAGTAACGGACCCTGCCAAATTCCCAGATGAGGGTGAGATACTCGAGATATATGAACCGTACGTTGACCTTTCCATAATTACTCCGAACGATTACATAGGTCCTTTGATGAACCTGGTTCAGAACGAGAAAAGGGGTTCTCTCAGAACAACGGAGAACGCTGGAAAGAATCGTGTGATACTTCATTTCGATGCCCCCCTTTCTGAAATAATCTTCGATTTCTTCGACAGGATGAAAGCTGTGAGCAGAGGATTTGCGTCGATGGACTACGAGTTCAAAGAGTACAGAAAATCGGATCTTGTCAAGATAACGATACTTGTGAACAGAGAACCTGTGGATGCGCTATCCTTCATAGCCCACAAAAGCAAGGCGTACGAGGTTGCAAGGAAGGTTGTGAACAAGTTAAAAGACCTCATACCTCGTCACCAGTTCCAAATACCTATACAGGCAAAAGCTGGGGGAAGAATAATTGCAAGAACGGATATAAAGGCTCTCAGAAAAGACGTTCTTGCTAAATGTTACGGAGGTGATGTTACCAGGAAGATGAAGCTGCTAGAGAGGCAGAAGGAAGGAAAAAAGAAATTGAGAGAAATTGGGCGAGTCAGGATTCCTCAAGAAGCCTTCCTTGCCCTTCTCAAGATAGGGGAGGAGGAAGAATGATAAGAAAGTTTCTTATCCTCTTTGTTTTGATCGTTCTCCTCGGTTCCTGTGGTGTGCTGAGGGTTTCAGTACCACCAGAGTCAATGGCTAAGGAGAGTGCGATCAAAGTGGTGGCAAACGATTATGAACTGATCGATATGTTCAAAGAGTCCGATTATCTGGAGATACCTTTCGATGGTATGGTAGGCGTTTTCAAAAAAGATGGAGATACTTTCTTTCTTCACGTTTACAAGGGAGAAGATTCAAAATCTGCTAAGAACGTTTGGAAGAAAATAGCGGACAGACTGGGAATGTTCTGGTGGCGGACGATCCTAGAACTTCCATGGAGTGGTAGAGTTTCAACGAAAAAGGATGGTAAAGAAATCGTTTGCTGGTGGAGAAACAGATGGGTCTTCGTGGCGGAAGGGATGAAGAAAACTGATGAATTCGTCGACCATATCATGAACACCTATAACTTCTACAAGTGAGGGGGTATGGTTGAATGCTTGTTTTAGCCCATAGAGGTCTTTCAGATATATATCCTGAGAACACGTTGACGGCTTTCAGAAAAGCTTATGAAGCTGGAGCAGACGGTGTGGAGCTGGATGTCAGGATGACCAGAGATGGAGAGATCGTGGTCTTTCACGATGAGGATCTTAAAAGAATGGCTGGAAGGAGTGAGAGAATATCGGACATGGATTACAGAGATCTTCTGAGAATAAGTATAGGAGGGGAGAAGATACCACTTCTTTCAGAGGTTCTGGACATCGTGCCAAAGAACAAATGGTTGAACGTTGAGATAAAAGACAGAATGGCTTCCTACCCATCGGTGGATATGGTAGTGTCACGGGGGCTTTCAGCGTTCACCGTGTTTTCCTCTTTTGATCATGAGCTCCTGGAAGATCTCATGGGGAGATTCCCATCGCTGAAGTTCGGATACCTGATAGGTGAAGAGCACAAGGAAAACCCTGTAAAACTAGTTGAAAGGATTGTGAAAAATAAGCCTTTCTCTGTTCATGTACCTTATCAGGCGTTCCAGATGTTTTCAAAAGAGGCCGAGGAGTTCTGTAGTTTTCTGAAGGATAGGGGTATAAGAATATTTGTCTGGACATTGAACGATATAGAATTCTTCAAGAAGATAGAAAAATTCATAGACGGTGTTATCACAGACAAGGTAATGGATTTTGTTAGATTCTTGAGGGATGGAAGTGCGTGAAAGGTGGGTGAAACGATGGGGAGGCTTTTCCTCTTCGATGGAACCGCTTTAGCTTACAGAGCGTTCTACGCCCTAGACAGGGCTTTATCCACATCCTCTGGTATTCCAACCAATGCAACTTATGGTGTTGCCAAGATGCTTGTGAGATTCATAAAGGATCACGTAAAGGAAGGAGAAGATTATCTGGCGTTCGCATTCGATAAGAAGACCATCACCTATAGACACACGCTCCTTGAAACTTACAAGGCGAAGAGGCCCAAAACACCTGACCTTATGGTTCAGCAACTTCCTTACATAAAGAGACTCGTGAACGCTATGGGAATCAAGGTGATAGAACTCGAAGGATACGAAGCAGATGACGTCATAGCGACTCTGGCTTTGAAGGGGAAAAATATGTTCGATGAGGTTCTGATAATAACGGGGGACAAGGATATGTTGCAACTCGTCGACGATAAGATAAAAGTATGGAGGATAACAAGGGGTATAACGGACCTTGAACTGTACGACGCACAGAAGGTTAAGGAGAGGTATGGAATACTGCCGAGTCAGATGGTGGATTATCTTTCGTTGGTCGGAGATGAGGTAGATAACGTACCAGGAGTCACAGGTATAGGAGAAAAAACAGCAATCGATCTGTTGGAAAGGTATGGATCCATGGAAAAAATATATGAGAACCTGTCGAAGCTTCCTGAGAGAGTCAGAAAAGCTTTAATAAGAGGAAAAAAAGATGCGCAACTGAGTAAAAAGCTTGTAACTCTGGTCACAGACGTTGAAATGGACGTTGACTGGGAAGAGTTGAGATACAAAGGGTTCAAGAAGGAGGAACTTCTGAAAATCCTCAAGGAACTCGAATTCTCGTCTATAATGAGAGAGCTTGATCTCTTTGAAGAGAGGGAAGAAGTTGTGTATAAGACGGTGAAAGAGATGAAGGATTTCGAGAAAGTGGTCGAAGAGATGAAGAGATCAACAGCCTTCTCAATAGATCTCGAAACCACCTCTTTGAATCCCTATGAAGCTAAAATAGCTGGGATAGCGGTATCGACATCTCCTAAAAGAGCCTACTACATACCTGTAGGTCACAGAGAAAAAACAAGTTTGGATCCAGATTACGTTCTCAAGAAGTTGAAAGAGATCCTGGAAGATCCCTCATCCAAGATAATGGGTCAGAATCTCAAATACGATTACAGCGTTTTTGCGCTCAACGGAATACATCCTGTGGACCCATTCTTCGATACGATGATAGCTGCGTATCTTTTGGACCCCAACGAGAAAAGGTTCAACCTGGACGAACTGGCCCTGAAATTTCTGGGATACAAGATGATACCCTATGAGGAAGTCGCCCCAGCGACCTCTCCTCTCTTTGGATTCAGCTTTGCAGACGTTCCTCTCGATAGGGCAACAAGATATGCCTGCGAAGATGCGGATATAGTCTACAGACTCTTCGATGTCCTGAATTTGAAGCTTCATGAGATGGGACTCATGACGGTTTTTGAAAAGATAGAACTTCCTTTGATACCAGTTCTATCGACTCTCGAACTCAACGGTGTCTACATAGACACGAAGTACCTGGAAAAACTCTCTCGAGAGTACGGAAAGAAGATGGATGAGATAGCATCCAAAGTTTTCGAACTTGCTGGAGAAACTTTCAATTTGAACTCTCCAAAACAGGTCGGTCGCATTCTGTTCGAAAAACTAGGAATAACACCCAAGAAAAAAACGCGGACAGGTGATTTCTCTACAAGTGTTGACGTTCTGGAAGAACTGGCCATGGAACACGAGATCGTGAGATGGATTCTGGAATACAGAAAATATCAGAAATTGAAGTCCACTTATATAGATGCTTTACCAAAACTGGTCAATCCAAAGACTAAAAGGATTCATGCTTCTTTCCATCAAACGGGAACCGCAACTGGCAGGTTGAGCAGCAGTGATCCGAACCTTCAAAATCTTCCAACGAGAAACGATGAAGGTAAGGAGATAAGAAAAGCCATCGTTCCTCAGGATCCCAACTGGTGGATCATCAGTGCAGATTATTCGCAGATAGAGCTCAGGGTTCTTGCTCATTTCAGTAAAGATGAAAATCTTCTCAAAGCTTTCGAAACCAAGGAGGATATACATTCTTTAACGGCTTCGAAGATATTTGGTGTTCCTATCGATAAAGTGACCAGTTCCATGAGAAGAGTCGGAAAGATGGTGAATTTCTCGATAATATATGGTGTTACACCGTATGGATTGGCCATGAGGTTAAAGGTACCTGTTAAAGAAGCGGAAAAGATGATAACGAGTTACTTCAACCTCTATCCCAAGGTGAGAGAGTTCATACAAAAAGTGGTGAGTGAAGCAAGATCAAAAGGCTTTGTCAGAACGTTGTTTGGGAGAAAGAGGGATATACCTCAGTTGAAATCCCGTGACAGAAATGTGCAGGGTGAAGGTGAGAGAATTGCGATAAATACTCCCATTCAAGGAACAGCAGCGGATATAATGAAATTGGCCATGATAGAGATCCATAAAGAACTCAGGAAAAGGAAGATGAAATCTAAAATGATAATACAGGTACATGATGAACTCGTTTT
The DNA here is from genome assembly GCA_964486555.1 of uncultured Thermotoga sp. GTDB lineage: Bacteria > Thermotogota > Thermotogae > Thermotogales > Thermotogaceae > 4484-232. The sequence continues at coordinate 15,117 of CAZANP010000014.1, read as the reverse complement.
TGAGGTTCCTGACGAGGAGAAGGATGATCTTGTTGAAATGGTGAAAGATAAGATGGAGAACGTCGTGAAACTCTCAGTTCCCCTTGAAATCGACGTGAGTGTTGGTAAACACTGGGAATGAGAGGGGGAGAAATATGGATGCGAGGATCGTGAACGCTTTCATAGATTCGGTGGTGTCAACGTTGAAGAACACCTTGAAAGTGAACCCAAAACTTGGAAAACCATCGATAGTTCAGAAACTCACACCAGATCATTCGATAGTAACCATTCTGGGAATAACGGGAGATGTGGATGGGAATCTCATATATACGTTTTCAAATGAAACTGGTTTGAAAGTTGTTTCAGCAATGATGGGTATGGAGTACAACCAGCTCGATGAAATCGCCTTGAGTGCTTTCGGTGAGCTTGGCAATATGACAGTTGGGAAATTGACCATGAATCTGGAAAAACTTGGTTTCAGCACGGATGTAACACCCCCTACGGTGATATCTGGGAAGGATCTGAAAATGAAAACAGAAGGAAAGATTCTGAAACTTCCACTAGCACTTTTCAAAGAAAACGATGTGGATGTCTGTTTGATCATAAAGGAATGATGGTTATGATAAAAGGGCTCAAGGATTTTGGAAAATACAACATGGTTGTGAACTTCATAGCGACGCTTCTAGCTAACATAGTTGTCGGTGCATTGATAGGTTACTATTTGGATAAATGGACATTCAATAATAGAGTTTTACTGGTGGTATTTCTACTTCTGGGGATCTTTTCAGGATTCTACAACGGTTTCAGGATGCTTTTGAAAGAAGTGGAGCGATATGATCGAATGGATAAAACCAATAAGGGTTCTAATAAAAACGATAGTGATATTGGGGACAGGTGAGTTTCTGTTTTTCCTACTAATGTATGGTTTTCCCGAAAGCGTGGGTGTCCTCATAGGGACAGGAGGCGCTTTAGTTAACTTGTTTTCACTGTGGTATGATATCAATGAAATGGTGAAAAGGAAATCTACAAAAGGGTGGTTGAAGGGATTTTTAGGAAGATACTCTATGAGTGCGTTTGTTCTGCTGGTATCTGGCCTCATATCTCTAACGAATCTTATAGGAGCTTTCCTGGGACTCATGAATCTGAAGATAGCAGCGTATGTGGCTGGGAGGTGGCTTGATTGAAGTTCTCCAAAAGGGAGAAAATATTGCTGATTCTTTTCATAATAGCCTACGTTGTGGTTGGAATAATCAACATGAAAGAACTTAGTAAGACTCCTATGAGCGAGGCTTTCAAAAATCTTGGAAGAAGATGGATCATCAGTATAGGTGGTTTTCGAATAAATCCCATGACCGTTATCATGGGTTTAGTTATTGCTCTGATACTCATCGTGATAGCTTACAGGGTAGGAAAGAATTTCAAGTTGATACCGGATAGGAAGCAATCGTTCTTTGAGTACCTCATGGAATTCGTTTATGAAATCGTCGAGGAAGCCATACCCGATCCCAAGCTGGTACGCCCTACGTTCGTTCTGGCAATGACACTCTTTCTGTTCATAAGCCTTTCCAACCTCATAGGAGGTACAGTTCCAGGAATAAACGTCGTGGGGTATGAAGATGGAACGATAGAGAAGATCACTCTATTTTCGGACATATGGCCAGCGCCAACTGCTGATCTAAACACGAATCTAACGTACGCGTTGATGGTCTTGATCATAAGCCATGTGTTCGCAATAAAGTCAAAGGGTTTTAAAGCGTGGTTGAAAAGCTGGATAGATCCAAGCCCAATAATGCTCCCGCTAAACATAATAGGAGAGCTTGCAAAACCTATTTCCCATTCTTTGAGGTTGTTTGGAAACATCGCAGGAGGAGCTATCCTCGTTTACATCTTATCCTATCTGGTGAAGTACTTCTTCTTACCAATCGTCTTTTGGGGATTCTTTGGGATATTCGTGGGATTGATTCAAGCCTTCGTCTTCACTATACTTGCTATAGCTTACATCAGTTCACAACTTTCTTGAAAAGGAGGGATACTTGTGGGTATCGAACAGATAACGGAAGTGGGACAAGGGTTGGCTATGCTCGGAAAATTTCTTGGAGCAGGTTTGTGCATGGGGCTCGGAGCTATAGGCCCTGGTATGGGAGAAGGTAACATCGGAGCTCACGCTATGGATGCTATGGCGAGACAGCCTGAGATGGTAGGAACCATAACAACGAGGATGCTTCTTGCAGACGCTGTGGCAGAAACAACAGGTATCTACTCTCTTCTGATAGCTTTCATGATCCTTCTGACTGCGTGAGGAGGAGACCCATATGGGACTTTTAGAGTTCAACTGGACTTCCGTCATTATGCTCATGACGTTCGGGCTCCTTGTTTACTTTTTAAACAAGTTCCTGTATAAACCCTTTCTTGAGATGATGGATAAGAGGAAAGAGAAGATAGAAGGAGAGATCAAGAACGCTGAGAATTTGAGAAAAGAGGCAGAGGAGCTGAAGAAAAAGGCGGAGAAGGAATTGGAAGAGGCTTCAAAAAGAGCCCAGAGTATTGTAGAGAGAGCAGAGAAAGAAGCAGAGATGATAATAAGTGAAGCAAGGGAGAAGGCGAAGGTGGAAGCTCAAAGGATCATAGAATCTGGTAAGAGACAGGTTGAAATGGAGATGGTCAGGGCTATGGAAGATTTGAGAAGAAGAGCGGGAGAGCTTGCCGTAACACTGGCGATGAAGATACTCTCTGGGATTTTAGATGAGAAAGCCAAGAAAGAATATCTCATAAAGATGCTGGAGAGGGAGATCGAGGAGAAATGAGGTACTCTCCAATAGCTGGAAGATACGCAAGAGCCTTGTTGAACGTCGCTATATCTAGGGGTAAAGAAGAGGAGTTCCTCGAGTATCTGAGGAATTCTCTTGAGGTATACAAAAGGATGATGGGATTCTTCAACGATCCCACGATATTGCCGGAGAGAAAAGTGGAGGTCATGAGAGAAGTTTTTGATAGTTTTGGTATAGAGATTGAAGAAGCCTTTTTCAATTTTCTCGAGATCCTTTTTGAAAAGAAGAGACAGAAATATTTGCCATTGATCGTTGAGTACTTCAAAGATATGAAAATAGAATCTGAGAGAAAGGTCCCGGTTCATTTAACAGTCGCTCACCCTCTGGATGAGGAGGAAAAAGAACTTCTGAGGAAGTTCGTTAAGAAGTATTCCCTTCTCGATCCCGTTTTCGCAACAACGATCGACCCCGAGCTGGTGGCAGGAGCTGTGATCGAATTCGAGGGGTACACCATGGATTTAACGGTGAAAGGAAGACTCAAAAGGATAGCAAGGGATGTGTTCGAAAGGGGTGAGAGATCTTGAGGATAAACCCTGGAGAGTTAACAAAGATTTTGGAATCCAGAATTGAAAGTTACAAAGAGGAAATAGAGCTTGAAGATACCGGAAAGGTCGTTCAGGTTGGAGATGGTATAGCCAGAGTCTATGGGCTGAACAAAGTCATGGCAAATGAGCTCGTGGAATTCGTTGAGACCGGCGTTAGGGGTCTTGCGTTCAATCTGGAAGAAGACAACATAGGTGTGATCATATTGGGAGAATATACGGACATAAAAGAAGGTCACACGGTAAGAAGATTGAAAAGGATCATAGAAGTTCCCGTAGGTGAGGAACTTCTAGGAAGGGTTGTGAACCCTTTGGGAGAGCCTCTAGATGGTAAAGGCCCGATAGAGGCAAAACACACGAGAAGGATCGATATAAAAGCTCCTGGTGTCATATACAGAAGGCCCGTCAACACTCCACTTCAGACTGGAATAAAGGCGATAGATGCTTTGATACCCATAGGAAGAGGCCAAAGGGAATTGATCATAGGAGACAGACAAACGGGAAAAACCGCTATCGTCATAGACACGATAATAAATCAGAAGGATCAAGGGGTTTACTGTATATACGTTTCAATAGGACAGAAAGCATCCGCCGTTGCAAGGATCATAGATAAATTGGAACAATACGGGGCGATGGAACACACCACCGTTGTCGTGGCGACGGCATCGGACCCTGCGGCACTCCAATATCTTGCACCGTATGCAGGGTGTGCGATGGGAGAGTACTTCATGTACACGGGAAGAGACGCCTTAGTTGTCTATGACGATTTGTCGAAACACGCTGTCGCTTACAGACAGTTATCACTCCTTCTCAGAAGGCCGCCTGGAAGAGAAGCTTACCCAGGGGACATATTCTACCTTCACTCGAGACTCCTCGAGAGGGCTGCAAGACTCAGTGACGAGATGGGAGGAGGATCGTTGACAGCTCTTCCAATCATTGAAACACAAGCAAACGATATCTCGGCTTACATACCAACGAACGTGATATCGATAACAGATGGACAGATATATCTGGAACCGGGTCTATTCTATGCCGGTATAAGGCCTGCTATAAACGTCGGGCTTTCGGTCTCGAGGGTTGGAGGAGCTGCTCAAATAAAGGCTATGAAACAGGTGGCAGGTATGTTGAGACTGGATCTAGCCCAATTTAGAGAACTAGAGACCTTCGCTCAATTCGCCACAGAACTTGACCCTGCAACAAGAGCTCAAATAGTCAGAGGGCAGCATTTGACCGAACTTTTGAAGCAGGAACAGTACAATCCTATGCCTGTTGAGGAACAGGTGGTGGTCCTGTATGCTGGTATCAATGGGTATCTCGATGACTTACCTTTGGAAGCTGTTAAAAGGTTTGAGAGAGACTTTCTGAGGTTCATGAGGGAAAAACACGGAGATGTGCTGGAAGATATAAGGAATAGAAAGGAAATAACGGAAGATACCGAGAAGAAATTGAAAGATGCCCTTGAGGAATTCAAAAAAGAGTTCAGGGTGTGATGAGGGATGAGCAGAGGAAGACTCCTAACGATCAGAAGAAGGATAAACGCGACGAAATCTTTGATGAAGATAACAAGAGCCATGGAGATGGTCGCAAGAGCTAAGGTGAGAAAAATCGAAAGGGAATACAGAAAATTTCGTGAATTTCACGAAGAGGTTGAAAACCTCTGGAGAAAATTACCCATCTCTTCTATCGAACATCCATTTTTTGAGGAAGGCTCAAAAAGACTCGTTGTGGTCATAACAGGAGATCTAGGACTTTGTGGAGCCTTCAACAGTGAGATAATAAAAGAGGCGGATAAACTGTTGGAAGATGGAGGATCTTTGATAGCAATTGGGAACAAATCCATAAGTTATTTTTCGAAAAAGATGGATATTTTCAGATCGTACGATAGATTCTACGACATTCCAGATTTTGGGAAGGCGAGTTACATTGTCGATGACATAGTAGATTTCCTCAAAGGGGAATCTGGAGAGGTCTACGTGGTGTATGGGAAATTCATAAACGCCTTGATTCAAAGACCAAGAGCTGAAAGAATAGTTCCTCTTGAGAAAATGGAGGGTAATGAAAACTTGGAATTTGAACCAGAGCTCGATGCTCTCACTGAAAGGTTTCTCCATTTTTACCTCTCAACAAAAATCCTGAACTACATGTTTGAATCCAAGATAAGTGAGTTCTATGCGAGGGAAAACGCCATGAGAAACGCCACAGATAACGCACAAGATGTCATAAGGAGGTTGACTCTTGAGTACAACAAAGCCAGGCAAGCGTCGATAACCCAAGAAATAATAGAGATAGTCACGGGAGCGGAAGCCCTGAAAGAAGCGGAAGAGTGAGGTGAGAGAATATGGCGAAAGGAACTAAAGGACAGATAGTGAGAGTAATAGGCCCAGTTGTGGATGTCAGGTTTCCTGAAGGTGAGCTTCCAGATATATTCAACGCTCTTGAGGTAATAAATCCACAGACCAATCAGAAGCTGGTACTCGAGGTCGAACAACTTTTGGGTGATAACATAGTGAGAACAGTTGCCATGGATTCAACGGATGGTCTCATGAGAGGACTTGAAGTGATTGATACAGGTGAGCCCATAAAGGCTCCTGTTGGAAGAAGCGTGCTTGGTAGGATGTTGAATGTTATAGGTGAGCCGATAGATGAGAAAGGCGAGATCGAAGCTGAGGACTGGTGGCCTATACACAGACCTGCTCCGAAGATAACCGAGCAAAGTACGGAAATAGAGATTCTTGAGACCGGTATAAAGGTGATAGATCTTCTAGCACCTTTCCCAAAGGGTGGAAAAATCGGTTTCTTCGGAGGAGCAGGGGTTGGTAAAACAGTCCTGGTTATGGAGCTCATAAGGAATATCGCTATAGAGCACCATGGTTTCTCGATGTTTGCGGGTGTCGGGGAAAGAACCAGGGAAGGTAATGAACTGTGGCTCGAAATGCAGGAGGCCGGTGTTCTTAACAACACGGTTCTTGTTTTCGGACAGATGAACGAACCACCGGGAGCAAGATTCAGGGTCGCTTTAACGGCTCTGACGATAGCCGAATATTTCAGAGATGTTGAAGGAAGGGACGTTCTTCTATTCATAGACAACATATTCAGGTTCGTGCAAGCGGGTAGTGAGGTTTCCGCTCTTCTCGGAAGAATGCCTTCTGCTGTTGGTTACCAGCCAACACTTTCAACGGATATGGGAGAGCTTCAAGAGAGGATAACATCAACTAAAAGAGGATCTATAACCTCAGTGCAGGCTATATACGTTCCAGCTGATGACATAACGGATCCAGCACCGGCAACAACTTTCTCACACCTGGATGCAACTGTTGTCCTTTCAAGAAGAATAGCAGAGCTAGGGCTTTATCCAGCAGTTGATCCCCTTGATTCATCCTCGAAGATGCTGGATCCTGCGATCGTTGGTTGGGAGCATTATCAGGTGGCAAGGGGAGTCCAGGAAGTTTTGCAAAGATACAAAGACCTTCAAGATATCATAGCGATTCTTGGTATGGAAGAGCTGTCTGAAGAGGACAAACTCATAGTCCAGAGAGCGAGAAAAATACAGAGGTTCTTGAGTCAACCGTTCTTCGTGGCTGAGAGGTTTACAGGACGCCCTGGAAAATACGTTCCAATAAAGGAAACGATAAGAGGATTCAAGGAGATACTCGAAGGAAAGCATGATGATCTTCCAGAACAAGCCTTCTATATGGTTGGTACCATAGAAGAAGCTGTCGAGAAAGCAGAAAAGATCAAACAAGGCCTGAAAGTGTGAGGTGTTTTCTGTGCTGGTTAAGATCCTGACACCGTATGGGAAGGTTCTGGAGAAGGAGGCTTACCTTGTAAGTTTCAGAACGCCAGAAGGTTCCATGGGGGTCCTTCCAAGAAGGGCACCTATAATAACGTGTCTCGCTGTCAGTAAGGTGAAGATAGTCAGTGATGGTGATGTTGAGGAGATAGAGGTTGCTGGTGGAATCCTTTCGTGTGACGGAAAGGAGGTTGTGATACTGACGGAAGAGGCTGGTAAGAAAGAGGATTTAGATCCTCACAGGTTCATGAGGGCAAAGGAAAGAGTCGAGAGATTATCCCAGAAGGTGAAAAAGTGAGGAGGGATCTTTGTGGAATACAGAGTCATAACCAGAGGATTTGAACTCAGCGACGCCATGAAAGCCTATATAGACAGAAGGCTTGAGAAAGTGGACAGAGTTTTAAGGGAGGACGATGTAACGTCCATGGAAATTAGAATCGAAAAAGATGCAGAAAATTACGTTGTAAAGATCATTCTTAACATGAGAGGAGAGATGATAAATGTAGAGGAGAGAAACTCCGATGTTTACACTGCGATAGATTTCGTATCCGATGCTCTTGAAAAGAGAGTTAAAAAAGCGAAAGACAAGATGAGGGTGAGACACAAAAGTGGTGTTCGGGGACTCGCTGAATCCATGTTGAACGAAGTCAAAGCCGAGGAGGAAGAGGATAAAATCGTTTCTGAGAAAAGGCTTCCTCTACTTCAAATGGATCTCGAAGAAGCCCTTCTTCAGATGGAAACGATGGATCACATGTTTTTGGTTTTCAGGAATATAGACACAGGGGAAATAAATCTCTTGTTCCGCAAGGATGAAAAGAAATACGGACTCATAGAATTTTATGAATAAAAGAGGTGAGGGTTATAAAGCAACTTCTAATAAACGTGTCTGGAGAGAACGTCTCCGGTGCCATTCTTGAAGATGGAAGGTTGTACGAGGTTTTCTCAGAAGAGATCGAAAGCATAAGAGGGAACATATATCTTGGAAAGGTTGAAAAGATCGTTCCTGCGCTAGATGCAGCGTTCGTCAATATCGGTAAAGGGAAAAACGCTTTCTTGCGATTGAGGGATCTGACGAAAACTTACATAGATACCATATTGGGTGGGAAAAAAATCACAGAAGGTGATAAGATACTGGTTCAGGTCAAAAAGGATGCGGTTGGAAATAAAGGCCCCCAGGTTACAACCAAACTGAGCCTGGCGGGCCATTTTCTTGTTTTCTTTCCTCTGTCCAAAGCTAAAGGCATTTCGAAAAAGATCGTTGATAAGGATGAAAGGAACAGGTTGAAAAATATACTGAAAAACCTCTTGAAGGAAGGTTACGGTGTCGTCCTAAGAACTGCTTCTGAGGGTGTGGGAGAATCAGAGATATTGGAAGAGTATGAAGAAATGAAAAGAGAATGGGAAGATATCCTGAAGAAATTCAAGAGGTCAAGGAAACCAAAGATACTGAGGGAGGAACCAGAAACACTCGATTTCATCCTGAGGGAAAGATTAGATGGAAGTGTGAATGAAGTTGTAGTGAACGACTTAAAAGCGTTCGAAAAAATTTCTTCGTATATATCAAAAATGCCAAAAAGACCCTCCGTTAACCTCGCTGGGGGAGACGTATTCGATGAATACGGCATCTACGATAAATTGAAGGAGTTGAATTCTAAAGTTGTGGATTTGGAAAACGGTGGAAGTATCGTTATAGAAGTGACGGAAGCCATGACAGTGATAGATGTCAACTCATCAGCTTACATAGAAGCTAAAGATCAGAGGGAATTGTCCTTGAACATCAATCTGGAAGCTGCGAAGGAAATATGCAGGCAGATGAGATTGAGGAACATAGGAGGAATCATAATAATAGATTTCATAACGATGGAATACGAAGACGATAGGAGAAAGGTCCTTGAAACACTGAAAAAAGAGTTACTGAAGGACAAAGCAAAGACAGAAGTGCTCGGTTTCACCAGATTGGGTCTTCTTGAGATGACAAGGAAGAGAACTTCTCCTCCTCACGATATCAAGATGTTTACGAAGTGTCCAGTGTGTGGAGGAACGGGGAAGGTCTTATCTCCCAAAATAATTCGTGATAGATTGGAAAACGAGCTGAGGAAGTTCTCTGAGGATGATAACACCATTTCCTTTTTCATAAGGGTTCACAGGAACCTTTCAGGGTATTTGAATTCGGAAAACTTGAGACTCCTGAGAAAGAAGGTTAAGAAAAATATCGAGGTTTCCTTCGATTGGCCAGATCCGAACACTTATGACCTGAAACTCAAAAGGAGGTGAACGACACGGAGAAGAAAAAATTCGAACATTACTATACGGTCGAACCAACTTCCAAGTTGAAGGTGAAAGTAGCAAAGCTCGTTTTGAAAAATGGGCATGAGTATCTCTTCAAAACCCCTTCAGGGGTTTACTCATACGGAAGGATAGATAAAGCCACTAAGATATTGCTCGACCACATGGTGGTCCATGGGGAGAGTTTACTGGATCTTGGATGTGGTTACGGTGTTATAGGTATTGTCGTGAAGAAAGAATACCCGAGGATGAAGGTTTTCATGAGTGATATAAACAAAAGAGCGGTGGAATTCGCAAAGATCAACGCAAAAGATAACAACGTCGATGTGGATATAAGATGGGGAGATCTCTACGAACCATGGAAAGATATGAAGTTCGATATGATAGTCTGTAATCCACCTATAGTTGCTGGAAAGAAGGTATGGATGAAAATAATTGAAGATGCCCCTGATCATCTGAACGATGGAGGAAGCCTCCAGATGGTAGCGTATCACAATAAGGGAGGAAAAAGGATAAAAGGATACATGGAGGAGGTTTTTGGGAACGTTGAGGATGTGTGGAAGGAGGGGGGAATTAGAATATACAGATCCGTTAAAGGAGCTGTTGAGGAGAAATGAAAGTCTCTTTTCTGAATGTATGGTTTAAATATGATACCACCTGGGTGTTAAAGGATGTTTCCTTAGAGTTCGAAAGTGGCAGAATGTACTTAATCTTAGGTGAGAACGGTTCAGGGAAATCAACTTTTCTCAAGATAATGTCAGGGATTTTGAGACCTTCAAAGGGAGAAATCTTGATAAACGATGAACCAGTGAAGGATGTATGGGAACTCAGGAAAAGAGTGGGATATGTTTTTCAGGTACCATCTTCTCAAATCGTTGGATCCACCGTTGAAGAGGATGTTGCCTTTGCCCTTGAAAACATGGGACTTCCAAGAAGTAAGATGGTGGAAAGAGTGGAATGGGCTTTATCGGTTGTTGGTCTTTCAGATCTCAAAAAAGAAGATCCCCTGAATCTCTCAGGAGGTCAAAAGCAGAGACTCGCCATAGCGTCTATCCTAGCGATGTCACCAGATTTTCTGGCTTTGGATGAACCCACTTCCATGTTGGATCCTGAATCCAAGAAGGAAATTATGGAAGTAATAAAACAACTGAAAAAAGAAGGTAAGGGGATAATCCTGGTGACGCACGATCTTGAATATGTGGAAGGTATCGATGAAGCTATTCTCCTCGAAAATGGGAACGTTTCGTTTGAAGGCACTCTTCTGGACCTCTTCAAAATGAGGCCGAATAGTATAGACGTTCCCCTCAAATACGGTGTTCTCCTCGAATGCGGAAAGAAGATCGATTAATAGAGCTTCAACATGGGGCCTTCCTGTTTGAATCTACCTCTGAATTCCTTCTCTTTTATCAAAAGATGAGAGTCAAGATCGTGATGTGAGAAAGCCCCCAAACCTCCTGCAAAATGAGCGCTCTGGCTTATCCCAAGGCTGGTCTCTCCCATACAACCTATCATCAACTTAACGTTTGCAGATTTCGCTATTTCGACTATAGCTAAAGCTTCGAGAAGGCCAGATTTCATGAGTTTTATGTTTATATAGTCAACACAATCTTCTTTCACAAGCCTGTAAGCGTCGTATCTTGTGAAAACGCTCTCATCTGCTGCTACAGGATAGGGGCAGTTGTATCTGACAAATCTCAATCCCTCGATATCCCACTTCAGAACAGGTTGTTCGAATAGTTTAACTTTTACTCCTTCTTTGTAAATTTCCCTTGCGAAAGCCACAGCTTCTTTGGGTTTGTAACCCTGATTGGCGTCCACAACGAGTTCAACGTCGGGAACAGCCTCCTGAATTCTAACAACTTTTTCCACATCCTCTTCGACTGAGGTTCCAACTTTGACTTTGATGACCCTGAAACCTTCTTTTCCTATCTCTTTCGCTTCCTCAACCATCTCATCCAGTTTTCCTATGCCGATAGTTTTGTCGGTTTCTATCTCATCTCTTTCTCCTCCCAGGAATTGATAAGGTGGTATATCGAGTTTTTTACATAGAGCATCCAAAACTGCAAACTGAGCTCCTGCTTTTATGGCGGGGGTTGCTTTCAGAGCTTCCAAATCTTCCCATATCTTCCTGTAACTTCTAACATCCCTTCCCATCAGAATATCCCTGACTTTCTCAGAGATTCCCATCAAAATTTCCCCGGTTTCCCCAGAGATGAAAAAAGAAGGTGATGCTTCTCCCAAGCCCTCTGTTCCGTCATCCAGAATCAGTTTGATCTCCACGTTTTTCTCCTTGAAATGAGTTCCGAGTGAAATGCTGAAGGGCTTTACGTACTCGTATTCCTTCTCCTCGATGACAACATCTTTTACCACATATCCCATCATTCATCCCTCCTTAAAATCTCATCTATCACAAAATCGAGATCTTCTTCATCGAAGGGGTCGAATACGGGAAGGTTCGTCTTCACATTTTTACTTCCTTTTCCTATAACGGAGACCGCTATGACCTTCCCTCCCCTTGAGAATGTTTCAGCAAGCTCTATTTCCTTTTCAAGACATGGTTGGAAGGGAATATCTGGGAAGGAATCGAATCCCTTGCGATCAGGATCGTGAACCATTACGATGAAATCTGGTTTTGAACCGTGGATTATGCCCAGTGTCACCTGCCCATAGGCTGGATGGAGTAAAGATCCTTGTCCTTCCACAAATATGTATTCTTTCCCTTCTCTATCAAGTTTCACTACCATGTTTTCCATGACACCGGAGACGAAATCAGAAGGAACGGCATCGAGCACTATTCCCTCATCTGCTCCTATTATTATCCCAGTCTGTCCAGTCGCTATGAATCCCGCTTTTAAACCTCTCTCCAACACCCTTTCCCAGAGTTGAACAGCCGTTGTTCTTTTACCAACAACGCAATCTGTTCCAAGAACACATATCACCTTCGCTTTACGTTTGTAGAGGTCGCCTCTTAGCACCTTCAACTCCTTGGGGGGAATCCTCACGTCGATTATCCTGACACCTCTCCTATCAGCTAGTTCCTTGAACTCCTCTATCTGGGATATTTTCACATGGAGACCTGAAAGTACATCCATACCTTTTTCTATCGCTTCTCTTATATAGGGTTTCAACTTTTCGTCCAAAAACCCCCCTGGATTCGATATTCCGAGTGTTAGAACTTCAGCTCCCATAGAAAAAGCTGTATCGATATCTTTAACTATTGGAACTTTGTATCTGACTGGTTTTACAAATTTCTCCAGATCCTCCCCCACCTGCTCTGCTATGACACATACGGGTTTTAAGACCCTGCTGTGTCTCAGAAGACCGTAAGTTGTCTTAGCGTGGATGGTTCCGAGCTGTCCTACAGCAAGAATAGCAGTGGGAGTTCCCTCCTTGAAAAAATCCTTTATCCTCAAAAGAATCCCCCCATATGGAGATCGGAGCCCAAAACGATGATAAAATCTTATCTGGAATTATATCACCTCGTACCCCCCTTTGGAGGTGTGTTTTCATGGAAAAGATTTTCTTAATTTTTGATAATTCTTTTGATATCTCCGAGATCTCTGAGTACAGAGCTCCTTGCCTCATAAAGATAGATAACGACTTTTTCCTGGATTTTCACGGTTCGATGATTTATTCGGATTTCAAGGAAGAAAGTGATGCCGAGATCTTGGAAGGGATAGAGAAAATAACGGATAGAAAGATGAAAATCTTCACAAGAACCGAGAACATCCAGGATTTTTTGGATCAGCTGGAAATTTTTGAAGAATTCGGTGTGAAAAAATTGCCCAAGAATGAAGCTGTATCCCTTTTCAACATGTTAAATCTGATAGCTGTAGAGGGGAAAGAGCTCAAGGGAAATTTCATAACCGTGAATCCAGGTTTCTCGGACGACTTATCCTTCTTCGTTCTTGTAGATTCGAGTTTCTTCTTCAAAGTGCAAGACATGCTCAAAAGAACTTGGGGCAAGCACGTTCTCTCGAGAGCTTTCAGCGTTATCGTTAAATCCATTGCCTCCAAGCATTCTTATGAAGCGGAAAATACAACTCTCTTCGAGATAATAGTGAATCCTTCAAGGGACTTTGAGATTTTAAAAGGTTTTTTCGATGACTTAAAAGAGACTGACGAACTGTCTCAGAGATTTTTAGAGGAAAACTTCGAAAAATGGTGTAAAAGCATTCCCAAGATAGAAAAGTGGGATCTTTCAAAGATAACCGATGCTTTGGTCATGAGTGATGAACCTGAGAAAACCCTTGTGGAGATCTGGAAGATCCTTAACGATCTGATAGGAGCGTTCTTAAAGATAGATGAAGATGTAATAGATTTTCTGAAAGAAAAATCAATACTTTAGAGGAGGAGAAAGTATGAAAAGAAGCGACTTTCCAAAGGATTTTCTGTTTGGAGTAGCGACAGCGGCGTATCAAATCGAAGGAGCATGGAACGAAGATGGTAAAGGTCCGTCCATATGGGATGTTTTCAGTCATACCCCTGGAAAGATTCTCAACGGCGACACAGGGGATGTAGCATGTGATCATTACCACAGATACAAAGAAGATGTGGAACTCATGAAGAGGATCGGTTTAGACGCCTACAGGTTTTCGATTAGTTGGCCACGAGTCATGCCGGATGGAAAAACGAAAAATGAAAAAGGGATGGATTTCTATCAGCGTCTCGTTGATGAACTTTTGAAGAACGATATCGTTCCTTTCATAACGCTCTATCACTGGGATCTTCCCCAAGTGTTGTACGAGAAAAACGGTGGGTGGATAGATCCTGATATTCCAAATTATTTTGAGGAATACTCAGCATACGTTTTTGAAAAACTCGGTGATAGGGTCAAACACTGGATAACACTCAACGAGCCATGGTGTGTGGCTTTTCTCGGGTACTACATGGGAATACACGCACCGGGTCATAAGGATTTACGTGAAGCTCTCATCGCTGCTCATAACCTTTTGCTGTCTCATGGTCGAGCAGTTAGGGTTTTTAGAGAAATCGTGAAAGACGGTTTCATAGGAATAACCAACGTCGTGAGCAAGGTGGAACCAGCTAGCGATGATGAAAAAGATGTGAGAGCTTCGAAGATGGTAGATGACATCGTCAACTGGTTCTTCCACGATCCTGTAGCAAGAGGAGAGTATCCTGAGAGTATCAAAGAACTATTTGAAAAATTTGATCTAGATTTTGCTGAAGAGGATCTGAATACGATATCTCAACCTGTAGATTTCTTCGGTGTGAATTACTACACCAGGCAACTCATAGCGTATTCTCCGGAGTTCCCTGGATACAAAAACGTTGAGGGGGATCTTCCAAAGACGGAGATGGGATGGGAGATATATCCAAAAGGTTTGTACGATATGCTAATGGAGCTTCACAGAAGGTACAACAAAACACTTTACATCACGGAAAACGGTATGGCAGGACCAGATGTCCTTGTAGATGGAGAAGTTCATGATGATTACAGAATAGATTATCTGAAAAAACATTTCGAAAGTGCCCTCAAAGCTATAAAGGATGGAGTGAACTTAAAAGGCTACTTCATATGGTCGCTGATGGATAACTTCGAATGGTCCTATGGATACTCAAAACGTTTCGGCATAGTCTACGTGGATTACAAAACACAGAAAAGATATCTGAAGGATAGTGCAAAATGGCTCATGGAATTCTTGAAAAGTTGATCTCGTGAACCATTAAC
>CAZANP010000013.1:0-37401 GCA_964486555.1 uncultured Thermotoga sp. | reverse complement strand
CAGAGGAGCAGGCGTAGCTTCAAGAGGTGGAGCGCCGCCTTGGTAAGGCGGAGGGTGTGGGTTCGAGTCCCACCGCCTGCTCCATTTATTTTTCCCAAACGATCTCCCCGTTCACGAATACCATCACAGGATCTTCATCGAGTTTCAAAGGATTCCTCTCGTAAACAACAAAATCCGCTTTAAATCCTTCCTCTATCTTGCCTGTTTTCATATTGACCTGTCTTGCCCCTGTATTCGTGTAAAGATGTATAGAAGTTGTAAGGTCGAACCCCATTTTCAGAGCATGTTCCAGAACGTATTTGGGATCACAAGGAGATACAGGAGAATCAGATGAGAATGAGATGTCTACACCGTTCTCATACATTTCCAGAAAAGGATACTTCAATCCTTTTATTTGCAAGCCCTTCAAAAGTTCTTGATCTTCATAGAAGAAATGAGGTTGAACGGAAAAAGATGCGTATTTTGCATAAAGCATATCTTCTTCAAGCATGAATTGCGAGTGAATGATTCTATGACCAGGATGATCCTTCAAAAAATTCAACATATCATGAACTGCCAGATCACCTATCGCGTGAATGTTAAGAAGTATCTCGTGCTCATCGCAGAATTTCAAGTATCGTTTTACAGTCTCATCATCTAAAAGCTTTATACCGTTACTACCATCCTCGTATCTGCCAGATATATAGGCTGTTTTGGCCCCTAGAGATCCATCCATGAAGATCTTCACACCCTTTACTGTCACCCTGTCTGACAACTGCTTGAAAAATTCTGGATTCAAATCGTCCACAGAGAGTCTTAATTTTTCAAAGATTCTGATTCTGGATTTTTTCAAAACTTCTACGAGTTCTTCATACCCTATCCCGTACATATCGTCGCTGTGGACGAACGTCACACCATGCTTCAAAAATTCTTCCTCTCCCAATGAAAAAGCTTCATCCAGAAACATCGGTGTGATTTTCTCCCAGATCTTCTGAAGTTTTTCTTCTTTTACGATCCTTTCTTCAATATCGAAAAGTTCCATGGCTTTTCTATTGAGAAGTGCCATATGACCACATTTTCTTATCATGACCAACGGTTTTCCCACACTATCTAGGGTCTCGTCGTTTGGAAAAAACTTTCTATCATCCCACTGCCTTCCGAAAATTATGGGAAGTTTCGAGTCTTTTATTCTCTCCAGGAAAGTATTTTTATCTTCAACATCACTGAAATCTATTCCTATCTTCTTCAAGCCTGTACCGAGTACGTGAGCGTGCGAGTCCACAAAACCTGGCATGATGTAGTATCCTGATAAATTCAGAATTTCGCCTTCTGCTTTTCGAGAGAAAACACCCTTGTCTATGTAGAGATCTCCCCTTACGAAATCACCTTCTTTCCAGAACAAAGCATTTTTTATTATCAAAGATATCACCCCTATCGTTCATTATACGAATCATCGACTTGCTGGTGAAATTGAAATATAATTGCGAATGAGACGATCACAATGGAGGGTTGAAATTGAAGAAGATTGACTCTGTTGGTATCATACTCACCTACAAATGTTCATCACGCTGCCGTCACTGTCTGTACGCATGCAGTCCTGATTGGAAAGATTTCATGAGCAAAGAGATCGTGGAATCGATTCTCGTTAGTTTAAAGAACATATGGAAAAACTATAGACCGGATCCATTCAAAAACATTCTCTTCCATGGTATTCATTTTGCTGGCGGAGAGCCTTTTTTGAACTTCCCACTTCTGCATGAAGCTGTGAAAACGGCATCGAAATTGGGACTTTATGCAAATTATGTGGAAACGAATGCGAGCTGGTGTGTGAATGAGGACGATGTGAGGGAAAAGTTTTCGCTTTTGAAAAAGGCAGGGCTTAAAAGGATTTTCATAAGCTGTTCTCCCTTTCATTCAGAGCGTATTCCTCTTGAACGGACGCTGTTAGCCATAAGAGTGGGATGGGAAGTTTTTGGAAAGGAGAACACGATAGTGTATATGGAACATTTCGTGGATTTGATATCGAAAATATCCACGAAAGAGACTATCCCCATTGAGAGATGGATAGATCTTTTTGGTGAAAGGAATACAGGATACATTTTCTGGAGAGGTTACAGCATCATACCAGGTGGAAGATCAGGATTCGAGTTAGGACACCTTTGGAAAAGATATCCTGCTGTTTATTTTAGGAGGGAAAACTGCTACTTCGAAATCTTGGAATCGCAACATGCCCATATCGACCCATATGGGAACTATGTCCCCTATTTCTGTGGCGGGATATCTCTTGGGGATGCAAGGAACCTTGAAAGGTTCTACGAAAAATTTTCTCTCGATAACTTACCTCTCGTAAAGATACTGGTAAGCGAAGGCCCTTATGGTTTGATGAAATTTGCTGAAAAGTATGGTTTTAAAGAACCACCTGGTGGGTACACTGGAAAATGTCATCTATGTGTTGATGCGAGAAGATTTCTTCACTCAATGGGTGACTTTCCGGAATTGAATCCTAAGGGATTCTATGAGAATCTATAGTATAATAATCCGCTGGGGAGGCGTGTCCGAACTGGTAAGGAGCCGGTCTCGAAAACCGGTGGGCCTCATGGCCCTTGTGGGTTCGAGTCCCACCGCCTCCGCCAGATCCGGCTCCCGCCGGATTTTTTATTCAATACCGAATTACCAAATAACATTCCCCCAGGGGAAATAAGATCGTGGAGTTGTGTGTCCCACCCTGTTGGTGAGATCTAAATTGTTGTTCAAACCGTATCCTGGTAGATTCCCCAACGCTCCATCTGTAGCCAACCATAAAATCGCACATATCGTTGGTATATTGTATATATACGCAAGATCTTCCGTGTTCGCATAAAGATCTTCATTCGAGATGATGTGAGCAACAGCCTCGAGTAAGGAACTCGTCCATTCAGACCCTGTATCCGGTGGATTATAATCTTGGATCGATTCCCACCAATCAACATCTGTCGTTGCCCCTTCATCGCGGCTACAAGCTGACATAACAGCCACATTATCGAGATCATTCATGTAATCTACAAAGCTTCCACTGTGGCACGATCCTAAGATCAGATTGAACCTAACGTTGGAATACTCTTGGAACTTGTCCCTGAACTGCTGAGCTGTAAAAGTTTGTCCTCCCAATCTTACGGTGTTCACTCCTCCGTGAGCTATTATGAATATGGTTATAACAGTTGCTCCATCATCTACAAAATCATCTACCTTCTCTAACACTTTTTTAGCATCGTTTTGTACCAAACCATCGAATAGAACGACTCCATTTCCTATATAAGCCCTAAAAACACTGATAGCGTTTAAATACGTTCTGACCGCATCTTCATAGCACCTCTCACCTTCCATGAGTCCTTGAACGATTATGAATCCTTCCTGCTCAGGAGCCAGCCAAGGTACATTAACTACTAGAGTGGCATACTGGATAGGTGTGAAGTCAAAATTAGAGTCTATAATGTAGTCACTCGGTACGTCTCTGTAGTCCATTAGAAGGTGTGAGGGTGTTTCCCCGTTTATAGATGGCCATGAATAAGCTGTGTGGGTCGATACGGATTCATCACCGTAAACCAGTATGTATTCCATCTCGTGCAGGAAATAAGAGTAAGGAGCTTTGTCCAACAGGAAGAAATAGGCAGGTTCCTGAAGTGTCAACCCATTCGACGATATTCCCGATCTCTGTGGCGGGGTGAGGCTTTCAAGTGCTTCTTTTATAACAGTTCCCTTTTGAAGCGCTCCATCCAATTTCAAGCAAACGAAATTGAGATCTCCTGGTAGATTTGATAGGACCTCATCTTCCACAATATCAATAGCTTCTTCCATACTTATGGGCATTTCCACGCCACCAGGTGGTACAGCACATGACACGAGAAGCACAAAAACAAAAAAACAAAGAGACACCAGTAGAAGTGCCCAGAATCTCATGATATCCCCCTCTTTCAACCAATTTTAGACGAATGTATTATACCAATATTAATATAAAATTTACGCATTATTTTTGAATGACGTTTCCTCGCTAATACCTTGAAAATACTTTTAAAAAATTTTTACTTTCAATGGCCTTCTTTTTTTAATGATGTTGTATTAAAGGATTCTAACTCGCTGACGATGAAAAATAATGGGGAAATTCATGGGGGTGAGTTCTCATGAAGGTGAATCCCACGGATGGGATTGGAAAACTGGAAAGGAATCCTATGATCGTTGAAGAAACGATGAATCTGAGAAAATCAATGGAGGATGCACCGAATGTAACGGTAGAGACTGGAAAACCAAAGATAGATGACGAAAAGAATTTAGAAGACATCTTGAAGGATTTCAAAAAGAAACTGGAGAAATTGAAGCTCATATTCCGAGGAGAGGCAGAATTTTCCATAGACAGAGATACAAACATGGTTATCGTGAAGATAAAAGATAAGGAAACTGGGGAGATAATACGGCAGATTCCCCCAGAGGTCGTCCTGAAGATAGCAAAAAGTATAGAGGAATTTCTAGGTCTGCTACTCGACGAAAGGGCGTGAGATTATGGATCTGAGTAAGATAGCACAGACCATAAACATGAGATACTATTCCCTTCTTGGGCAATTTCAGGTAGGTGGGGTTGTCAGTGGCCTTGATACAGCATCGATAGTGGATCAATTGATGCAGATAGAGAGCCAGCCTCTCGTGGAGTTGAATGAGAGATACGAAAAATACGAACTCATGAAAAAAGCCTACGAAGAACTTGACAACAGATTAGAAGAATTCAGGGATTTTGTTTTTGATCTGAAACTACAGAGAACCTTCATGGTGTTTTCAGCATCCTCGTCGGATGAGAGCACTATCTCTGCTCAAGCTTCAACAAGCGCAACCCCTGGAACATATTACGTAAAAGTGCTGAACACCGCTGTTGGTACTCTTCTCGAGGGTAACGATATGGTGGTTACACCTCCATCCTCAACGGCAACTTTCGGCTCTCTAGATTATTCTTATACCCCTATCGACTCAACTATACGGATATACAACGAAGCCACGCAGAGTTATGAAGAAGTGAACATAACGGCAACGGATACCATCGATGACATCATCACGAAGATAAATACAGCGTTATCGAATTTAGGTATGACAGGGAGCGCCTCGTACGATCAAACAACGGGAAAACTCACTATAACATCGGATACCAACTTCTTCATGGTGGAAGTCTCAGGAAACTTCATGAGCGTTTTTCACCTGAAGGAGTCGAATGTCACGTACAACGGTACAAACTATGTTCTTCAAAGTACCGCCCCTGTGAGTAGTCTTGATCCTTCTACAAAAACGCTTCAAGACATTGCCAATTACAATTCTGGGACGATAACTTCTGGGACGGTGAAGATAAACGGTGTTGAAATCACTGTGGATCCAACGGAAACTCTGGAGGATTTTCTAGAAAGGATAAATGAAAGTTCTGCTGGCGTTACAGCTTGGTACGATGCCTATGAGAACAAGATTTACATGAGAAACAACGAAGGCGGACCAAAAGCGATCACGTTGGAGGACACCGACAGTACAAATGTCTTCGCAATCTTGGGCATTGAAAATCACACTTTAACACCAGGGCAAGAGGCACATGTTCAGATAAGCACAGATGGCTCCGCATGGATGGATCTCTATACATCTGACGATTCCTTCGAATATAACGGAATTACTTTTACCATAAAGAAAGCGAGCTCGGATACGATCACCGTGAGAGTGGAGAGAGACGTGGATCAAGTGATCAGTAAGATAAGAGATTTCGTTCAGAAATGGAATGAGATAATGGATTATATAAACGAAAAGTTAACGGAAGAGCCTGTAACTGACAAATCCGAGGATGAAATGACAGAAGAAGAGAAGATGCAGGGTGTTTTGAAGAACGACAGTTTTCTCGAGAACATTTTTGATAGATTGAAGAGCTTCATAACCAGAAAAATAGAAGGAGATATAAATTACCTCTGGGAAATAGGTATAACAACGGGAGGGCTTGGAACAGGTTATGAAAACATGATGAAAGGGCATCTAGAACTGGACGAAGATACGTTGAGACAGGCTCTTTCCGAGGATCCTGAAAAAGTCTGGAGATTTTTTGGAAACGACGAGGAAGGTTCAGAAGGTTTCGCTGTCCAACTTTACAATTATCTGTGGGATCTAACGAAATTTGGAGGAGGAATCGATCAAGTCGCCGGTGTGAGTGGTCGATTAACGAGAGAACAGAGATTTCTTGCGATCAGAATAGCGGAGATGATAGAAAGACTTCAAAGGAGAGAAGCGGAGCTTTGGAGAAAGTTCACAGCCATGGAGGAGGCGATAGCTTATCTACAGATGCAAAGTTCGTGGTTATCACAGGCTTCAAGTGGTACAAACAAGTAACAGAAATCCCCCTTCCAGAAGGAAGGGGGATTTCTTTTGGTCGGGGCGACTGGACTTGAACCAGCGACCTCTTGCGCCCCATGCAAGCGCGCTAGCCACCTGCGCTACGCCCCGATCCATTAATTTATGATATCACAACCTCCAGATTGTTTCAAGAATCCAAGACACTCAAACCCTTCAAAATCCCCTCATGATGGAAATTCTATTCTGAGTTCACCTTTAATTCCTCAGAGTGGTCCATATCCTACCATATCCCCTTCGGCTTCAAGATCATGAGTTTTCAAATACCATCGGTTGATTTGCAAACATGCTAAAATTTCTCATAAGGAGGGGATGGATATGAGAATAGTTGTGGACAGTGGAGAGTTGGAAGACAAACTTGTCATGGCTTCGAAAGCTGTTGCAAAAAAATCTGTGAAACCGGTTCTTGCTGGTTTTCTCTTCGACGTGAAAGATGGTGAGTTCAATCTGCATGCAACCGATATGGAAACCGGAGTGAGAGCGAAGGTCAATACCAATGAACTTGAAGGAGAAGGGAAGTTCGTTGTCGATGCGAAAACCATCCTGGAGCTTGTGAAATCCCTTCCATCAGATGTGGTGGAGATGACACTTGAAGGTGACAACTTGATCATAACATGTGGCTCGAGTAAGTTCCATCTACCGACTATGGATCCTTTGGAATTTCCGGAGGTTACGCCAGCTGAATCCGAGGCTATTCTGGAGATAGACACATCCATACTCGATGAAATGGTCGACAAAGTCATATTCGCAGCTGCCACAGATGAGTTCATGAGAAACTTGAACGGGGTCTTTTGGGAGCTCACAGAAGGTTTCTTACGACTTGTTGCAAGCGATGGTTTTCGCCTTGCTCTTGCTGAAGAAAAGATCGATCACGAGATCACAGCAGATTTTCTGCTCTCCCTCAAAAGTATGAAAGAACTTTCAAACGTTCTATCGAATACACCAGAACCCTTCGTATCTTTGAAATACGATGGAAAGAGGGTTTCTCTGACAGCAGGAGATGTTGAAACGATCATGAGAGTGGTGGATGCCGATTTTCCAGATTACAGAAGGGTTTTACCTCCTGCTTTCAAGACGAAAGTCGTGGTCTCAAGGAATGAACTTCTGGATTCCCTCAGAAGGATCTCGGTGATTGCAAAGAAAGGCAGTGATGCCGTGAAATTCGAAATAACGGAAGGGAAAATAACACTTTCGGCGAAGAGTTTTGAAGCGGAAGAGGCAATCGAGGAGATCAAGGTCCAAAAGGAAGGGGAGGATCTAACGATAGCTTTCAATCCCAAGTTCATAATAGATGCCTTGAGAAAGATAGATACCGAAGAAGTTGAGATGAACTTTGTAGATTCAACGAGCCCACTCCAAATGAATCCTTTGGATGTCGAGGGTTACATATACATCGTCATGCCCATAAGGCTTGCATGAGGAGGTGGAGATTTGCTTTTTGAAAGGCCTGAGGATGACAGAGATTTCGATGTGGTCGTTATCGGTGCGGGTCATGCTGGGATAGAGGCTGGTCTTGCAACAGCCAGAATGGGATTCAGAACGCTGGTATTGACTGTCAACATGGACACAGTCGGTTGGACTCCTTGTAATCCCGCCATGGGAGGGCCAGCAAAAGGTGTTCTCATAAGGGAAGTGGATGCTTTAGGTGGTGAGATCGCCAAAGCAACTGATGAAACCATGATAAATGTCAGGATGCTGAATGTGAAGAAAGGGCCTGCTGTCAGGGCGTTGAGAGCTCAGATAGATAAGATATCCTATAGCAGAACTATGAAGAGAAGATTGGAAACACAAGAAAATCTCTTATTGAGATACGGCATAGCGGAAGAAATACTGGTAGAAAAAGGGAAAGTGGTTGGTGTTGTGGACAGTTTTGGTATAGATTACAGAACAAAAGCTGTTATCGTTACAACCGGAACGTTTTTGAGAGGAAAGATATTCATAGGAAGGTCCACGATGCCAGCTGGAAGAATGGGAGAATTTCCTGCAAACAAGCTAACCCAATCCCTCATGAACATGGGATTTAAGATCGGAAGATTCAAGACGGGAACTCCTGCAAGGATTCTGAAAAGTTCCATAAATTTCAACGCCATGGAAAGACAGGACACAGCTGATGAACCATACGCCTTTTCTTATTTCGATGAGCCTAGGGTTCTACCTAAGGATTTCCCCTGCTGGCTTACAAGGACGAATCCCGAAACTCACAAGATAATCATGTCTTATATCGATTTCTCCCCGTTGTATGGTTCTGTGAAGCTGATAGAAGGAATTGGACCAAGATATTGTCCTTCTATAGAAGATAAGGTAATGAAATTCAAGGATAAGGATTCTCATCAGGTATTCGTTGAACCTGAAGGAAAAGATACGCAAGAATACTATCTGAATGGTTTGAGCACCAGTCTTCCCTTTGCAGCTCAGATAAAGATGATCAGATCGGTTAAAGGACTTGAAAATGCGATAATAACAAGACCCGCGTACGCTATAGAATACGATCATGTGGATCCCACCCAACTCTATCCCACACTGGAATCTAAAATAGTGGAAAATCTCTACTTTGCGGGACAGGTCAATGGAACCAGTGGTTATGAAGAAGCGGCTGCTCAGGGAATCGTAGCCGGGATAAACGCAGCTCTCAAATTGAGAGGAGAGGAGTCAT
This sequence comes from uncultured Thermotoga sp., assembly GCA_964486555.1. Classification (GTDB taxonomy): domain Bacteria; phylum Thermotogota; class Thermotogae; order Thermotogales; family Thermotogaceae; genus 4484-232. Next base: position 28,373 of record CAZANP010000013.1, on the reverse strand, counting down.
TTATTCTGAGAAGATCTGAGGCTTACACAGGTGTTCTGATAGATGACCTTGTAACGAAAGGGGTAGATGAACCCTACAGGCTCCTCACATCGCGAGCAGAATACCGTCTTCTTCTGAGATTTGATAACGCTCATCTGAGACTCACTAAGTACGGTTACAGAGTTGGTTTGATACCGAAGTGGTTCTACGAAAAGGTTCTAAGACTTGAAAAGAGGATAGAGGAAGAGATACAACGATTGAAGAAAGTGATAATCAAGCCTTCGAGCGCTCTCAGCGATCTGCTGGTTTCCTTGGGAACAACTCCTTTAAGGGAAGCCACATCTTTTTACCAGTTGCTCAAGAGACCTCAGGTTCCGTATGAAAAGTTGAGAGATTTCGATCCACACCCAATAGATGATCCAGAAGTTGTTGAGCAAGTCGAGATAAATGCCAAATATGAAGGATACATAGCCAAGATGCTGGAAGATATCAAGATGTTTGAAGCTTATGAAAATATGAAAATACCATCTGATATCGATTATGATAAAGTTCCCAACGTTTCAACTGAGGCCAGGGAAAAGTTGAAAAAGGTGAAGCCTTCTTCCATAGGTCAGGCGATGAGAATTCCTGGAGTTTCACCTGCGGATATAGCCAATCTTGCGAACTACCTTGAAGACATCAGAAAAATTCGTTTATGAAAACACTCTTGAAACGAGTGTTGGAAGAAGCGAGAGACTCAGGAACGAACTCGTGAGCATCGTCACCCACATGATACCTGAAAGATACAGGTGAACCGTGAGCGGGGAGAATATCATCACTGTGTAGCCTATAGCGAGTCCAAAAGCGTTTGCAGTTACTGGACCAGCTACCCTTTCAAGCGCTACAATTTGGGGTTTTTCATGTTTCTTCTCCACGTAGTACTTAAAAAGGGCAACGTAGTGTATCGCATAATCTATACCGACACCGATAGTTATACTCGCCATGTTCATTGTGATGATGCTGAGATCGATTCCCGCATACCCCATGAATCCAAAAAGTGCTATCAGAGAGACAGATATCGGGATAAGAGATAGAAGAGCTATCTTGAGCTTTTTCTGCGTCAGAAGTAAGAGCGAGAAAACAAGAATCATCGCGAGGAATATCGTTTGAATCTGCTGCGGTATTATGGTATCGTTCATTTCCTTTATAACGTAAGGTATGCCTGTTATAAAAATTCTCTTATCCTGGACCGTATTTTCTATACGCGCCAGAGTTTTTGATCTCAAATCCCTTGGTGATATTATGATTCTCGCCATCTTTTTCTTCCTGTTTATGAGAGTGTCTAAGAGCTTTTTCTGTTGGGACATCATCAACGAAAATACCAGATTGGCTTTCGCTAGGGTATTGGGATAATCTTCGTTCGTGTTGTAAAGCTTTCTGTAAACCAATCCCATGACATCGTAGAAAGAGTAGACTTTTAAAACATCGTCCATGGAACTCAGTTTCTTTTCAATGCTCAAAACCTCTTTTGCCACAATCGGATCTATGGGATCCTTTTCGGTTTGAACAACTCCGAAAACTGGTAAGAACATACCATAGACCTTCTTCACGTTTTCAATACTCTTTCTGACACTCGTGTATTTTCTGTACATTCCAAACATGTTGAAATCAGTTTTGAGTTTCATGAGGCCTGGTATGAAAGCAATGGAGATCAGCAAAGTCACGATCAAAGCTCTTTTACCCTGGAACCTCTTAAAGAAGTTGGTCACAACATCTTTCTTACCTTTTACGGTCCTTTCCACTTTAACACCGTTTAAGAGAATCGTTGGCAGGAAAAGCCATGTTGCAATACCAGCGAACCCTATACCTATTGCTGAAAAAAGTCCCATTTGAACTAAGGTGTGAGATTTCACAACAAGCAGTGATAGAAAACCAGCAACCGTCGTGAGAGTTGTCATTATTATCGCAATTCCTATAGCTTCCAAAGTATCCCTAACCGCTTCCTTTTCACTCTCCCCTTCATCTATTCTGTCGAGAAAATGGGACATGAAATGGAGGCCATCGGCGCTTCCTATCACTATGGTGAAGATCGGCACGAGAACGGTGACCATGGAAATCTCTCTGATAGTCCACGATATCAACCCCATAGTCCAGAGGGCTCCAAGGCCTGCAGGGATTATAGACAACAGGGCTCCTTTCGCGGAACCGATCCTCCATCTGAAGACGAGAAACATCATCAAAATGGCAGTTGGCGGTAAGGTGAGGAGCATTATGAGAATGTAGTCAAACAGTTTTCCTTGAACATACAAATTTCCGGAGATGTAATATTCATGATTTTGAGTTTTGAGATACCCCTCAATTTCTCTTATCAGTTTAAGGTAATTTGCATTCGGAGATGGAAAGATGCTGAAAAGGCAATAATACTTACCGTCTTTTTCCACGATAGGTTTCATGAAATCGTTTGTTTCGATGAAGTCCAGAATCTTTTTAACATTTTTCTCCGTAACCTTCGTCACCTTCTCGAACCTGAAGAGCCTTGCTGGTATCATATCTGGTACAGGCCCAACAACCGTTTTCACATCATCAAAACTCTCGATGGATTTTTCTATATCCTTCAACGTCTGTAAATCCTTCAGATTTCTGGGATTCTTTGAGAAAACGATCATCAGGGTTACCTGATCCTGCGTGCCGAATACTTTGTTCATCTCTTCATAGATTTTCACATGTTTTGAATCCTTCGGTATGAAGACCGTATAATCTGGGTTGATTCTGATTCTGAAGATCCCGATAGCGGAGATGATGTTAACTATTATTATGAGAAAAAATATCTGCTTTTTTCTCTTATAGAGAAATTCCGTGTATCTTTCCATGGTCTTTCTTCCCCTTGAAGCAGCATCTTTTCTACGTACAGAGTGACATTTTGGAAAAATCGAATCTATTATATCACTTTTGGGAACTTTGTCCTCCATGGTAACGATGTATGAGTCAATTATTTCTCCATTTTTTCTATAAATAAAAAAAGATCCCCTCAGGGGATCTTCAGACTTCTTCCTCGATCATGCCATACCTTCGCATAGCTATCCTCAAGAGCCTCAGTATGAATTCTTTGTAAGTGTATCCCGCTGTCTCCGCCATTTTAACGATGTCTGAAAAAACGGGGACAAGAAGTGGTAGTGAATTTATCTCCAGGAAGAAGAATCTATCATCGCGTATCCTTATATCCATCCTCGCGTAATCCCTGAGACCAAGTACCTTGAAAACCTTTTTACCAGCTTCTTTTATCTTCTTTTCAACTTTCTCTGGAACTCGTGCAGGGCAGTGATATCTCAGGTGCTCATCGAGTTCATGTTTCACCCTGTGTGAGTAGAATCTTTCAACTCCTTCAGGGAGATTGGAAAAATCTATCTCCAAGAGTGGTAGCACTTCAAGATCCTCACCGTTTCCAATGATTCCAAGACTAACTTCCGTTCCTTCTATGAATTCTTCGATTAAAACAGGCTCTTCAAAAACTTCGTGAACGTACCTTACAGCCTCTTCAAGGTGAGATGGATCATGAACCACAGATTCCTTTCTAAGGCCAGCGGAACTACCTTCCCTTACCGGTTTAACGATCACGGGATAATCCAGACCGAGACTTTCAGGAACGCTCTCTCCAACGTCCACTACAAAGAATCTGGGAGTTGGAAGATCGTGGTGAGCCAATATGATCTTCGTAACCCTTTTATCAAGACACAGGGCATGTGTGAAAGCACTTGAAGATGTGTAAGGTACTCCAAGAAGGTCAAGAAGGGCTGGAACATGGAGTTGACGTGTATCTTCTCCTCCATCTGTTGAGAGGTTGAAAACAAAATCCACTTCTTTCACTCTTCTTATGAAATCCTCATCGAATGGTATAACAACGACATCGTACAGTTCCGTGAGAGCCTCAGCCACAGATGCTATCATTTTCTCCTTTTTCTCATCTAAGTTCTTATCACAGACTACTCCTATCCTCATAGCCTATCAACCAGCCTTTCTCGCTCTTTCAAGATTTTCCCCTCCTCGTTCACAGCGTATACAGCACCATTTATGGTGGATACCTTTATTTTCCCCTTTGCAACGGAGAATCCCAGAAGACCTGGAGCATCAAGAATGCCTGTTTCAATGGCTTTGTAGAGCGTTTCCGGATCTATTAATGGATCTTTTTTCCCTTTTCCAAGTTTTCTGATGGCATCGATTATCACCATCGCTTCTTCCTGAAGTTCTTCCACCCTGTTTTTGATCTCTGGATCCGATAGAAAATCGGGGAGTCCTTTCGTTGCGAGGGCGTAAGCTCTTCTCACCATTTTGACACTTTCTGTTATCTCTTTACTCGTGGCTCTCTTCATGGCTTCACAGTAGGCAACTACATGGATTATGTGAGGTTCCAGGTATGATGCATAAAACATCGAAGATACCAGTTGCCCCATGGCGCTGTATGGATCCGCTGGAAATGAGAGAAGGCCGGTTCTTACCATTCTGAATACCATGAAACTATCATCTTCCAGTGTTTCGATGAGTTTTCTCTTTGCCACCATCTTCGCTATATCCATTTTGGGGGAAAGCGAAGGAGGCGTGTTCATCATGAACTGTTGGACGTACCATCTAACGCCGAGTTTTTTGGCAACATACGCAGCCAAATAAGCGGTTGCGACAGCGAGGGAATCATGTGCATACCTTAGTTCCCATTGGTGGGAGTCGTTTATCTCAACGGGAACGCCATTTTCGGCATTCCATCTTATCGCTTCGAGGTTTTCTCTTATGGCAGAGAGTAAATCCCGATTCGATCTTCGATCAAGCTCCGAATACCAAAAGATAGGGATAGCGGCCCAGGCGTTATTTATCGTCTCTTTCAAAATTTTTGAAAATTCCAGAAGGTGTGTCGTACCAGAATAGCATCTAACCAGAGGATAATTTCCTCTTCTAGTGGCTTGGTACAACCTTTTGAAATCCTCTACCGATCTTATGGGAGCTCCACCAGCACCATCCTGGTTTGGATCCATCTTCTCAGGTTCGAAGAAATACTGCTGACAATTTTGATCTGGGGCTATCGATATTATGTCAAGAAGTCCCGATTCTGCCAGTTTCTCAATCTCTTTTATGGTTTCTTCCATTGTTGGAAGACCTATGTGATGGCGAATCAAAGGAAAAGGTTTTTTGAATTCAATCCTCTCATGAAGTGTTTGAGGAAATTCCACCTCTTCTTTTGAAGCCCTCATGGTTCCTCTCAGGTACATCACAACATCTTCCAGTTCCTCCGTTCCATCGAATATCCTTTTAAACAAACCAGAATCTCTTGCAACTTCTCCTGTCTCCACCGTTCCTCCAAACACGTACTCTATCTTATCGAGTCCTTTTTCCTTCACTTCATGCCACAATTCATCCAGAAGCTTTTTCAAAGGTTCGGAGCCCAGCCTGTAACTTATAGCAACTATATCCGGACGATTTTTCTCTATTTCTCTTACGAGTTTGTCAACGGAAATTGCACCACCAAGATATACGATTTCATATCCCTCTTTTTTAGCCATATCCAGAAAATTTAAAAGCCCTGCAACGTGTACATCGCTTCCAATGGAAGCTCCCAGTATCTTCACATTCCCTCCTCCACGATCTTGAGTATCTTTTCAACATTCATACCTTTTAATCCCAGAGTCTCGATGGTTCTTCCAGTTTTCCAGAAATCCTTCCCAAGCATGACGTTCGCAACGTGTATGATCGCATCTATGGTCGGTGTCTCTACCCCAAATTCTTTCCCAAACGAGGATATAGGGACGAGACTCATTGGAATATCTTCCAAAATGTACCTGTTCACGATGCTTGGGGGTGCGTATATTCCCTGATATCCTGAATTGTTGTGGATGGCTTCATACAAGTTGTCACCGACAACATCGTATGCATAGTTCAACCACTCAAGAGCGGTTAAAGGTTCCACGCCGAAGATACTCATAACTTTGCACCTTTCCGAATCGACTTTCTCCAGAACTCTTGCAACGGATGGTGTGATCCCTTCAAGATAAAATTCGAACTTACCAGCGGTCGATTCTATTCTAGCAGCGTTCAAGAGAAGAACAGCGGGATGAAAAACAGCGCCGATGTTGTTGAAACTGGTGTATATGACGTTGGGGGCTATTTCAAACTCCGGCATCAGGTCACTCAAAACCTCTCTGAGTTCTTCGTTTCTCTTTGCAGGAAGTGCCGAGACGGGAACAGCGTTCTTTATCCTGAATATCCTCACGACCCCAGGATTGGACATTCTTGAAGCAAAAACGAACGTTTGAGTTTCAGCAACTATCACATCCTTCTTGACTCCCATGGTTTTGAAAACATTCAAAACTTCTATGGCTCCACCTGTCCTTCCAGGGTTCAGGATCACGATTTGGCCATCTTCGAGAAACGGGGCAATTTTTCTCGCCACATCTTTATGTGCGAAGGCTGGAACAACTATCATTATGACCTTCCTACCCTTGATCGCTTCTTCAACATTGGTTGTTGCAAAAGAAACTTTATACGTCCCAACGACTTCCCCCTCAAGCCTTATTTTTCTCGTGGCTATTATTGGAGCGATCCTTCTGTAACTTCTGTTGAAAAGAGCAACGTCATAGCCTTTCATGGCAAGATAACCAGCAAGAGCCTGACCTCCGTTCCCGGCTCCAAGAACGGCTACCTTCAAGACTCTCCCTCCTTGTTCCACAGTGGAGAATCAGCCTGGAATTGAAAAGAAGGCCTTTAATATTCTACCATATCAGACTCTTCTCAATATTTCCTCAGCAATCTTCCTGCTTTTTACCACTTCTATCAATTCCTCAATGCTTGCTTTTCGCATTTTGTCAAGAGTTCCAAATTTCTTCATCAGCTCTCTTTTCCTCTTCTTACCTATCCCGGGTATATCATCCAACAGAGATGAAAGACTCTCCTTCTCCCTTATCCTTTTGTGGAACAGATTTGCAAATCTGTGGGCTTCATCTCTGACAGTCACAAGTGCCCTCAATGCGGGATGAGATAGTGGTAACTTCAACTCGAATTTTTCAGTCACGATCCTTTCCTCGGATTTTGCAAGACCAACAACGGGGCATTCTTTCTTCAAAATCCTCAATGCTTTGAGAGCTGCCATCACCTGACCTTTTCCACCATCTACAAACAGTAAATCTGGTAGCTCATGTTTTTCATACCTTCTTCTCACGATCGTGTACACGGATTTGTAATCATCTGGGTTTTTCAGATCGAGTTTGTAATGCCTGTAACTTCTCTTGTCGGGTATGCCATCTTGAAAAACAACTACGGATCCCACGGTGAACTTTCCTTGAGAGTGAGCTATATCTATTCCATCTATTCTTCTTGGAAAAGAAGGCAGCCCCAAGATCTCTTTCAATTGCTTCAAACTTTCCTTTCTTATACCTCTCGTTTCCCGCTCTTTTAAAAGATTTTCTCTAGCTCTTTGAAGAAGATCCTCTTCAACCTCGTCTCTTGGGCCGCCAAAGTATTCAACACCGAAAGAAGAGTAGTTTTCTTCAGGAGCATCATTAGTTATTATCACCTTGGGAAACTCTCTTTCCTTTATGAGATAAAAATCCCTTACGAAATCATCCACAGTTCCTTCACTCATCTCGAAAACGAGTTTCCCAAGCAAGAAGCCGTTTCTTATTCTCAAAACGACGAATAACCAATCATCGTGTGTGATGACATCTAGATTCCGTGGTTCTTTCAATATAACACCTTGAGAGCTCAGAATGTCTTCGAATCGTAAGAGAATATCTCTGTATCTTATGGCGTTTTCAAAATCGAGCATCGAGCTATGATGCTCCATTTTCTTTCTTATTTCTTCAAGAACGTTTTCCGTCTCTCCCTTCAGAAACCTTTCCAGACTTTCTATAGCCATTCTATGCTCTTCAACGTTTCCTATACAGGGTGCAACGCATCTTCTGAGATGATACTCAAAACAGGGCCTTTTGACTCTCTTCAGATTCTTCTTACATGTTCTAAAACCGTACAGTCTCTGCAAAATGTCGAGAAGATTCCTGACGAAAGAAACACTGGTGTATGGACCATAGTACCTCCCACCACCGACTTTGTTCCTCACCACCTCAACATATGGTATTTCATCGTCAGATATTCTTATATAGGGATAGTACTCGGTTTCTTTAAGGCGAACGTTGTACTTGGGTTGCTCTTTTTTTATAAGTTCTGCTTCGAGAAGGAGGGCTTCCCTCTCGTTCCTGAGCACTATGAAATCCAACCAGTTAGCTTCCTCCATTATATAGGAGGCCTTGCCATGACCTTTCAGATAAGATGTGAGCCTTTTCTTCAGATTCTTCGCCTTACCAACGTATATGGCTTTATTATCTTTTTTGAAAATGTAAACACCTGGATCTTCAGGCGCTATCTTTATTCTTCTCTTTATTTCCTCTTTCAAATATAGACGCCACCTCCCTCTCGTCCAACTCTCTCCAGCCTCCTAGAGGCATGTTCTCATCGAGTTTCAAGTTACCCAATCTGATTCTTTTCAGACTCAACACTTTCAATCCCACGGCTGAAAGCATTCTCTTCACTTCGTGGTATTTCCCCTCTGTCAACACCAACGATATTTTCCTTCCATCTTCCGATAGGATCTCCACTTTCTTCGCTTTAGCAATGTGACCATCTCTCAACTTGACACCGTTTGTGAGCTCTCCCAAGACTTTATCATTCACCCTTTTATCAACCCTCACCAGATACTCTCTTTCGACCGCGTACTTCGGTGATATGACTTTGTGGGCGAATTCTCCATCGTTAGTCAAAATGATGAGTCCCTCAGTATCTTTGTCCAGCCTTCCAACGGGAAAGAGATCTTCAGAGTAGGGATGATCTATCAAATCGACAATTGTGGGATCTTTGGGATCTCTGGTGCTCGATACAAAACCTTTTGGTTTGTTCAGAACGATGTACACCTTCCTTGGTGGCTCAACTCTGTTTCCCTTAACTTCAACGGTATCATTCTTTTTGACATCAAACGACGGGTCTTTGACGATCTTACCGTTCACCTTCACCGCACCCGCTTTTATCAACCTTTTGACCTCTTTTCTGGTACCTATCTTGGAGTTGGCCAGGAATCTATCGAGTCTCAAAAAAATCACTCCCTGATGATATCCTCGGTCTTTCCAGCTTTTACCATTTCCCATAGAATCTCCAATTCTTTGTAATGCTCTATGAAAACCCTTAGCACATCTGGATGAAAATGCTCTGGAATAGTTCTCCCATCACCTTCTGTTATGATCCTGAAAGCTTCCTGCGATGAAAAAGCTCTTTTGTAAGGTCTTGGAGATCTAAGAGCGTCATACACATCGACAAGAGCCACTATCAAAGCCTCCATCGGTATATCGTCATTTTTTAAACCGTAAGGATAACCCGATCCATCGAACTTTTCATGATGATAGAGCGCAATGTTCTTTGCCATTTCAAATTCCTTTATTCCTTCGAGAATTCTGGCTCCATAGATCGTGTGTTTCTTCATCTCCTCATATTCTTCATCCGTTAACATACCCCTCTTTTTCAAAATATCCCTTGGAACGAGTAATTTACCTATATCGTGAAGCGGTGCGGATTCTTTGATCTTTTCCACGAAATCATTTTCGAAACCTAACCAATAAGCGATCTGGGCTGAGAGCACGCCCACACGAATTATGTGATTTCCCGTGTATTCATCGTAATGTTCTGCTATCCTAGCGAGTTGCTTGCTGAACCTGCTGTAGCTCTCTTTCAACTTCCTGTTCATCTCTTCAAGCCTCGAAAAAGCTTCCGTTATCTCATCTGCCATGGTTCTGTACGCCTCTTCCAAATTCTTCACTTCGACTATATCAACACTCAAAGATGGAGGAGATTCTCGCTTTTTTGGGTCGAAATTCTTAATAACATTGCTGAGATGTTCTATGGGTTCACTGACGATTTTTCCTGATTTTTGGCTCAATCTGTGCGCAATGATGAAAGCGACCAGAAAGGATATGGAAAAACCCATGGGACCCATTATAAGGGATAGAAAAAGTCTTGTTCTGTTCAGTATCAACTTGACAATCACCGTCTCACCTTTTTCAGGAGATATCACCACAAGCATCGTGAAACGTCTCAGAGATGAATCACTTATGAAGATCTTGTAATCCGCACCACTTCCCAACACACTATCTACGTATTCTAATTCTCTTTCCGAGAGTTCCAGATCACCGAGTACCTTGCTCTTTTTCCCAAGAAATACCGCGATATCCTTCACAAACACCATACTGTGGATTCTATTGAGCATGTCCTCCAAAAACGCTGATACTTCTTTCGCATCCTCTTCTATCTTCACAAGGAACGTTTTCTCTCCAATCGTTATCCTCGCCTTTTTGATCAGTTTTCCTGTTTCATGATCGTAATAAGTTCTTCCCACCTTAAATTCCTCATTTTCATTCAAAGGCTCAATTGACACGTTTTCAGGATCTATATTGAATATCTCACAGGCTTTTTCAAGAATTCCTTCGTCATTCGAGTGTTTTTCTATGTATTCGAAAAAGGATTCGTACAGAACATCTTTCTTTTCGACCATTTCCGAAAAAAGCTTCACATATGAGCTCACGAGTTGCTCCAATATCTCCCTTTTATCCGTCAAATCCTTAAGGCTCTGATATATCATGAATATTCCTGAGAAGACGAATGCTATTAGAAGTGCTATCATAGTTAAAAATCGCATCTTGTCCCTTACGAATTTCTCGAAACTCTTCAACCCCATCACCTCAACTTGAGCTCGTGTCATGTTATATTTTCTCACATGTGAGGAGGGATGGTATGAGAAAGAGAATCAGAGATTACGGTGTAACGTTCGGCGATTTCCCAACAGGGAAAAACAATCTCATAACCGATGTCCCAGGGGTCCGTGTTGGGCATTACACACTTATAAAGGATGAACCATCCATTGCAAGGACAGGTTTGACAGTTGTACTACCTCACGATATGGATATCTACGATTTCCCAGTTTTTGCTTCATCTTTCATCATAAACGGCTTTGGGAAATCCATTGGCCTGATGCAAATAGAGGAGATGGGAACGATCGAGACACCTATAGTCATAACCACTACTTTGAATGTTGGAAAGATAGCAGATTCCGTTGTGAGCTACATTCTGAAAAATCATCCGGACGTGATTTCCTTAAATCCAGTCGTTCTCGAATGTAACGACGCCCGCCTGAACGATTCGAAAATGAGATGGTTGGGAGAAGAAGAGCTCTTTAAAGCCCTGGAGAACCTCAGCGGTGGTATGTTTGAGCTGGGAAGTGTGGGAGCCGGTACCGGTATGGTTGCCTTTGGTTTCAAAAGCGGTATCGGTAGCTCTTCGAGAGTTATAAAACTTTCCGAAAGCGATAAAACGTATCATCTTGGAGTTCTGGTAGTTCCGAATTGTGGAAGAAGGAAGGATCTCATGATAAAAGGTGTGGAGATAGGAAAACACTTCGAAGATGAAGAAGAACCTAAAGGGTCCATAATAATGATAATTGCAACAGATGCTCCTCTGATACCAAGGCAACTCAGAAGGTTATGTGTAAGGGCAACCCATGGACTTGCAAGAACGGGAGCAAAATCTACAAACCACAGTGGTGATGTTGTACTTGCGTTCTCGAACTCTATGAAAATTCCGAGAAAGCATGCTTCACTGGAATTGACCTATATACCTGATGACACCGATTTGTTCCAGAAGTTACTTGATGCCACAGTTGAAGCGGTGGAAGAGGCTATAATAGACGCTCTTTTCACAGCTGAAACTATGACAGGGGTAAAGGGTAGAAAGTACGAGGCATTACCTGTTGGAAAAGTTCTAAATTTGATGAAAGGAGTGATTGGTAAATGATAAAATCAATCTGGGTGATCAGCATGAGAATATGGTTGATTGTTTTACTGTCGATATCCGTGTCTGCTCTATCTAGCACCATGATCTCCTTCGATTCTGAGGAAGGGTTATCCCTTCTCTATCGAACAGGTGAATACGAACTGCGTGTGGGTTACAAGTACTCGGGTTTTGGTTATGAGAACTCCTTTGAGAATTTTCATTTTGGTTTCGAAACCTCTTTGAACATCTTCGATGAAGTCTTCAAACAATTCTTCTACTATGGAGTGGAATTGAAACCTTTCAAGATAGATTTGGGGCTTTCACTTTCAGCTGAGAATTTCGAGAATCCCTCGGGGGGATTGGATTTTGTCACGTTCTCGCGGTTTGAAAAAGACATGATCAAAGCAGGTTTGGGTTTGAACTTCAGGATAAAAAAATTGGAGGGAAGTTCGGGGAACGTGATTATAACCAATCCTTCACCCGGTGAAAGATTGGGGCTTCAACCGATTTTTGGTGTTTCTTTCAAACAATGGGAACTGCTAATTTCGTACAAACTGGGTGTCTTTGGGGTTTCTGGGAATCCTATCATCGATCTCAAGGGATTCAAGATTATGGTTTCCTTCTCTCCCTCTTTTTAGAAACGTTTGACAAGGAGAGGAGCTCTTCCCTGCAGATTCGTTCTTTCGTCTCTCATCCACCTCATTCGCTCCAGAGTTCATTCAATAAGTGGTATCATTATCTATGAAAAAGACTGGGAGGGGGAAATTTGAAACTCCGTTCAATTTTCTTGAAGGGTTTTAAATCCTTTGCCAAGCCGACCCTTTTGAATCTATCAGAAGGCATAACAGCCATTGTAGGACCCAATGGGAGTGGCAAATCGAACATAATAGACGCGATAAGATGGGTTTTTGGGGAGCATTCAATGAAACAACTGAGAGCTGGTGAGAAGTTCGATGTACTCTTTGCAGGTTCTGAAAAATTCCCACCTGCAAATTCCGCCTACGTGGAGCTATCCTTCGAAGATAATGGAGAGATCCTGAAAATAGCGAGAGAACTTTCAAGAGATGGAAGGAATAACTACTACATCAACGGATCTCCCGTCAGGTTGAAGGATATAAAGGATAAATTCAAGGGAACGGGCATAGGAATGGATTTCTATTCCATCGTTCCTCAAGGACAGGTGGAAAGAATCGTCAACGCTTCCCCCGAAGAGTTACGATTTCTCCTTGAAGAAGCCGCCGGGACATCTTTCTATAGGGAAAAGAAAAGAGCAGCTCTTGTCAAGCTGGAGCATACCGAAAACAACCTAAACAGGGTGGGGGATATCCTGTTTGAGAAAGAGAGAATGAAGAAATCTCTGTATTTGAAAGCCAAGAGAGCTGAAAGATATATCGAATATTCGGAGAAGCTGAAGAAACTGAAGAAGATCTTCTATGGGAATCTATTCGTGAGGGAGAAGAGAAGGCTGGATCATCTCAACGAGGAGAAAACGAGAACCAGTCAAAAATACAGAGAAATACAGAAGGAATTGGTTAACTTGGAATCCAGATGGTCGACTTTGAGAATGGAGTTTAGCAAGATAGATGAGGAACTTGAGAGTTTCACAAAACTTCTGGAGGATCATAAGAAAAGACAGAACACTCTTTTGGAACTCAAAGAAGTGTACGATAGAAGGTTGAGTGAGAGGGAAAGTAAATACGTTGAAGTCACAACGAGAATGGATTCACTCACAAAGGAGAAGGAGGAACTTGAAAAGAGAAAAGGTGAAATAGATTACATATTCAAAGGATTGATAACTGAGATAGAAGAAAAAGAAGCGTTGCTGGAGAAATACGAAAAGCAACGTGAAGAGATCGTCTCCAGATACTCGGAAAGGGAAAAAGAGTTTGTGAGAATGAAAGATGAATATGATTCCCTTGAAAAAAAGTATATAAAACTCGAGATGGAAGTTTCAAAGATAGACGATATGATGGAAGATATGGAGAAAAGAAGGAAGATGGTGGAGAGTCAACTCGATCTTAAAAGAAACGATTTGGAGGGGAAGAAAAAGGAATTTGAAGATCTTGTGAGAAGAATGGAAGAAATGGGAAGTGAGGAAAGAAATCTGGTAGAGGAATTGAAGGAAGTCAGGAAGCAACTTGGAGAACTTGAAATGAAAAAGAGAGATATCGTTGAAAAGCGCGACTCCATACTCAAATCGATCAAGGAATTGGAAATGGAAAAGGATATAATTGAGAGGAATCTTAGAGAGTATAGGGATTTCTCCAAGGCGGTTAAAGAAGTTTTCAGAGTTAGAGACATGTTCCCTGGTCTTGAAGACGTCGTCACCAACATCATAGAGGTGAATTCTGAAAACGCCCTCGCCATAGGCGTTTTGCTCGGTGGGAATGCTCAGAATATAGTCGTCAGGGATGTTGAAACGGCGAAGGAGATAATAGATTATTTGAAGAAAAACGAGATAGGAAGGGTTACGATCTTACCGCTCGATCTAATAGAAAGCAGAGAGCCAGGAATCGATGGTGTTGAGAATCATCCTGGATTCGTTGGATACGCTTCAAACATGGTCAAGGTACCTCCAGGATTCGAAAAGCTGCCAGGTTATCTCTTTGGAAACGACATCGTTGTAAAAACACTCGATGATGCGATAGATATAAAAATCAAATATGGTGTTAGATCGAGAGTCGTTTCATTAGACGGTCAGATGGTTCATGGAAGAGGGGCAATTTCAGGAGGAAGTACGAAGTCGGAGGAGATAAGAACACCTTTCAAGAGGAAGATAAGGCTTGAAGAGATAAAGAAAGAGCTTTCGAAACTCTCACAAGATTTGAACAGGATGGAAGAAGATCTCGCATCTTTGGATACGGAGATTGAAACGCTCACAAAGCAGGAGAAAATCGTTGAAAGGGAACTTTCAGAGCTCTCGCTTAAAGTTGCCAATGTCAAGCGTACGAGGGAAGATCTTGCACGATCTATAGAAAGGATGGAAGGAGAAGTTGAAGAACTTGAGAAACTGAAGAAAGAATATCACATGAAATTGGAAGGTATGAAAGCAAGGAGAGAAAAAGCTCTAGAGGATATGGAAAACATTTACAAAACGAGGAAAGAGTTGGAAAACAAGATGAAAGAATTCTCTGAGGTTCTGAATAAGGAGAAAAAAGTCCTGGATGAACTCTCCGAAAAAATTTTGGATTTAAAACTCGAGGTAGGAAATCTTCGTGAAAAGAGTAAAAGGTATGAAGAAGAGCTTGAGAACATCAGAAAGAGAAAGGATAGGATCGATGAAGAGATGGAGAACCTTTCCAAGGAATCCGAGGATTTGGAAAAGGAAATAGAAAGACTGAAAAGAATGATAAGAGAGAATCAGAAAGAGCTGGAAACTTTGAAGAAAGAGACGGATGAGCTTTTTGAGAATTTGAGATACAGAAAGACAGGAAAAGAAGAGAAATTGAAAGAGATGGAAGAGCTGGAAAATAGAATGGGGAAATTAAAAGAAGAAGCGGAGAATTTGAGAGAATATTTGCACCATATAGATCTATCACTCCAAGAATCCGAAATGAAACTCTCCAACATACTGAAAGAATTGGAAGAAGAACCTCAAGAAGTGGAGGAAGTCGATCAGGTTACTCTGGAAAGCATAGAAAAAGAGATCAAGGACCTCGAAAACAGAATAAAATATCTGGGGCCAGTGGATCTGGAAGCTGTAGATGAGTATAAAAAGGTCGAAGAAGAGTATGAGGACCTTCTGAAGCAAAAGGAAGATTTAGAAGAAGCGAAGAAGAAATTATTGGAGATAATAGAAAAAACGGATAGAGAGGCAAGAAGTATTTTCATGGATGTCTACCAGAAAGTCAATGAAAATTTCGGTAGATTCGTATCCTTGCTGTTCTTTGGAGCAGAGGGTGAGATCAGAATACTCCCAAGTGAAGATATTTTGGAAGCAGGTTTTGAAATTTCCATAAGGAAACCTGGTAGGAAGGCTCAAAAACTTCAGCTTTTGTCTGGCGGAGAAAAAGCGCTGATAGGTATCGCCTTTCTCTTCGCACTCCTTCAAGTAAAACCGAGCCCCTTCTATGTTCTCGACGAGGTCGATGCTCCCCTGGACGATTTCAACGCGGAGAGATACAAGAAGCTTTTAAAGGAATACTCGAAAAAATCGCAGTTTTTGATAATAACACACAACAAGATAGTTATGGAGGTTGCGGATATGCTACATGGTGTCACCCTTGTGGATGGGATTTCAACGGTTATACCAGTTGAATTAGAAAAAATGATGGAGGTGAAGACTTGAAGGAGACAACGTTGAAAAGCGATGTGGTTTTCAAAGGTAAGATCCTGAAGGTGAAGGTCGATAGAGTAAGACTCTCAAATGGTAAAGAGAGCACAAGAGAAGTTGTGGAGCACCCTGGAGCCGTTGTGGTGATTCCGATAGTGGAAGGCAAAGTGATCATGGTTGAACAGTACAGATACCCGATAGGCAGGATCCTGTTAGAACTCCCTGCTGGTAAACTGGATCCTGGAGAGACACCGGAGGAATGTGCTCGAAGAGAACTCGAAGAAGAAACGGGGTACAAAGCGAAAAAAATGATCTATCTCGGTAAAATATACACCTCTCCTGGTTTTTCAAGTGAGATCATTCACATTTTTCTAGCAGAGGATATGGAAAAAGGAGAAAACAGAACAGATGAAGACGAACTTCTCAACATTGTTGAAAAAAATTTCGAAGATGTGGTAAAAGAGTGTTTGAGCGGAAAAATAGAGGATGCTAAGACGATAGTGGCTATCCTAAAATTATGGGGGATGAAGGGAGTTGGTTTTCATGAAATTGATAGTTAATGGCAAAGAAAGTGAAGTGCCCCCTGAGGACTTCAAAACTTTGGGAGAATTGATAGAAAAGGTCAAAAAAGATCAAGGATCTCGGGTTTTGAAAAGTGTCGTGCTCGATGGGGAAGAGATACCACTCTCAAGGCTAGAAGAATTCAGCGGAATCACTCTGAAAGAAGACACCACGGTGGAGCTGATTTTTACATCATTGAGATCGTTCCTTCTTGAAGCTCTGGAAGAAGTGATATCGTATATAGATAGAGTTATGGGATTACTCCCAAAGGTATCCAACTCGGTGATCTCCGGATCCCCGGAAGGTTACAGATCTATAAACGACCTCGCAGAAGGTTTGAATGCGATGGAAACGTTAAGAGTCGATACGATGAAGATATCGGGATTGAGACCCGAAGAATTGGGATTGATCGATCGGGAGAAAGATGTCGTTAAAATCCTGAAGAATTTTGTTGAGGCGTTAAACAACAAGGATGTGGTTGAGATATCTGATATGATAGAAAGTGATATTCCTAAAGTTTTCGGTTATTACAAGGAATTTTTCATCAAAGCAAAGGAAATTCTTGAAATGAAGGAAAGTTGATTGGAGGAGATTGCATGAAGGAGAACGTTTACCTGGAGAATCTCGTAAAAACGGCGAGCCCTGCAAAATTGGTTGAAATACTCTATGAAAAATTTCTGGAACTCGTGGAATCCTCGAAAAAGGATATTGAAAACAAAGATTTCGTAGCCGTCAACGAGAAACTCAAGAAAGCCCAGGACATCATCACGGAGTTGAACATATCTTTGAACATGGAAAAAGGTGGAGAAATAGCTAAGAACCTGAGATCTCTATACAACTACATCTTCAAAAGGCTTATAGACGCCAACGTTGAGAAAAACGTTAAAATATTAGATGAAGTGACCGAATTGATGTCAGGTCTCTTGGACGCATGGAGAGAAGCTATGAAGAGAGCTAAGGACTCAATAAGAGAGTCTCAGAAAGGGCTCGATATATCCTTGTGAGGTGATTTTTCTGGAAACCATAAAGAGATTGGATGAGGTTTCCCTTCTCGATTTTGTGAATCTCGTTAATGAGATCTTTAAGGACTACAAACTTCCCATAAATTGGGATGTTTACACCTTTAAACTAGATGCAAAAGAAAACTCCTTGTCTTTCAAAGATTCGTTCGTATTTTACGAGAACGGGAATCCAACAGGTTTCATAGTGGTTGGAATAAGAAGGAATAAAGCCAGAATCGATGCTATGGGAGTGATCCGTGAGAAAAGAGGAACAGGGCTCGCATCTAGGATATTGGAGCATGCTATAGAGAATCTCAAATGGAAGGCTGTAAACACCGTGATTTTAGAGGTTATAGAAGAAGATGAAAGAGCTGTCAGATTCTATCAAAAGAATGGATTTAAAGTACAGAGAAAGCTCTACACCCTGGGATTTGAAAACAGAGTGGCGAATGTTCCTCTCTTGAGGTTCTTTAAAACCGACGCTAGGTGGATTCACAAGATCGCTCTTGAAGTGCAGATTCACAACCATCGAAAACCTAATTGGCAGAGAGAGCCAATTACTCTATTTCTATCAGGTGAGCGCTACAGTATGGAAAGGGTTGCCTTCAGAGGAAAAGAAGGGTACCTGGTGTGGGGAGCGACTTCCACATCTGCTTTCATCGTCGATTGCTTTATACGAGATATATCGTTTGAAAATTTTCTGGAATTCTTCAAGGGATGTGTTGATCATGTTAAAAGAAAATCGGGAAAAGAACTGATAACGATGACAGCTGTCCCCGAAGATGATATACTTCACAAAGTGGCTGAGAACGTGGGATTCAAAGTTATACTGACACAACTTGAAATGAGCCTCAGGATACATGCTTGATATTCCCAGAATCACATTTCGATCGAGGAGGTGTTGTTCCGTGTACGCAGAGATAGTGGATATAAGAGCAAGAGAAGTTCTGGATTCCAGGGGAAATCCCACAGTTGAAGCTGAAGTAGTTCTGGATGATGGCAGTGTCGGAAGGGCGATAGTGCCATCCGGAGCATCAACAGGAAAATTCGAGGCTTTGGAACTTAGGGATAAGGATGAAAAGAGATATAAAGGAAAGGGTGTTCTGAAGGCTGTCAAAAACGTTAACGAAGTCATAGCTCCAAAACTCATCGGTATGAACGTTTTCCAGCAAGCGGAAATAGATAGACAGATGCTGGAACTCGACGGGACTGAGAACAAGTCGAAATTAGGCGCGAATGCGATTCTATCCGTATCCATGGCTGCGGCAAGAGCTGCGGCGAATTATCTGGGTGTACCTCTTTACAGGTACATAGGAGGGGCTAATTCAAAGGTCCTTCCAGTTCCATTCATGAACGTTATAAACGGAGGAAAACACGCGGATAACAATCTCGACATTCAGGAATTCATGATAGTTCCTGTGGGTTTTGACAGTTTCAAAGAAGCCTTGAGATGTGGGGCTGAGATTTTCCACACCCTAAAAAAATTGCTCCATGATGAGGGACATGTAACATCAGTTGGGGATGAGGGAGGATTTGCACCGAATCTGTCCTCAAACGAAGAAGCAATAAAGGTGTTGATAGAATCGATAGAGAAAGCTGGTTACAAGCCAGGAGAAGACGTTTTCATTGCTCTTGACTGTGCTGCTTCATCCTTCTATGATGAAGGAGAGGGGATTTACCTGATAGACGGTGATAAGAAAAGCAGTGAGGCATTACTTGGATATTACGAAGAACTCGTGGCGAAATATCCCATCATTTCCATAGAAGATCCGTTCGCTGAAGAAGATTGGGAAGCTTTTGTAAAGCTCACAGAAAGGATCGGAGAGAAAGTTCAAATAGTTGGAGATGATCTGTATGTGACGAACATAAACAGGTTGAAAAAGGGTGTGGAAATGGGAGCGACAAATTCCATACTCATCAAATTGAATCAGATAGGAACCGTAACAGAGACTTTGGAAACGATAGAGTATGCGAAGACTCGTGGACTTACTTGTATAATTTCTCACAGATCTGGAGAAACCGAAGACACGTTCATAGCGGATCTTGCGGTTGGGACCAACGCAGGCATGATAAAAACGGGTTCTCTCTCAAGAAGCGAAAGAATCGCAAAATACAACAGATTGCTCAGGATAGAGGAAGAGCTGGAGAATGTGAGTGAATTCAGAGGTTTAGGTTCTTTCTACTCCATAAAAAGATGAATAAAGCCCCGCAAATTGCGGGGCTTTGAAATCATTCAAGAGGAATGATAACAGGTGAACAGGATAAAGGAATCAAAAAAAGGGGCATGGATTGGGATAATAGGAAATACGGGTCTTGCACTCATGAAGATCATCACGGGGTTAATAACCGGTAGTATGGCTATCCTGGCAGACGGTATAGATACTTCCACAGATATTTTCACATCGGTTGCGATCCTCATCTCCGCGCATCTTTCAGCAAAACCTCCTGATAAAACACATCCTTACGGTCATGAAAGAGCGGAGACTCTCGCATCGAAAATCATATCTTTCGTCATATTCTATGCGGGTTTGTCACTACTCGAAGAGTCTATAATGAGACTAGTTAAAGGAACGCCGAGTCTTTCACTGAATCTTCCAGCCTTCTTGGTCGTTGCAACTTCCATTGCTGTTAAATACTATCTTTACATATACAAGTGCAGGCTTGGAAAGAAATTGAAGAATCTGGCTTTGATCAGTGATGCCAAGAACATGAGAAACGATGTTCTGATATCCTCTAACGTAATGCTTGGCCTCATAGTTGCTAAGCTCACAGGACTGTGGTTTTTGGATTCCGCGCTGGCCATATTGATATCACTTTTCATAATCAAGACAGCTTTTGAGATATTCATGGAAGCAAGTTACGAATTGATGGACGGTCTTCCCAAGGAAAAGCTTGGGATATACGAGGATATATTCTCTGCGGTCTCTAAAGTAGAAGGCGTTTATAACCCTCACAGATTGAGGGTACGAAAAGTTGGGCCAAAGCTCTTCGTTGAAATGGATGTTGAAGTCGATGGAAACATGTGTGTGAACAAAGCTCACGAACTCACACTGAAGATAAAAGAAGCTTTAATGGAGAAAAGAGGGGATATAGCGGATATAACGATCCACGTTGAACCTTTAGGGAACGTTGAGGAAGAAGGGTTCGGCATTTCTCTGGAAGGAGAGGAAAAAAATGAGGAATCTGGAAAACTTCACAGTGAGTTACATTCGAAAGGACAAGAGAAAAGATATTCTGAATCTCTTGAGAAAGATGGAAGAACTGAGTAAGGAATTCGGAAAGAATTTGATACTCGCAAATGATCAGGACTATGGAAAATTCTATTTTCAACTGTACATATTTGAGAAAAATGAAGAATTTCCAACATGTATCGTAAAGTTCTTGATCGAGGAAACAGAGGATTTATGGGAAAGACTTGGAGAAGAGGGAGTGCATTACGATGAGTGGTTTAAAACGAAGGAACATCCGTTTTTTAAAGTGTTTTCTGAGGATAGAATCTGTCTGATCGATATGGAAAGTATAGTTGAAGGTGGTATATTCAGATTCATCGAAGATGACGAAGGAGTAAAAGTTTTCGTTAAGTATGAAGATATCGCGAAGATGAACAGAGAAAAACTTCTGAAAGAGTTCCTTCAGGTTTACCTGGCAACCAAAGGGTATGACGTGAACGTGGAGAACTACGATATACAGGTGACTGAGGACGAGATAGTGAGTTTTCTAGAATGATCTAAGGAGTGAAAATGAAATGATAGTTTTGAGCCTTGATACCTCAACTCCCACCATTTTTCTAGCGCTGTACAGAGATGGAAAACATTACTCAATGAAGTACAAGGGTCATGAAAAACATGCCGTGAGGTTGGCGCCTCTTCTGGATTACTTCCTTAAGACAGTTGGAGTGAGTCCTAAAGACATTGATCTTTTCGGAATCGGTATTGGACCTGGCGGGTTGACAGGATTGAGAATAGGTATAGCCACAGTGGTAGGAATGGCTTCTCCCTTCAACAAGCCTATAGTGCCTATTCCATCCTTTCATCTCATGGTTTTAAGCTTCCCTTTGGACGGAAGAATCGTGGTTGTTCGAAAAGCTCGAAAGGGTTTCTTCTACTGTGGCATTTACGACAAAAAAAGCTCGGAGATTCGGGAAATATCATCTCCTTCCGTTATCTCCGAAGAGGATCTCCTTCAGCGAATTAAAAAAGAAAAAATGTTCGTAATAGGCGATGGTATAAGGAAATTCGGCTACGAGGATTATCTGGAAATCTCCGGTGAGGTGCTCGTTGGGGAAGCTTTGAAGAGGAAAGACGAAAAGGTCTCGTACTACGAAATAGAACCCCTGTACATACAAAAATCCATAGCGGAGATGAAACTGAAGGGTGAGCCTTCCTGAGAGTTCATTCTTCTCATTTTAGATAATTTTTCTTAATCACCCTTAATGTGGACTCCTTTAGTTCAATATTATGTATATAGTAAAATAGTGATTGATAATGTAAGATGAAGCTTAGAAGGAGGATGAAGTTTTGAAAAAGGTTCTCACACTTATTCTGGTGATTATGATTTCTATAACAATTTACTCCGAAAAGGTGCTTAAGGTAGTGGGAGATATTAGCTACCCTCCTTTTTCTTTTCCTGACCAGGATGGTAATCCTCAGGGAATATGTGTGGATCTGTGGAAATTATGGTCGAAGAAAACGGGTATTAGGGTGGATTACAGACTGCTTCCGTGGGAAGAAGCTCAAAAGCTCGTGCTGGAGGGAAAAGCCGATGTCGCGGATTTCATGTTCTACTCTGAAGAGAGAGATAAGTATTTCGATTTTTCGAAGCATTATACAAAGGTTACCACCAGTATATACTTTCACAAAGATTTGGCAGGTATAAGGAGTGTGGAAGACTTAAAAGGATTCCTCATCGGTGTCAAAAAAGGAGATTTCGCCGTTGAGTATCTAAAAAAACATGCACGGAATTCATCGTTGATCATGTTTGATACATACGATGAGATCCTCAAAGCGGCAAAAAAAGGTGAAATAAAAATCTTCGTTATGGACGACCCTCCAGCTAACTACTATCTGTTGAAATACGGTGTGTTTGAAAAGTTCAGAAAAACAGACCCCATATATGAGGAATTGGTATACTGTTCTGTGAAAGAAGGAAATCATGAACTTTTGAAGCTCATAAATGAAGGGTTTTCAATGATATCAAAAGAAGAGAAGGAAAGAATTTTCAACAAATGGTTGAAAAAGAAGATCTTCCCCCCAGTATTCTGGAAATATCTTTTCATCTCTTTGATGATCCTGGCTGGAATCTTCACGATAGTGATACTATGGAACAGGGAACTTAAAAGAAGGATAAGAAAAGCGACGAAGGAGCTAATCGATAAAGAAAACGAGTTGAACAAAATGTACACGGAGTTGAAGAAGAAAAACTTAGAAGTTGAGAGAGCGTATTCCTTGCTAAAAGAGCAGAGCGCTAAAATTGGAAGAATCATAAAGTTGATATCTAATATATCCCCTCATGTGGATCAAAATGAACTCATGGAAATGCTCCTCAATACCTTGCTGGATGTTCTGCCAGAATTCGAAAAAGGTAGGGTTTACTTCAGAGAAAATGATAAAAGATGGAGATGCATCGCTACAAAAGGTTACAATGATAGCCTGAAAAATTATTTGTTCAATGAAGAATGGTTAATTATTCCGAAAAAGGAAGAGATCGTGGTTCTCGACGACATCGGAGAACACTTGAAAGGAAAACTGCCTCAAGATATCTTGAATACCATCCTTGACATAAAAAAGTCGGTTGGAATAGGGGTAGGATGCAATGGTACCCCTGTATTTCTGTTCTTTCTGGATAAGACAGAGAAAACGGATATATCGGAAGCGTCTAGAAAGGTTTTGAAGAACTTCAGTAAGTTGATATCTATCTTCACCTGTTTGAAGATCTTCATGAACAGAGAAAGCGCATACAGAAGGGAAGTAATAAACGCTATGCTCTTTCTGCTGGAGAAGAAAGCACCATTCATAAAAGGGCACAGTATGCGCGTTGCAAAGCTCTCTGCTCTCATAGCTAAGAAAATGGGATTTACTAGGGATGAAATTGACAGGATCTTCTGGGCAGGTATCCTTCACGATATAGGAAAATTCGGAATACCTGAAAAGGTTTTGATGAAAAGATCGTATACAGATGAGGAAATGAACCTCATAAGAAAACATCCTCAAATTTCAGCAGATATTGTCGAGAATATAGAGCATCTGAGGCCGCTAGCTGATATCATAAGGTACCACCATGAGAGATGGGATGGGAAGGGATACCCGAAAGGATTGAAGGGTGAAGAAATTCCCCTATTTGCCAGAATATTGGCTGTTGCAGATACCTTTGATAATCTCATGAACGAATACAAGGATTACAGAAAGGTCATTCACGAACTCGAGAGACTCTCATGGGAGCAATTGGATGGTAACGTGGTGAAAGCTCTTCTAAGTGTTCTAGAGGAAAGAGAAGAAGTGTGATATCTTCTTCAATCTCTTCTTAGTGACTGAACACTCAAAAATATAGTCGGTACTCCTAACAGGGTAAACGTTATTATCTTTCCAAGATTCACACCATTTCTGAAGATCAAAACAGTCAATGAGAGAAACATCAGCAAATACAGTATGGAACCTGTTCTTCTCCATTTCAAAGCTATTAAGGTTGCTATCAAAAAGGTGACCGGTATGATGCTTTCTATCAGAGTATCTAAAGAAAATCCATGAGACAGGAGAGTGAATGCAAGGAGGATCGCGAAAATGGACAGCCCTGTGACAAGTATCACTCTTTTCCTCTCCCATGATCTACCAGCTGCCAGCATATTTTTGAGCATCAGAGGAAAGAGCGTGTACAGGAAAAGCACGTCATTGTTTAGCTTTATGGAAAGAACGAATAGTACCACTGTTACAGAAATAACGGCGTACAGTGTGAAAAGAGAAGCTTCCAATCTATGATATCTCTCCATCTCATCCAATTTTCTTTCTCTCAAAACCTCCAGGATGAGTATGAGCAGAAATCCTAGGCTGAACAGAGAATTGTAGGCTGTGAGAACAGTTACAACAGCTATGAGAATTATCTCGATTATAGGAAAAGATACTCTCATCCCCAATCACTCCTTTCGAGTTCGAATATATCTTCCACCTTGCACTTCAGAACTGTGGACAATTTCAAAGCGAGTCTCACAGAAGGTTGGTAACGCCCTTTTTCTATGTAATTAATGGTCTGTCTTGACACTCCGACTTTTCTCGCTAGCTCTTCTTGAGTCCATCCCATCTTTTCCCTGAAAATCCTCAAATGGTTCTTCATGACAATCACCTCTATAGGATATTGTAAAGCATATTTGACATAATGTCAAGTATATTTGACATAATGATCCGATGCTATTTTCTCACCTTTCTCGCCGCTAATGCCATATCCTGAAGTTTTTTTCAATATTGTAACCCCATAGGATCACCTTTTGATAATCATCTTTGTTAAAATGATCGCATAGGGATTTTAAAAAGGAGGTGTAAAGTAGGATGCCTGTTAAATACTTTGAAGTTAGATGGCATGCGAGAGCTGGGCAAGGTGCCAAAAGTGCATCACAAATGCTTGCAGAAGCCGCTCTGGAAATTGGTAAATATGTGCAGGCTTTTCCGGAATATGGAGCTGAAAGAACAGGCGCACCCATGCGAGCTTTCAACAGAATAGGTGATATACCGATTCTTATCAGATCTTCCATAGAGAATCCGGATGTTGTGGTTGTCATCGATGACACACTTCTTGGAAATCCCGCAATAACGGATGGTCTCACAGAAGAAGGAATTCTCTTGGTAAACACTGTAAAAGGTGTAGACTATGTTAGAGAAAAAACAGGGTTTAAAGGAAAGATATGCGTTGTCAAGGCTACAGATATCGCTCTTGAAGAGATCAAAAGAGGTATACCAAATACCGTTATGTTGGGAGCTTTGGTCAAGATCACGGGAATTGTTTCCCTCGAATCCATTGAAAAGAGGATAGAAGAAATGTTCGGTGGAAAATTCTCAAAAGAAGTGGTGGAAGCAAACAAGAGAGCCCTCAAAAGAGGTTACGAAGAAGTCGTATGTTCGTAAGGAGGTGGAGGAATGGCGCTTAAAGGATGGAAAGACATACCTATAGGTGGCGTTATCGATGAACCTGGAAAAGCAAGGGAGTACAAAACGGGAACATGGAGAGTTTTGAGGCCTGTTCTTCATGAAGATAAATGCATCCACTGTATGTTCTGCTGGCTTTACTGTCCAGATCTCGCCATAGTGCAGGAACAGGGAAAAATGAAAGGATTCAATTTCGACTATTGTAAAGGATGTGGACTCTGCGCGAATGTCTGCCCAACAAAAGCTATAGAGATGAAACCAGAAACGGAGTTTTTAAAATGAGGGGTGATGAGAATGGAGAAAGTATATGAAAAGAAAGCTATCACAGGTGCGGAAGCTGTCGCATATGCTATGAAACAGATAAATCCGGATGTTGTGGCAGCGTATCCCATAACACCTCAGACACCCATAGTGGAGTACTTTGCAAAATTCGTCGCTGATGGTGAAGTGGATACTGAAATGATACCTGTCGAGAGTGAACACAGTGCCATGAGCGCAGTCGTTGGAGCGGCCGCTGCTGGTGCGAGGGCTATGACAGCGACCAGCGCAAACGGTCTCGCTCTCATGCACGAAATTGTCTACATAGCCGCATCAACTAGACTTCCAATAGTCATGCCAGTTGTGAACAGAGCTTTGAGTGCTCCAATAAATATCCACTGTGATCACAGTGATGCTATGGCTGAGAGGGATTCTGGTTGGATTCAATTCTACGTTGAAAACAATCAGGAGGCGTACGACTTAACGATACTCGCTGTGAAACTGGCTGAGCATGAAGATGTGAGGCTCCCCGTTATGGTGAACCTGGATGGTTTCATCATATCGCACGGTGTGGAACCGGTAGAGTTGTATCCTGATGACCTTGTGAAGGAATTCGTTGGTGAACCAAAACCTCTGTATCCACTTTTAGATACCGAACATCCCGTCACCTACGGTCCATTGGATCTTTACGACTACTACTTTGAACACAAAAGACAACAGATAGAAGCTATGGATAACGTGAAAAAGATTTTTCCAAAGGTGGCAGAAGAATTTGAAAAGACTTTTGGTAAAAGGTACGATTTCGTGGAGCAGTACAAACTCGACGATGCCGATTACGTCATGGTGGCTCTAGGTTCTACAAACAGTACGGTAAAGTACGTTGTTGATTGGTTGAGAGAAGAAGGCTTCAAAGTGGGTCTTCTTAAGGTATGGATGTTCAGACCTTTCCCGAAAGAACAGATACAATCCATTCTGGTGGGAAGAAAAGGTGTGGTCGTTCTGGATAGATCCGCTTCTTTTGGAGCAGAACCACCACTTTACGAAGCCATAAAATCTGCACTCTACGAAGCGGCTGTGAGACCTGCTCTTGGATCCTACATATACGGTCTTGGAGGAAGGGATATAAAAGCTGAGGAGATCAGAAAAGCCTTTGAGGATGCCATAAACGGAAACCTCATAGTTGACGAACAGAGGTTCCTGGGGCTGAGAGAATGAGGAGGTGTGAATATGCCAGTTAATCTTATGCAGCTTGCAAAGGAATTCGATAAAAAGGATCCGGGGATAACACAGGGTCACAGGCTATGCCCTGGATGTGGTGCTCCCATAATTGCGAAATTCGTTCTGATGGTTGCAAAGCATCTGGGTTATGAACCTGTAGTCGGCCTTGCAACAGGTTGCCTTGAAGTGTCGACTACGATATATCCATACACTGCCTGGAGTATCCCGTACATTCATAACGCTTTTGAAAATGTTGCAGCAACGATAAGTGGTGTGGAGACAGCATACAAAGCCCTTAAAAAGAGAAGAAGAATACCCGATAAGAAATATGCGTTCATCGCTTTTGCAGGTGATGGTGGAACTTACGATATAGGAATTCAATCCTTATCAGGTGCTATTGAACGAGGGCACAAATTTATCTACGTTCTCTATGATAATGAAGGTTACATGAACACGGGAAATCAGAGATCCGGATCGACTCCTCCAGGTGCCTACACAACAACCGCTCCTGTTGGAAAACTTCTTCCAGGTAAGGCTCAATTGAAGAAGAACATTGTTGAGATAGTGGCAGGTCATGAGAACGTGTACGCTGCAACACTTTCCTTGAGTGAGCCTATGGACTTTTTCAACAAGGTTGAAAAGGCTCTGAAGTTCGATGGACCGGCTTTTTTGGCAGTCCTTTCACCATGTGTCAGATTCTGGAGAGTTCCTGATGACAAAGCCATAGAAGTTTCAAAACTTGCAGTAGAGACAAAATACTGGCCTCTTTACGAGTATGAAAGAGGAGTCTACAGAGTAACAAGGAAACCCAGGTCTTTCAAACCTATTGAAGAATTCTTAAAGGCTCAGGGAAGATTCAGAGCACTTCTTGCAAGGCCCGATGCGAAAGACATAATAGATGAGCTTCAGAAATATGTAGATGCTAGATGGGAGAGACTTTTAGTTTTAGAAGAAGCAACTAAAGACAAACCCATAAGATGAATCGCGGGGGAACCCCCGCGATTCTTCATTTTGAGAAGGGATCTAATGAGAAAATTTCTCAGGTACCTGATAGTGATTTTTGCATTTCTTTTAGAAGCTTTCGCTGCTTTCATCATCTGGGTAGCTTGGACGGATTACAGACCTCCCAAG
>CAZANP010000012.1:8479-39367 GCA_964486555.1 uncultured Thermotoga sp. | reverse complement strand
TTACTAAAAATTTTCTCATACTAATCATCCTCTCAGAGAATCTCAGTTGTTATGAATATCATGAGTTCTCTCTCCCCACCAGATTTTGTTTTTCCACCAAATAGATACCTTAGGAGCGGTATCTGGCCCAGTATGGGAATTCCCTGGTAAGAATCGGATTCCTCCTTTACGGTAATTCCCGATATCATAATGGTCTGACCATCTTTCACATAAATGGTGGTTGAAAGATCACTTCTTTTCACAGAGAACAGACCAGATCTTTCTCCCACGAAATGACTTATCTTAGGTGAGAGTGTGAGCTCTATTTCTCCATCGTTTACAATTCTTGGGATTATCTCCAAACTCACACCAACATCTATGGATTCGACCCTGCTTGTAGCTCTTCCCGTTTCTAAAACTACTGTGTGACGTTTTCCTACAAAGAGATTCGCTTTTTTACCATCGCTTACGATTATCCAGGGGTCTGCCGTGACCTTTGCTTTTTGTTCTCCTTCCAGTAATTTTATCTTGGATACGATGTTACCGAACACATCTGTTTCAAAAGAGATGCTACCAAGGACGAGCCCGAGCACACTCGTCCAATCTTCGTTTATCGATTGTCCGGCATTCAGAGATAGATCCAAACTGTTTATTCCGAGCTCTCCTACAACGTCTTTAGAAACTTCGGTCACGAGTACGCTTATCTTGATCTGTCGGATTGGAACATCTATTTTTGCAAGATCTTCTTTGAAACGCTCGATGAAACTTCTTGGAGCGGTTATAGTGATTGTGTTGGTCTGTTCATCTATCTTTAGGAATGGGTTATAGATGGATGGAAGAAGTTCTTTAGCACTTTTAGCCGTTATGTAGTGAAGTTTAAAAACCTCACTTTCTGCCAGGAATCTGAAGGCAGGGTTTTTAGGATCGGGAGCTCCAACGAAGTAGAAATCATCTATCCTGACGAATATGTATCCACCTGGCATCAAGATCATCTTCAAAGCTTTTTCTAGTGGAACCTCGTTGAGCTCCAGCGTGACAAAACCACTTACTGTGGTATCCACTATGATCGTAACACCTGTCTGCGCCGATATATCGCTCAATGCATCTAGAATGAATGTATTTTGAAAAATGTTCGTGACTAGCGGTTGTTGTTCAACTTCTTCTGCTATCATGATAGAACTTATTATCAAAATCAACACGAATATTATTTTTTTACTTTTCATGGTTTGCACCTCCTACCACTGTGAACTTGGTTTTAACAACCGACGGTTCATCTCCTCCGTAGTCCACTCTTGCGAGAATTTCGTATTCACCTGGCTCAAGCGACATCGGTATCATGAAACTAAAGATTCTCTTCGTTCCAGGAAGAATGGGATTCTCTCCAGAAAGAGTGGCCACGGTGAGTTTTTCAGTTTTGGGAGGTATTATCCTCCCATCTTCGAGTATCACCTGGGGATGTAGTCTATTCAAGACAACCTCGACTTTTGCGTTCAGATGTATTGTTCCCTCATTGAGAAATAGGAAATCCATTCCTATGGAATTCTTCTGCACATCAAGTGTTTTCAGCTTCAACGTTCCTTTCTTTACCGCTTTTTTCATATCTCCAACGAATATCAGCAAACTCGATCCCATCTCACTGTGAGCACTTTCCTCTTCGGACTTGAAGACGACGTCTGCATAATAACCTCCTTTTGCCTCTTTAGGTGGTTTCATGAGAAGCCGAACTCTTCTCGTCTGCCCTGGTTTCAAAGTGAAACTGGAAGGTTTCACCTCAACCCAGGGAAATTTTTCTTCTCTCTCCGATTCGGGTAATATATTTCCATATATATCAAATTCAAGTGGAAGAACGTATCCCGCTAGTTTTATGGTTTCCTTCCCTCTATTTATAATCTTTATAACACTAGATCTGAATGAACCTGGTCTCAACTCGATTTCCAAATTCTGGGGTTCAACCAAAAAACGCGCCATCTCTTTCTCCGAGGTTTCTTTAGTGGTCAATTGTGCTTCCTGAACGGAAAATTCCGTTTCTGCCACTACAGGTCTGTTTCCTCCATAATTCACGATAGCTCTTGCAACGTAATCACCTGGAGGGAGTTGCCTTGTCAGAACAGACATCAGGTTCACTTTTGCACCGGGAAGAATCACTCCTCTTCCACCACCCAAAGGCATTCGGGCAACGGTTCTACCCTGCTTTGTTCGCAGTATCAGAAGACCTTTCGTAAAGATGTGAACATTCCCCTGGTTCAAAACAGTGGTCGTGAAAACCAGAGCGTTGTCTCCAACTTTTTGCCTCAAAAACATGTACTTCTTCGATTTTTCAACCTTAAAGGAGACGGCGTGTGCTTCCAAGCGTTGCGCTGTTCCTTTTATAACCAGTTCCAGAAAACTTGCCATCTGAAACTCAAAAACTGTCTCGCCTAATGCACCTTCTTCAGTACCTCCCTCAGGATGTATCCTAAAGACAACGGCACCATACAACCCACCTGATATACCTCTTGGGACAGATACTGTAACCTCAACTGTTTTCGTCTTTCCAGGAGGTATTGTGAGTTTCTCTGGAGAAACTTTCATCCATTTGACAGCAGAATAAGGGGTACTTCCAGGAGAAACCAATTGGTAGGTTCCAAGTTCATCTTCTACAAAGTCTGTCACGAAAACATCTAAAATCAATGGATTGAACTTATCAGCGTTTTCAACGTTAAGAACATATGAAAAAGTATCTCCTGGCCTTACAGATCTCTCAACAAGAATCGGATCCATTCTTATGGAAGGGCCCCCTTGTGCTATGAAAATCGAACTAAGACTCAACAACACTAAAATAAAAAATAACTTCTTCATAAAAACCACTCCTTAGCTTCTTAAGAATAAAGGCAGGGGATTTTCCCCTGCCCTGGAAATTTTTCTTTTCCGTTATCTTTCATCAGTCACAAATTGTTCCAGGTTGTTCAGGTAATAACCATTGTCATCTAGCCATGGTTTCTGGTTTTTGAGTGTTAGAGTTATAGTTCCTGTATCTCTGTAAGTTGAAGCGGAATTACATTCCACTACTTTGATTTTACTCCACAGCTTGGTCCCCCATCCGTAGTGAAGTTCTTCACTGTCAGGGAACAGAACTGTCTGATCGTTGAGTTCAAATGGGGAATACCATGTTCCAAATGCAACATCCTCTGACTTATCACCAAACGCGTACCAAGCATCGATGTAAGGATTCACACTGGTTCCTGTTGCATAAGATGGGCTCGCAAAACCGTCAAAATCTATTGCGATATCGCCGTTACTGTAAAGAGTAAAACCTATGCAGTCTGTGAAGTACGTTCCAGGTTTTCTTACAAACCATGTCCATTTCGTACCACTTATATTCCATTTGACCCATTGTGCTATTTGAGCTTCTACTGTGAATTCGAATTCCCAATTTTTATTACAGGAACCACTTGTCGGCATACTCACGAAAGCTCTTGCATTATTTGGATCACTGTCTCCGTAAGCGTAAACAGGAACTTCAGCTGCACCATTCGCAATGGCCAGAGAAAACATGGAAAAAACAATCGCTATAATCAATAAAGATCTTTTCATACCAATTCCCTCCTTATGATCAGTCTTAAGAAAAATTATCTTTCCTGAGTTACGTAATCTATAGTGTTACCCCAGCTTCCATCATCGGGATTTATCCAAAGTTTTTGGTTCATAAGAGTTAATGTTATGATTCCCGTGTCTCTGTATGTGGAAGCGGAGTTACATTCCACAACGTGTATTCTATTCCACAGGTGAGCGGTCATACCTTCATGAAGAGCGGCACTGTCTTCTACGACGAGAGAACCGTTAACTTCAGAGGCTCTGACCCAGACACTTGTGGAAGGAGGAGTGTTGGAAGCATCCGTTGTCAAGTAATAGTATGTTTCAATGTAACGATTCACTCCGCCACTCGTAGCGTATTCAAGATCGTTGAAACCAGATGCAGAAAGTTGAACATCTCCATTACTTTTCAGAGAAAATTGAATAGCGTCCGCGTAGTAATCTCCAGGTTTTCTTACAAACCATGTCCATTTCGTTGCGCTTATTGACCATTCCGCCCATTGAGCAACCTGAACCTCGGTTGTGAATTGAAGTGTCCAAACTTTTTTATTACAACTTCCCTCAGCTGACATGCTAGCATAAGCTCTCGCATTTCCAGTATCCTCATCAAGCTGTACGACACTTCCACTTTCCGTTATTTCCCAAACATCTAATGATCTAACTGTACCTTGAGCGAATCCTAAAACTCCTATTGCAGCTAATACCAAAATTACCAAAAACCTATTCATACAAATCCCCTCCTTTTTTGACTAACTCACCTAAGTTCGGTAAGTTGAATTTCAATCACCTGTATAAACTTTCGTGTTACAGATTGTGAACGTGATCACCCCCTTGTTTTTATACACACTGGCACTTTGAGTACCGAGTTGAACCTTCTGCCACATATTGAAAGTATTAGTTCCTTCCGAGAACCTGAATTCCATACCATTGATGCTAGAAGCTGGGGTCCATTTTTCTGGCTTTTGGTCAGTGAACGCATAGAATGTGGGAATGGTCTGATCATCACCATTTTCCGGATTTTCAAAAGAAGAGAAGCTCATGACTACCTGGTGGGAAGATGTAATGGAGCCTTCCAGAACTTTTGCGAAGAAATTCCCTGGTTTCTTCAGAAACCATGTGACCTTCGTTGCAGATAAGTAAAGTTCCATGTAAGGATCGGATTTTCCACACCAAGCATCCTTCTTCAAAATACCTCCGTATCCACTGGATCTTGCGATCAAGGCATGTGCCAGTATGTACACCTTTTCTCCTTTTTGCCAATTCAGAGGGATCGAGCAAACAGCTTTTTTCACATGTGGAAGATACTTCGTGCTGTAAGGAAAAAGACCTGGTGAGAGGTTGCCAACAGGTTTTTCATTCATTACCATGATGTTCGTTTCTTCTAAAGACCATGCATTCGTTTTGAATTCGATGTAGAGACGTTTATCATCGTTCCATATGGCAACTTCTCCCACTTTTTGATCTAAATCTGTCCAGAGATAACGTTTTTCCACCTTTCTCACATTTTGTTTTATGACATACTCTGAGATAACGTATTCCACAAAGTAATACCACTGAGCACTTTTTGTGTCGTTTGTGTTGGTTGGATCTGTTTCTTCGGAATTTCCCTCCGCCTTTTCCTCTGAATCAGCAAGGAGTACAGGATATTTGATGATGTTTTCGAATGTTTTTAACTCCCATAGCTTCGTCTCTCTATTGTATCTGTAGATTGGCACTTTCAAGACTAAATCAGCAAATGTAGTAGATACTAATAAAATGAAACACAGTGTGTAAAGATAAAAACTTCTCATATCGATCCCTCCAATGTTTATGCTATCCACAGCTATGAAAAACTGGTGAATGAATAGATGGTATTTCAATGAAAATGCAATAAAAGTTGAATGAATAATATGACAGATAAAATCCATCCAGAGTGGCTCCTTTTTCTGTCAAATACATAGAATTTGATTTATAAAATTATTTGTTTAATAAAAAGGAAGTGCAAAATGCTAGAAGGCAAGTGTTCACGGTGGTACGTTTTCTTTCGCTGTTAATTCATATTCCCAGAAAATCATATGAATTGGAGGGAATTTATGAGGAGAGGATGTAAAAAATCAAACGGTGACAACATTTATTCCGTTTTTCATGAGCGAATTCAAATCTTTCTTTGAGATCTTATCGGTTATCACGTAGTTTATCTTGTTCAAGGGGACAAGATTCACCAGAGATTTTTTCCCAATTTTGCTTGAATCGATCAGAACGAAGAGAGTTTCAGTATTTTCCACCATGACCTTTTTAAGCTCAGATTCCGCTGTATTTATTTCGTAAGTTCCCGATTCGGGTGAAAATCCTCTGCAGGATATGAAAGCTTTCTGCGTGAAGAATTTCCTCGCGCAATCAACAGCAAGTGGCCCCACTAAAGATAGGGTTTCTGGATGGAATACACCGTTGATGAGGATAACCGTGTTGGTTCTGTTCTTGGATATCTCCATGGCGGTCATAACACCATTTGTTATGATGTACAGATTCTTCTTCACCTTGGAAAGTTTCTTTGCAAACATGTAAACAGTGGTGCTAGCGTCCAGAAAAAGGGTGTCACCATCGTTGACGAATTCCAGAGCTCTTTCTGCTATCTTCTCTTTTAAAGATCTGTTGATCTCCAATCTTTTCATGAAATCCGTTTCTCTATCGTAATATATTGTGGGTTTGACTCCTCCATGAACCTTCTGGAGGAGGTTCCTTCTAACGAGTTCCGCGATGTCTCTTCTGATCGTAACCATAGAAACGTTGAAGATGGACTGGATCTCCTTCAAACTCACAGTACCTTTCTTGTTCACAAGCTCAACTATCTTCTCGAGCCTCTGCTCTCTCATCATGATTTATCCCTCTCCGGGAAGATCTTTCCAGGATTCAATATGAGATTTGGATCCAGAGCTTTCTTTATCTTCATCATGAACTCCATCTCCTCATCGTTCATGAATATCTTCAGATATTTCTTCCTCTTCAATCCCACACCGTGCTCACCCGTCATGGTTCCTCCAAGTTCCTTCGTGAGTTTGTAAAGATCCACAAGGGCTTCGTCCAGTGTTTTTTTCCAAGTGGATTCATCCATCTCGATGGGTTTTAGGAACACAACATGGACATTTCCATCACCAACATGACCGAAGGATAGAGTTTCTATTCCATGTCTTTCAGCTATATCATCGGAAGACTTCACGATCTTCGGGATTTCCCTTATGGGAACGCTTACATCTTCCATACAATGAACTGGTCTGAAAGCTATTATACCCTCTGGTATCGCCTTTCTGAATTTCCATATCTTCATCCTCTGATGCCTGTTATCTGCTACGTAAACCTCTATCGCTCCCATCTTCATCAGACTATCTCCCAGATTGAAGTAAGCTTTCGATAGGCTCTCTTTATCAGCGGATTCGATTTCTATGATAAGATGGGCATCCGCCTCCATGTTTGGGATACTCTCGTTGAGAAATTTGTAAGCCATCTGAACGGATTTTTTATCCATGAACTCTATTGATGAGGGAAGAGTTCCTGCTTCCGATAAAACTTTTGGAACAGAGAGAATCGCTTCATCGACACTTTTGAAAGGAACCAGGAGTGTCGCTAGATACTTTGGCTTAGGTATCAACCTTAGAATGATCTTGGTGATTATCCCAAGCGTTCCTTCAGACCCAACCAAAAGTCTTATCATGTCGTACCCCATGACGTTTTTTACCATCTTCCCACCAAAATTCACGATCTCTCCTGTGGGGGTCACAACCTCAACACCGAGAACGTGGTATCCAGTTGGACCATATTTCAGAACGCGAGTTCCTCCAGCATTTTCCGCCACGTTACCACCTATAGAAGAGCTCTCACTGCTTGCAGGATCTCCCGCATAGTATAAACCGTGCTGCTCTGCCAGCTTCTGTATCTCATCCGTTATCACACCAGGTTCAACAACCACGACCATGTTTTCAGGATCGAATTCCAGGATCCTGTTCATTCTCTCAAAAGACATTAAGATTCCCCCGTGGGCTGGAACGGCTCCTCCTGAAAGACCTGTCCCAGCTCCTCTTGGCGTGACAGGTATCTTCATCTCGTTGGCTAGTTTTAAAATCTTTGAGATCTCTTCTGGTGTTTTTGGAAAGACAACGACTTCCGGTTCGAGGGGCTCCAGTTCCGCCGTCTCATCCTTTGAGTATCTCTCCAGATAATCTCTGTCGATCCTCACACCACCTTCTCCCAAAATTTCTTTCAATTTTTCTATGACTTCTCTGGTAACTCTTGAATAGTTCAATTTCCCGCCTCCCTGAGAGATTCCAATCTTCTTGCGATTTCCTCAAGGGTTGATGCAGCATCGGCTACAAGCCCAAGATCTGCGACTTTGAATATTGGGGCGTATTTATCCTTGTTTATAGCTATGACGAATTCCGAGGTTTGCATGCCGGCTATGTGCTGAACGGCACCCGATATACCTGCTGCAATGTAGACTTTTGGTTTAACTACCTTTCCACTCAGCCCAACCTGATGATCCTGAGAAAGCCATTTAGCATCGACAACAGCCCTCGTTGCTCCAACCGCTCCCCTAACAAGTCTTGCAAGCTTCCTCGCTATCTCAACGTTTTCTTTCCTTCTCAATCCTTTACCGACAGATACGATGACATCGGCTTCTTGAATGTTCGCTTCCATTTCTTTTTCTTTAAAATCCAACAAGAAACATCTATCCTCTAGATCCTCGTCTTTGACTTCTTTCATGGTAACTTTTGCTTTCTTTGAATCATCATACTTTGGTATGGGAAACGTTTTCGGTCTTACCGTTGCCATTTGGGGTCTGTGATTCGGAGTTTTTATTGTGGCCATGACGTTTCCACCTATTGCCGGTCTTGTCTGAAGAAGGTTCCCTTCATCGTCTATGTCGAGTCCCGTACAATCTGCTGTAAGGCCTGTCTTCAATTTCGCTGCAAGAGCCGGAAGAAGAGTCCTGCCAAAGGTCGTCGCAGGTGAGATGATTATGGAAGGGTTGTATCTTCTCACCACCCGCTCAGATATCCTCAAGAAAGGATCCAGCGAGAACCTCTTTAACTGCGGATGAACAGCAGCCACAACTTCGTCTGCACCGTATCCTCCTGCCCTTTCAAAATTTTCCTCCTTTCCAGTTATGAGAAAGAGAACCACTCTATAGCCAACTTTGTTCGCAAGCTCTCTTGCCTTTCCCAGAAGTTCCAGAGAATTTTTATCGAAAGCGTTGTTCAAAACCATTATCATCTTCCATCACCCTCTACAAAAGGTTTTAGAATCTCTATGATCTTCTTCAAACCCTCTTCCAGCTCCTTTCCTTCATATAGAACACACTCTCTGGAGACTTTAGTGTTGAAAACGGAGACAACCCTGGTTGGAGAGCCTGGAAGACCAACTTCCTTTGGATCGAACCCTAGGTCCTTTCCATTGAGAACTTTTATCTCCATTTTCAATGCCTTTTTCTTTCCTGCCAGTGTCGGAAGTCTTGGCTCTGCTACACTCCTCATGACAGAAATCAAAGCTGGAAGTTTCACTTTCCATCTTTCAACACCATCTTCGACGGATCTTTCAAGTACCATCTCTCCGTCGCTAACGTCTATAACGTTGGAGACGTATGTGATAACTGGAAGATCCAGAAGAGCTCCAACCTCAGGCCCCACCTGTCCTGTCTCACCATCTGTCGCCTTCTCACCACATACTATCAGATCGAAGTCCAAGGATAGTCTTTTTATAGCCTCGGATAGGACAAAGCTGGTCGCCCACGTATCGGAACCTGCGAAAATTCTATCTGTGAGTAATATGGCTTCATCCGCACCAAGGGCCAAAGCTTCTCTTAAAACCTCTTCAGTATTCGGTGGCCCCATACTTATAACCGTTACTTTTCCTCCTCGACTTTCTTTGATACGAAGGGCGAGTTCAAGTCCGTGTGAATCGAAAGGATTCATGACGACATCTATTCCTTCTCTTATCATTATCCCAGTTTCAGGATCCAGCTTCACATTTTCGGTGTCTGGAACCTGCTTTACAAGAACTATAATGTTCACGGGTATTCCTCCTTCAATGATTTCTCCCAATGTTGATGATACAAAAAGGTCTTCTTCTGTCAAAATTGAAAAATGAAAGAAAATATTTGAATAGGTCGATTCATTAATGATTATTCATCATTAAATCTTCATTTTGACCAAAAATTGATCAAATTTATGTTATATCTTTTGATAAACAAGTGATAAAATATCAGAGCAAAGGAGTGATGACCTTGAAGGTGCCTCTTCTCTATGGAAAAAGGAAATTGTCTGTTGATCTTCCTGACGAAAGAGTGGGGGGTATACTTGAAAAGAGAGAAATGCCGTACCTTGACGATCCATGGTCTGTACTTATGAAATCTCTTAAAAACCCCATAGCTTCTCCTCCCCTTGAAGAGATATCGAAGGGCAGAAAAAACGCTTGCATAGTTATATCAGATAACACAAGGCCTGTTCCGAACGAACTGCTCCTCAAGGGAATATTGGAGATATTGAAAAAGAACGTTCCCAAGATAAAGATTCTCATCGCAAATGGATTGCATAAGGAATTGAATGAAGACCAAATAAAAGAGCTTGTTGGTAAGGACATATTCGAAAATTTCGAAATATTGAATCATAACGCGTTGAAAAAAGAAGAATTAGTCTACATAGGAGACACCCCTCGTGGTATTCCCATATACATAAACAAAAATTACATAGAAAGTGATCTCAGGATACTAACTGGCCTTGTTGAACCTCATTTCATGGCAGGATACTCCGGTGGAAGGAAATCCATATGTCCTGGTATATCGGGCTACGAAACTGTGAAGTTCTTCCACAGTCCAATGCTTCTGGAATCTCCTAAAGCCGATAACTGCGTAGTGGAAGGAAATCCATTGCATGAAGAGGCAACTTATATAGCGAAAAAGGTTGGTGTGGATTTCATCGTCAACGTTGCGATAGATTCGGAAAAGAGAGTCTCTGGTATATTTGCAGGAGATCTGGAAAAAGCGTGGTTTGAAGCTGTTAAATACGTATCTAGATACTCTGAGGTTCCTCTTAGTGAAAAATACGATATCGTCATCACGACGAACGGTGGATATCCACTGGATAGGAATTACTATCAAACAGTGAAAGGACTCGTTGCAGGTGTAAGAGCTCTTAAAAAGGGAGGAATTTTGATCATAGCAGCAGAATGCGTTGATGGTCTGGGAAGTGAATATTTCAAGAAATCACTTCAGATCTTGAAAGAGATCGGAAACTATGATGAATATATAGACTATATATCCAAACCTGAAAACTTCCTCGTGGATCAATGGGAAGTGGAAGAGCTTGTGAAGGTTCTGAAAGTGGCATCTAAGATATTCATGTTCTCTGAGGGCTTGAATCGAGAAGATTGGAAATACACATTCACCGAGAAAATTGAGGATGTGGAAAAAGGGGTTGAGAAAGCCCTAGAGTTTTCTGACGAAAGAGCAAGAATATTGGTAATTCCTGAAGGACCATACATCATTCCAAGAATCGAAGGAGGTGAATGACTTGCTTTACGGCTGGTGGGGTAAGATGATGGTAGTGGATCTTTCAAAAGGTTCCATAGACAAAGGAGAAATAGATGAGAAGGTGTTGAGAAAATACATAGGTGGGAGAGGTCTTGGAGCATACCTTTTCGTTCAACACACTAAAGATCCGAATGTTGATCCCTTAGGTGAGAAAAATCCGATAATACTGACAGTGGGGCCATTAACCGCAACCCCTTCTCCAACAGCTGGAAGAGCCAACATGACTTCAAGATCTCCCCTTAGCTTAACGATAATGGACAGTAACATAGGAGGAACATTCGGGGCTTTGATGAAAATGGCTGGGTATGACGCAATAGTGATAACCGGGAAATCTCCTGAACCGGTTTATCTCTATTTCGATGATGAAAGGGTTGAGATCCTGCCTGCAAAAGATCTTTGGGGAAAGGATAACGAGGAAGTAACCAAGATTTTGAAGGAACGGCATGGAAAAAGAGCTTCCGTTCTATCCATAGGAAGGGCAGGAGAAAATCTTGTCAGGATATCAACGGTGATGAACAACGGGGAAAGGGCTTTTGGAAGAGGTGGTGCAGGGGCCATATGGGGATCCAAAAAATTGAAAGCGATCGTAACAAATGGAGGAAAACAGCGGCCTCTAATACACTCTCCTGAAGATTTCAAATACTTCAGATACGAGGCGAACAAACTGATCGTAACTCACCCTGTAACATCCAAAGTTTTCAATCCACTGGGGACTATAGGAATCATAAGGATGATAAACGCTTTCCAAATACTCGGTACCAGAAACTTTCAGGACAATCATTTCGAAGGTGCCGAAAAGATTTCCGGAGAAACCCTTCAGAGAACTTATCTCGTTCGAAAGGACGCCTGCTGGGGATGTCCAATAATGTGCGGAAGGATTAGCAAGATCGAAGGCAAGGAAGGAGCGGGACCAGAATTCGAGACAACATGGGCTCTAGGATCCAACCTTGGTATAGATGATTTGAAAACTGTGACGCTTGCAAACTTTTTGGCAAACGATTTGGGAATAGACACCATATCCCTTGGATCCGTCGTTGCATTCGCGATGGAAGCTACGGAAAAAGGAGTTTTCGATTTCGGTATAAGGTTCGGTGAAGCTGATAAAGTTCTCGAATTCATCGAAAGTATTGGTCTTAGAAAAGGTGTTGGAGATATACTGGCAGAGGGTGTAAAGAGGGCTTCTGAGAAGGTTGGAGGAAAAGAATTTGCAATGCATGTGAAAGGGCTTGAAATTCCAGCTTACGATCCAAGGGGAACTCAAGGTATGGGACTTGTCTACGCCACTTCCAATAGAGGTGCCTGTCATCTTAGAGGAGGACTCTCTGTCACTTTTGAAGTGTATGGTGTCCCAAGAAGGATCGACAGACTAGAAGTTCTCGGGAAAGGGACACATGTTGCAAGGAGTCAAGACGCGGGAGCGGTCATAGATTCTCTGATCGTGTGTAGATTCGCAACCATGGCAACTTCTTTGCACCACTGGGTGAGGCTCTACAACGCCGTTACTGGAGAGAGTATGACGGCTTCTGAGCTCCAAAGGATAGGGGAGAGGATCTACAATCTGGAAAGGATGATCAATGTAAAGCTCGGCTTTACTGGAAAAGACGATACTCTCCCTCAGAGATTTTTAAAAGAAGCGAAGAAAGTAGCGGGTAAAGGAGAATTCGTTGTGGATCTCGATACGATGCTGAAAGAATATTACGAGTACAGAAAATGGGATGAAAACGGTATACCCACAAGGGAAAAGTTGAGGGAACTTGACTTGGAGGTGGATATACCATGGCTATAACGGAATCCATGTACAGACAGTTTGAAAAGATAGGGAGAGGTCTTTACATAGCCGGCCTTCAGAATTCTCACAGTGGGAATATGAGTGTGAGGGTTGGAAATAGAATGATAATAACTCGAAGGGGTTCCATGCTGGGATTCCTCGAACCGGAAGATCTGGTCGAAGTTTCCATAGAGGGAGACGATGGGATGTTCTCAATCGCTTCGACAGAAACGCACGTTCACAGAGCGATCTATCTGGAGACAGATGCTCTAGCAGTTGTCCATGCTCACCTTGTGGCGGCGACAGCTCTCACACTTCTGTACGATGAGATAATTCCCATAGATGTCGAAGGTTCATACCATGTCAGACACGTTCCCGTTTTGAGCTTTGAATTCGGGTCTGGTTCGAAAGAAATGGCTGAAGAGATTCCGAAATATCTGAAGAATTACCCAATAGTTATGGTGAAAGGACATGGAGCTTTTGCGGCAGCTGAAACCCTTGAAGAAGCATTTTTCTACTGTAGTTCTGTTGAGAATTCCAGCAAGATAATCTTGGCAATTCTCCACGCTGGTAGGGATCCCAAGGAGTTCGAACTGAAGTACTTCGAGAGGTGGTAATGGTTTTATATATTGAAACATAAGAAAAGCAATATGAAATTCGAGCAATTCTTCGAAAACAGTATTTTATCAAATACTATTCCACCCTAAACGAAAAATATGATAAATAATTGATCATTATAAAGATCACATTATGATCAATCAAGATGGTAGAATCCTTTTAGGTATCATAGAATTTCATATAATCTTGTTCTCTCATCATTTTAAGGAGGTGAGGTTAT
Organism: uncultured Thermotoga sp.; assembly: GCA_964486555.1. Lineage (GTDB taxonomy): Bacteria > Thermotogota > Thermotogae > Thermotogales > Thermotogaceae > 4484-232. The sequence goes on along the minus strand of CAZANP010000012.1, from coordinate 25,651 downwards.
GAGAAAGTTTTTAGTGTTTCTGCTGATGGTTATGGTAGTGATATCCTTCGCAAAAGTCTACAAAATAGCCTTCATACCGAAACTTGTGGGAATACCTTATTTCAACGCTATGGATGAAGGGTGTAAAAGGGCAGCGAAAGATCTTGGTAATGTTGAGTACATCTATGTTGGTCCCACCACAGATAGCGTGGCGAAACAAATAGAGATAATAGACAATCTGATAACCAAAGGTGTCGATGCTATAGCTGTGGCTCCAAATGATCCTGCCGCTATCACTCCTATCATGAAAAAAGCAAAGGAAAAAGGCATCCTCGTTATGACAACGGATACCGATGGAGCACAAGGCGTGAGAGAACTCTTCGTCAACCAGGCCAGAGCGGAAGCGATAGGATACACGATGATGGATGTCATTGCAGAGCTCATGGGAGGAAAAGGAAAATTTGCGATAGTTTCTGGTGGTCCCACTGCTTGGAATCTGAACACTTGGATAATGTACCTTCAGAAGAGACTCGCAAACTATCCCGATATAGAGCTTGTGACCATAAGATATGCTGGAGAAGACGTTCAAAAGGCTGTGGAAGTTGGATTGAGTGTGATACAGGCGTTCCCGGATATAAAAGTCATAGTGGGTATGAACAGTACATCGGCTCCCGGTGTTGCAGAGGCGGTAGAGCTCGCTGGAAAGGTCGGGCAGATCTGGGCAACTGGTATAACGGTACCTAGCATGATGAAGGAGCACATGAAGAAAGGGTCTGTCAAGAAATTCGTCCTGTGGAATCCAGAAAATCTGGGATATCTTACCATTTGGGCGGCTGTTCAGTTACTTGAAGGTAAAGAATTCCCAGCGCATAAACCAATCGATGTACCAGGGATAGATACAAAACCTGTATACTACCCGGAAAACAAGGAGCTCGTTCTTGGGCCACCTTTAATATTCACACCTGAGAACATTGACAAGTACAACTTCTGATCGTTTGAAAATATGGATAGCGATTCCGATAGGGGGGGTGTCCCCCCTTATTTAGAATCTGGGAGGTGAACTCTTTGGAGCCAATTTTGAAAGCTGTGGGTATCGTGAAAAATTACGGAGGAGTTAGAGCTCTAAGGGGTGTGGACTTCGATCTGTACGCCGGTGAGGTTCATGCTCTCGTTGGTGAGAATGGAGCTGGTAAGTCCACTCTCATAAAGATACTCACAGGTGTTGTTCCCGCTGACAAGGGGAAAATAATCTATCAGGGAAGGGAAGTTAAGATAGAATCACCAAGAATGGCACATGAACTGGGTATAGTAGCTGTTTATCAGGAGCCTCTGGTGTATCCCCATCTCTCAATCGTGGAGAATGTTTTCATAGGTAACGAAATCAGAAAAAAAGATGGAAGTATCGATTGGGATGCTGAAAGAAGGAAAACAAGAGAGCTCCTAAAAATGCTGGATATAGATCCATATTTCATAGATGAAAGCATGGGTTCCTTGAGTACGGGATTGAAACAATTGGTTCTCATTGCCAAAGCTCTGAATTACAATGCTCGCGTCTTGATATTCGATGAACCCACCGCGATTCTTACAGAACATGAAGCGGAAAGACTTTTCAGGATAATAAGAAGACTGAAAGAAAACGGTATGGGGATAATATACATAAGTCACAGGATAGAAGAACTTCAGGAAATAGCGGACAGAGTTACAGTGTTCAGAGATGGGGAAAATATGGGAACCTTCAGAATAGATCAAGTCACTAAAGAGAAGATAATAGAACTCATGGCAGGGAAAACCCTTGTTGAAAAGATAGAGAAAAAAATACAGCCCGATTATGAAACTGTCGTTTTGGAAGTTAGGAATCTAACGAAAAAAGGTTTGTATGAGGATATAAGTTTCAAGTTATATAAAGGAGAAATTCTGGGATTCTCAGGGTTGGTTGGATCTGGAAGAAGCGAAGTGATGCAGACGATATTTGGATTGATCAAACCAGATTCCGGAGAGATCTTCATAGAGGGTCGGAAATGCTTGATAGATAATCCAAACACGGCGATGAAGTACGGTATAGCCTATCTTCCTGAGGATAGAGGCAACCAGGGATTGTTCAGAAGGTTGAGTATAAAAGTAAATACAACTATACCTATAATAGATTATTTAAAGAGAATTTTCGGTGCGGTTGATAAAGAACGAGAGGAAAAAATCGCAAAGGAATATTTTCAGAAATTGCAGATAAAAGCACCTTCCATAGAAACGATCATAAATAACTTAAGTGGTGGAAATCAGCAAAAGGTTCTTCTTGCAAAGTGGTTAGCTACCAATCCAAAGATTTTGATACTCGATGAACCCACGAGGGGAGTGGATGTTGGAGTCAAAGCCCAGATACATGAGGAAATCGTTAGGCTTGCAGAATCAGGTATATCCATAATACTTGTATCTTCTGAACTTCCTGAAATCATAAAACTGTCCGATAGAGTGATAGTTATGCATGAAGGTAAGATAACAGGAAGGTTTGACGAGAGATCGTCAATAACACCCACTAATCTCTTGAACGCAGCTGTTGGAGAAAGAATTGTTCATCTGAGAAAGTGAAAGGAGGATAGGGATGAAAAGAAGCTTTTTTCGAACGAGGGAGTTCACAATATTCGTCGCCATCGTCGTAATGTTCATCTTTTTCGGTGTTTTTTCAGAAAGGTTCCTCGCACCGAACAACATAAAGAACATCTTTCTTCAAATGTCAGCAGTTGGTGTCGCATCAATTGGGATGACTTTAATCATAGTCACAGGCGGTATAGATGTTTCGGCAGGTTCGATAGTGGGAATAGTAGCGGCGATTATAGGAAAACTCATCCTGCTGAAATTTCCCGTTTATTTGGCTGTGCTGTTTGGAATCATAGGTGGAACACTCTTGGGAAGTGTTAATGGAGCTTTAGTATCTTACCTTGGGATTCCTCCCATAATTGTAACCTTGGGAATGATGAGTTTTCTCAGATCGATAGTTTATAACATACTCGGGGGAAAGTGGATATCAACACTTCCAGAAAGCATCAGATGGATAGGTGTAGGAACTATTTTGAAAATACCTGTTCCCGTATTCATACTCTTTCTACTGTTGGTATACTTCACGTATTTCACTAGGTTCAGGGTGACGGGACGATACATCTACGCCGTAGGAAACAGTGTGGAGGCTTCCATCGTTTCAGGTGTTCCTGTCAGAAAGATACTCTTCATGGTTTACACCATTGGAGGATTTCTCTATGCAATAGCCTGTTTAATCATCTTGGGAAGGGCTGGCGTTATTCAAACCAATACAGGAAGTGGATTTGAGCTTCAAGTAATAGCAGCCACCGTTCTTGGAGGAACAAGCGTTTTGGGGGGTAAGGGAACGGTTATAGGGAGTTTCTTGGGATCTCTGTTCGTTGCCGTTCTTTCCAACGGCTTGATAATAATGAACGTACCCGCTCTGATGGAAGGATTGATCATAGGTGGCCTTATCCTTGGATCCGTTGTAATAGATATCTTAAGAACTAGGGGTGAAGCGTGATATGAGAAAATTTATGAATCTTCTAGCCACAAATAGAAGCTTTTTCCTGTTCATAATATTGATATTGATATTCATAATCTTCGCGATCTTCATACCAGAGTTCGCTTCAATATACAACATTCTGAACATGTCAAAGTATGGAGTGGAGATTGGACTTTTAGCCTTCGCAGAGACATTGATAATAATTTCAGGAGGCGGGGGAATAGATCTATCAGTAGGAGCGATTCTAAGTCTCAGTTCGATGACCATAGGTGTCTTGATAGGAAGAAAAGGGATGGATCCATTTCTAGCGTCCATAATAGGACTTCTGGTTGGTGGTGGTTGTGGAGCTGCCAACGGTGCTCTAGTTAGTTTTCTTAGAATACCTCCTCTTATAGTCACTCTCTCAACCATGTATATATACGATGCCCTTGCTCTCCTGATAGCAGTGGATGAGTGGGGAAATCCAATGCCCGTTTCCAATTTTCCAGAAAGCTTCTTCTTTTTAGGTCAGAAGACATATTTTGAGATACCTTTTCAAGTGATATTCATATTCATTCCTATAACTCTTCTGCTTTATTACTTATCCTCTAAAACCATATTCGGTAGAAGACTTTTCGCAGTGGGGAACAACGAAATCGTGGCAAAGTTCTCTGGAATTTCGGTAAAAAAGGTACGATTCTCCGTCTACACGATAGGTGGCTTCCTATCTGGCCTTGCTGGTTTGATCATGATCTCGAGAATTGCAAGTGCTCGACCTGACCTCGGTGCGAACTTGAACCTTCAGGCTATAACTATAGCCGTGTTGGGAGGAACAGATATAATGGGAGGTAGCGGAAGTATCATAGGTACGATATTGGCGGTTCTGGTCATAACAGAACTCTACAACGGTCTTCAGCTCGCAGGTATAAGTACCATATGGCAGATGGGAACATTGGGTTTGATCTTGGTTGGTAGTGCCATAGCCAATATCCTCATAGCGAGGAAATTTGGGGAAAATAGATGAGTGAGGTGATATTATGAACGAAATCATGGAAAAAAAGTTTGAAAATCTCTCCAAGGAACTGAAAGGAGAAGGAATAGATGTGAACGAAGTCTTGAAAAAACTAGACGAAATTCGTTTTGAACTTCCTTCTTGGAGCTTTGGTGACATGGGAACGAGGTTTGCAGTTTTTCATGAACCCGGAGCTGCAAGGAACGTCTATGAAAAGCTTCAGGATGCTTCTTTCGTTCATAAGATAACAGGGATTTGCCCGACGGTTGCCCTCCATATACCTTGGGATAAGGTCGACGATTGGAAAGCGTTGAAAGAATACGCAGAAAACCTGAGGTTGAAGATAGGAGCGATAAATCCGAATCTCTTTCAGGATCCAGATTACAAATATGGAAGTCTCACTCATCCTGATATAAAAATAAGGAAGAGAGCGATAGATCATGTGATGGAGTGTATAGAAATTGCGAAAACCTTGGATTCAGATGTCATAAGCTTGTGGCTTGCAGACGGAACGGATTATCCGGGTCAAGATGATTTCAGAGACAGAAAAAAGCGGCTTGAGGAGAGTTTGAGGATAATTTACGATGCCATGCCTTCTAACATGAAGTTGTTCATAGAATACAAGTTCTTCGAGCCAGCTTTCTATCACACGGATATACAGGACTGGGGGATGGCTTACCTTCTAGCAGAGAAGCTCGGTGATAGAGCCTTCGTCCTTGTGGATCTTGGACATCATGCTCTCGGAACCAACATAGAACAGATAATAGCAACTCTAATATCTGAGAGAAAATTGGGGGGATTTCATTTCAACAACAAGAAATATGCAGATGACGATCTCACTCTTGGATCTATAAATCCCTATGAGGTTTTCCTCATACTCAAAGAACTCACTTTCGCTATGGAAGATGAGGAAACAAAAGATTTTGCAAGGAATATAAGATACATGTTCGATCAATGTCACATAACGAAACCAAAGATAGAAGCCATGATACAGTCCGTTGTGACTGCTCAGTACATATTCGCTCAAGCTCTGACGATAAACAGAGAGAAATTGAGAGAATACCAGAAAAAATGTGATGTTGTGAGGGCAGAGGAAGAACTCATAAAAGCCTTCAGAAGAGATGTTTCACCGATCCTCTGGAAGTACAGAAAAGAGAAAAATCTTCCTGAAGATCCCTTGTTGTATTATAGAAACAGTGGATACTACGAGAAAGTGGTGGGGGAGAGAGGATGAAAGTACTATCAGTTGATCTGGGAGCGACGAACGGAAAGGTTGTTCTTGTCGAGAAGAAGGATTCGAAGTTGTCTCTGAAAGAGATAGCACGGTTCAGAACAAAGGGGATGTTCCTACCAGCAAAAGAAAGGAACATTCTCGTCTGGAACACACCCAAGTTCTATGAGGATCTTTTGAACATATTGAACAGCCTAGAAGAAGAAGTGGAGAGTCTGGGTGTGGATTCCTGGGGGGTGGATTTCGCTCTATTGGATTCCAAAGGGAGATTGATCTTCCTACCCTACCACTACAGAGACGAGAGAACCGTTGGTGTCATGGAGAAAGTGGTCGAGAAACTGGGAAAGAGAAGAATCTATGAAGAAACAGCCATACAGTTCCTACCCATAAACACCCTCTACCAGTTGTACTCAATGGTCATGATGGAAGATCCTTTGCTTGGAGTTGCAAAAACGTTTCTGATGATAGCGGATCTTTTCAACTACTGGTTGTCTGGTGAGACTGTCTGTGAATACACTCTAACAACCACTTCTCAGTGTTACAGCGTGCCGAAGAACGATTGGGCCTGGGATCTCCTCAAGGATCTTTCCATACCCGTTGATATATTCCCAGAAGTTGTGAAACCTGGTACGATCCTTGGAAGAGTGAAAGGTGTCGAAAAAGACATAAAGGTGATCGCAACTGCCTGTCATGATACCGCTTCCGCCGTCGTTGCCGTTCCATTTGAAAAAGAAGGGATATACATAAGCTCTGGGACGTGGTCCCTTATTGGTATAGAATCCGATGAACCAATTGTGAACGAAAAAAGCCTGTCGAACGATTTCACCAACGAAGGAGGAGTAGGTAACATCAGGTTTCTGAAAGATGCAACAGGTATGTGGCTTCTTGAGGAGTGTAACAGAGAATGGAACTTGGATTACTCTGAAATCATGAAAAAAGCGGATTCTGCAAGATCATTCATTGCTTTCATAGATCCTGACGACAGAAGATACCTTCTTCCTGGTGAGATGACCAAAAAGATATCTGAGTATCTTGAAGAAACGAATCAAGATACTCCCAAGGACGTGGGAGAGTTTGCAAGGTTAATTTTTGAAAACCTGGCTTTCAACTACAGATGGGTCATCGAAAAGCTGGAAGAGATAGTTGAGAAATCCTTTGATACCATTCACATAGTAGGGGGAGCTTCAAGAAACGAACTCGTCAATCAATTCACAGCGAACGTTACAGGAAAGAGGGTCGTTGCAGGCCCCTACGAGGCAACTTCCCTAGGAAACGCCATGATTCAATTCATAACCCTTGGAGAAGTATCGGATGTGAAGGAAGCAAGAAGGTTGATAAGAGAATCTTTCCCCTGTAAAGAGTTCTTGCCAGAAGAAACGGATAGGTGGGAAGAGAAATATCAGCAATGGAGGGAGAAAGTGGGGAAGTAGTATCTTGAAATCTCTTTTTCCCAATAAGATCGTTGAAAGTAGAGAAGATAAGGCAGTTCTCACCTTGTTCCACAGGTAAAGTTGAGTGTTACTCTAAACCTTTTCTGGGTAATTCGTTATCTCCCTTATCTTTTTGTACAGTGGTTTTAACTTACCGTACATCCTCGAATAAACCTCTTCAAAGAGTTTTCTGTACAACCTAGTATTTTCTGGATTCGGTTCGAATTTGTCCTTGTATCTAACCATCTTACTGATGGCTTCTTCGAAGGTTTTATGAACACCGAGCCCCACGAATACCGGTATCGTCGAGCCAAGTCCCGCTGTTTCATGAGTTTCACCTCTGTACGCTGGTAAATTGAAGATATCCGTAACTATCTGACATATTTCGGTACTCTGAGATGCCCCCCCAGCTATCATGATCTCTTTCACTTTGATCTTTCCACGCTTTTCTATCTTCCTCAAACCTTCCAGTAAAGCGAATCCCAGACCTTCAATGATCGCTTTGTATATATGTGATTTTTTATGGGCACTTCCAAATCCTATCATTGCCCCCTTGGCTTCCGGCATTTTAAGGCCAGGTGTCCAATAAGGTTGTACGATCAAACCAAGAGAGCCTGCAGGTACTTCCTTCAAGAAACCGTTGAAGAGCTCTTCAGGTTGTATCCCCTTCTTCAAAGCCTCTTCAACTTCCTTCGCACCGAATTCTTCCTTGAACCATGTTATCATCCAGAAACCTCTGAAAATCTCAACTTCGGGGTTATAATAACCTGGTATCAAAGCGGGATAGGCAGGCATGTACTTGATTGGCTCGAAATACCTTTTGGTGGTCACTTGGACTGTCGCGGTTGTCCCAAAACTCAGACTCGCCTTGTCCTCCGATAGAACGCCAAGACCGAGTGTTTCACATCCCTTGTCGGATCCTGAAGCTATAACTGGAAGACCGGAGGGAAGGCCCATGAGTTTTGAAACGTCTTTTGAGAGATAACCTATCGTTTCTGATGATTCCACAAGATCCGGCAACTTTTCCTTTTCAACAGGGAATATGTAGTACTTCACATCGCTTTTTGTCGCCCACCTTCTTCTTTTGTAATCGAATGGGATGTGACCTATCTGTGAGGCTACTGAATCCACAAATTTTCCCGTTAGTCTGTAATTCAGGTATCCGGAAAGCAGAAGGACTTTGCTAGTTTTCTTCCAAACCTCTGGTTCGTTCTGTCTCACCCAATTGACTTTCCCATCCATCTGAGCTATCCTAACGGCTTCATCCATCCCCACAAATTTATGGGCTATTCTCATGTACAGAGGAATCTTAGCATCGAACCTTGCTTTTCTCTGATCGAGCCATACTATGGCCGCTCTCAGAGGGAATCCATCTTTTCCAACCAATACCAAGGTTGCCCTCTGTGTGGTTACCGTCATACCAATTATCTTGGTGATTCTTTCCTGATTCCTTTCAACGATCTTTCTGACAGCCTTTATCAGAGTCCTCCAATATAGATCTGGATCCTGCTCCGCCCAACCGGGTTTCAAGCTGTAGTATGGAGTGTAATACACTCTCTCTCCATCCAGAAGATGCCCTTCACTGTCGAAAAGCAGGGCTCTCAAGCTTTGCGTTCCACAGTCTATCGAGAGTGCGAGTTCATTCATCGCGTATCCCTCCTAAAGTAATAATGATATCTTAAAAACGTGGGTAATGCATAATATGCTAGAATTATTCTTGATAAATTCCTATAGGAGGTGGTCCCCTTGGAAAACATCAAAGAATACATTGAAAGAGTGAACGAAGCTGTTGACTATCTGAAAGATAAAATCACTGAAACCCCGAAATTCGCGATAGTGCTTGGATCTGGCCTTCATGTCATAGCGGAGGAGACGGAAAATTCCACGGTGATACCCTACAAAGATATACCTGGATTTCCCGTATCGACAGCACCTGGGCATAAGGGAGAACTGATCTTTGGAGAACTTCATGGAAAACCTGTAATGCTCATGGACGGAAGGTTCCATTACTACGAAGGTTATTCCATGAGGGATGTTACCTTCCCCATCAGGGTCATGCAATTACTCGGTGTGGAGATCCTCATAGTCACGAACGCAGCCGGTGGTTTGAACCCGGATTTTGAGATCGGAAGGCCCATGATAATCACCGATCACATAAACTTCATGGGAGACAATCCTCTCAGAGGACCCAACATCGATGAATGGGGACCAAGATTTCCCGACATGTCGGAAGCTTACGACAAAGAGCTCAGACAGATGGCTTACAATTCTGCCAAAGAATTGGGTATACCGGTGTATCAAGGTGTTTACGTCGCCGTTGCAGGTCCAAATTTCGAAACTCCCGCAGAACTCAGGATGTTGAGACATTTCGGAGCGGACGCTGTGGGCATGTCCACGGTACCTGAGGTCATAGTTGCGCGTCATGGGGGGATAAGGGTCCTTGGTATATCCGCTATAACCGATAGGGCGGTCCCAGAAGATCTGAAGCCTTTGACAGCGGAAGAAGTTCTGGAAGTGGCGGAAAAAACGGGAAAGCTCATGGCACGAATAATATCAGAGGTTGTAAAAAAACTTTGAGGGATGATGAAAATGGTGAAGAAACCTCTGATGATTTTCCTAACATTATTACCCCTTTCCATGTTTTCGTTCATAGTGGTTTCCGTAAATCCGATCTACCTCATGGTAAAGGAGATTGTACAGAATGAGGTGGAATTGAAGGTTTTGATACCTTCGAATGTAAATCCCCACCTTTATCAGCTTAAAATCAGTGATATGACGAAGTTTGAGAAAGCCGATCTGATCATTCTGCTTGGAAAGGGATTCGAGGAGTGGTTCGACAAGGTTTCAAGTGCGTTCAAGGATAAAGTACTGGTTCTCTCACAGGGGATCTTGGAGGAATCTTTCAGTGAGAATCCTCACATATGGTTGGATCCTGTGCTTGTATCGATCATGTCATACAGGGTATGTGAAAAACTGACGGAAATTTTCCCAAAGAAATCGGAGGTGTTCAGAGATAACTTCTGGAAATTTTACGAAAAGCTCATGAACTTTTCAGATGATCTCTACAGAAAACTGGAAGGTATAAGAGGAAAACCTGTTGTTGAATCGCATCCAGCACTTTACCATTTCGTCAGAAGGTTTCTAGGATCTGATGTGTTTTTCCTTGAAACAGGTCATGGTGAAGGAGTTTCCTTGAAAAAGGTTAGGGAAGCTATTAGGTTCTGCCGAAAGAACAAGATAAAATACCTGATCAAAGAAAAGAACATACCATCTAAAATACTAACGGTTCTTTCCAAAGAGACGAAGTTGGAAATAAGAGAAGTCGACGTTCTGGGGACCAGTGCGAAAGACTACTTTGAAATCCTTGAAAATATAGCGGGGGTTCTTCTGAGGTGATCTGAATGAAATTGTCGGAATTGAAGAATCTGATAACAAAGATGGAGCCTGTCATACACGAGATAGAAAACCCTACTTTGAGAAATATAAGACAGGTTGAGAGATACACTATCGTGGAAAATGACAAGCCTGGAGAGGGTATCGAGATCAAAAGAATCGTTTTCATCGATGGAAAGAGAAGAAGTTTTCTATCAGCCATGTTTGGGCCGTTCACAGGGATTTTTTCTGAGATAGCTGTTGGAGGAGTCATGTGGGAAAAGGAGAGGGGGGTGTATCCTCTCTTCTCACCTGAGAATCCTCCAAAAGTTTTGAAGATACTGGGTTTTCCTGAAGATTTCAGGAATTTTTACGGGAGGGATATGGATAGAGTATTCGTCAAGAACTACGTTTTTGAGATATTCATGAGAGGGAAAGATTGTCATGATTCTGTCGATTCGGTCCTTAGAGAGTATGAAAAAGGAGCGGTCATAGAAGCTCTCAACGAATACAACAGAGCCTTGGTGGTTAAAGATGGAACTCTTCCCGATATAGAGGATATGTATTTCAAACCTGGAAGAGGACCTGTTGGGCTTGTGAAGAACATAATGGCAACAGGTTTTTCCCATGCAACGTTCAAGAACTATTATGGTATGAGAAAAAGTGAAAGGAGTAGGATGTTCATCTGGAGGGTCCACGGCAACCTCAAGGCCTTAAAAGTGGGAACCTATTTGAAACTCGTGGATTCAAAGGGACTTAAAGGACTTGTCAGGATGGAGGCTTTGGTGAAGGAAGAGGATCTAGAGGCTCTGAAAGAGGATATAGGGAAAACATTCGATTCATTGAGAAAAATCCTGCCCACTCTGACAGCTGATCTCCCCATTCCTAGGCTGCCCGAAAACATTCTTCCAATACAGTTTTTGGAAGATAGCCTTTCAAAATATATGACAGATAGAGACTACATGATAACCTGTATCTACGAAAGCTTGCATGGTTGACAGGGAGGTGAAGTATTGCTGTTTGAAGTTCCCAAAGTGGACATCAAAAGAGTTCCTATTGCTACATTGGCTTACCTTGGAGATTCGGTGATGGAACTCTTCTACAGAGTCCATTTTCTCGGATCCTATAAAGTTGGGGTCATAAGCTCTAGGGTGAAAAGCATCACATCGAGAAATGGACAGGCAAAGCTCCTTGAAAGAGTATGGGAAGATTTGTCTGAAGAGGAAAGAGATGTTGTGAAGAGAGCTATGAATTCGAAATCAGCAAAAAGGTACGGGAACGACCCTTTGTATAGAAAAAGCACAGGTTTTGAAGCTTTAATAGGTTACCTTTACATCTCTAGGAGAGAAAGGAGAATAATGGATATTCTGATGACGAAGGTGGAAAGAAGTTGAGGATCTACGGAAGGAGGATATTGGAAGAAGCCCTAAGGTCTGGTATCAAGATTAAAAAAGTTTTTTTCGCAAAATTGGAAAGATATGAAAAAGGTTTTCTTGAACTTGTGGAAGAAATCGAAAGAAGAGGTATAAAATACGATTTCGTCAATAAAGAAAAGCTTACGAGTATGGTGGGAAAAGGGCATCAAGGAGTCGTAATAGATATAGAAGATTTCAAGTATTCTGATCTGGAAGAGATTTTGAATGTGAAAGAGCCGTTTCTTGTGCTTTTGGACCACATCCAGGATCCGCACAATTTAGGAGCCATCATAAGATCCGCAGCTGGAGCTGGAGCAAACGGTGTGATCGTACCAAAAGACAGATCGGTTAAAGTGACACCGGCTGTTGTGAAAGTATCTGCAGGGACTGTTTTCAAGATACCCATAGTGATCGTTACGAACCTTGCAAGAACGATAGAGATTTTAAAAGAAAGAGATGTATGGGTTTATGCTGTGGATATGGATGGAAAACCTTATTACGAAGAAAATCTCACAGGTTCGATAGGTGTCGTTTTTGGAAGCGAAGGAAAAGGGCTTGGGAAGCTCGTTAAAGATAGATGCGATGGTGTGATAGGCATACCCATGGAAAATTCCGTTGAATCCCTCAATGTTTCAGTAAGTGCTGGCATTATTCTCTTTGAGATAAGGAGACAGCGGAGGATGAAAGGATGACACTGGAAAGAATAAAACTCTTCGTTCTGGATATGGATGGAACGTTCTACCTTGGTAACAGAGTCTTTCCATCTTCTCTCGTGTTTGCTGATAGAATTCGTAAGACAGGTAGAAAATACGTTTTTTTGACGAACAATTCTTCGAAAGGGCCGGAAGAATACGCCGAAAAGTTGAAAAAGATGGGTGTGAACATTGGAAAAGACGATATATTCACCTCAGGTGAAGCGACAGCGATGTACATTTTGAAAGAATACGGCAGATCCCGTATATTCCTGCTAGGGACTCCTTCTCTCTCGAAGATCTTTGAGAACTTCGGACACCTCATCGTTGAAGATGACCCTCAGATGGTGGTTCTCGGATTCGATACGACTTTAACCTATGAAAAATTGAAAAAAGCATGTCTTCTCTTGAGAAAGGGATTGCTTTACATTGCAACTCACCCTGATATAAACTGTCCTTCTGAAGAAGGTTTAATACCAGATGCTGGATCTTTCATATCGGCCATAAAAGCTTCGACGGGTAGAGAACCCGATTTCATAGTTGGAAAGCCAAATCCTATGATGATCGAGATGCTCTTAAATAGGTACGGTTTCACTAAAGACCAGGTGGCGATCGTGGGGGACAGACTCTACACGGATATAAAGCTGGGGAAAAATTCCAACATACTCACCATACTGGTTTTAACAGGTGAAACAACTCTCGAAGATTTGAAAAACTCTGATGTGAAACCAGACCTTGTTGTGAGAGATCTTGGAGAGATTGCGAAAATACTATGATCATCCAACGATTCCCTTTATGATGAGGTTTGTGGCTTCTTCCTCTGAAAGACCCTTTGCCATCAACGTTTCAAGTTGCTTTTGATTCACCCTTCCGATGGAAGCTTCGTGTGTCAGCTCGGATCTTTCGTTTCTAACTTCAAGAATGGGAGATGCGTTCACTATCACTCCTTCTCCTTTCGTTATCTCTTCACACACGACGTGCCCCTTGGTTCCTTCGGCGTTTCCATAAGCTTCGTTGATAACCGTGACCCTTGCTTTATCCAGAGCCACAGCTGTGGTTTTCGCTATTCCTCTGGATCCTTTCCCATCCAAGTTCAATATCTCTTTTATCGAAACATTGTCATCTTTTGACGCTCTTACCGTTGCATCTAAATGTCCCACAGCTTCTTCACCTAGAGATATTTCCATGAATAGATCCATTTTCCCCACTCTCGTCTTAGTCAACCTGAAGAAATCAGCAAAGTATCCTCCCTTTTCGACAACGGCTTTCACTTTCGATATGAAATTTATCTTTCCACTTTCACTGTGAAAATGCTCGTCCCTGTACTCCATCTTTCCACCAGGTTCGATGTGAACATACATCTCGGCATCGTGTGTGAAATCCTCTGACCATGGGAAGGAACAGTGCGATATGAAGCTGACACTGGAATTCTTCTCGACCGTTATGTTGAATATCACTTTCTGATACCCTCTTTTCCCAACGTATCCTGTGCATATGTGAATGGGATTCTTTATCGATCCTTTTATTCTCATATCCACGGAAACACCATTTTCGATCTTTTGAGGTTTTAATTCAACTCCTTGGACACTGTTTAAACCGATCACTCTATCACCGTTTATTATTATGGAAGCGATATCTTTCCTCAAAAGATTCGACACGTTCCCTCCGCTTTTTTCATACGCTTTAACGATCATCTCGAATTCCTTGCTGTAATCCATCATCTTCTTTCCACCTTTTCGACAGGTAAGTTTATATGATCACACTTATCACACGTTGTCCTGTAATACTCAACGAGATCCTTGGATTTTCCCCTTTTCAGGATGATACCCCTGCATACGAGGTAGCTCTCATCTGTTTCCAACGCCACTTCCTCTCTGTGAGTTATGAGGATAGGGGTTCCGCCGTGATCAGAGATCCAATCTATCACGTTCTTTATCATATCCAAAGACATTATGTCTATACCCGAATCAGGTTCATCTAGTATCGCGTAGCGAGGTTCTAGAAGGAGAACAGATGCCAATTCTATTCTTTTCCTCTCACCGCCACTCAGACCCTCATCTACCGTTCTGTTCATGTAGAGCAGAGGGGAAAGGCCTACGAGTTCCAAAATCTGGGCTATTTCATCTTTTCTTATATTTAACTTTCCTCCAAGTGTTAGATAGTCTTTAACGGTGAGTCCTCTGAATCTTGCAGGTTCTTGCCACAAAAGGGTTATACCCCTTTTGGCTCTTTCAGAAACTGGTAGATCGGTTATATCTTCCCCATCGAGGTATATCTTTCCAGCAGTTGGTTTGTATCCTTCAAGCCCCATTATAACGTAAGCAATGGTGCTTTTCCCTGCTCCATTCATACCGAGTATGGAGTATTTCTTTCCTTCCTCAAATTTCATCGTGATCTTTCTCAGTATCCTCTTTCCCTCAACTTCGAAATCTATATCTCTGAGTTCCAACATGTTAACACCTCGTTTGAAAGATTATACGATCCTTCCGATCAATTCAAAACCTGCGACCTGAGAGTTTCCAGTTCTATGGGTTTTCCACCATTCTTTCTCGATTCTTCAGCAGCCAGTGCCATTATGTGACTCTCCACAGAAGCTTCAATGGATGTCAAAGGTTCTTTTTTCTCTCCTTTCAACACTTTCAGGAATTCCTTCATGACTCCTTCATCTCCACCTGAGTGCCCACCAGATGCTTTAACATTCATCGTTATCTCTTCTCCTCCAAATTTGAATATCTTAATCAACCCTTTCTCCAAATCTCCAAAGATCTCACCGTGTGTTCCGTATATGTATATGATCCTGGTGATTCTGCTTGTGAAAGCCGTCATGGTGAACGAAGCGAATACACCATTTTCAAATAATATGTTCACTATCTGATGATCGGCAACGTTGTTGTCACATCTGTAAACGCACCTACCGTATGGTCCATCTTGAAGAGCTTTTATTCTTGAGGGAAGAGACATGTCGAGTGAGATAACGGAGACAGGCCAACCCGTGTAGTCGGTGAGATATATCTTCTTGGCGTCGTACGGACAATCATCTTCCACAGGACAGCCATATATGCACCTCTCCGGTGAGTTTTTCGGAGAATTCTCCGGTTTGAAGTGAACAAGGTTCCCAAAAGATGAAATCGTCTTTGCGTTGCTCTCAACGAGCCAGTAGAGTATATCCATATCGTGACAGCTCTTGGCCAGAATCGAAGGAGCGGAAGTTTCAGAATTTCTCCAGTTACCCCTTACGAAACTGTGTGCAAAATGAAAGTATCCCACGTTCTCAACGAGGTTCATCCCCACGATCTTCCCTATATGATTTAAAGATTCTTTTATCTTCCTGAAAAAGGGAGTGTATCTCAAAACGTGAGCGACTGTGACGGAGGATTCCGCTTTCTTCGTGGAATGAAACAACTTTCTCAAACCATCGATATCCACCGCTATGGGCTTTTCGAGTAACACATGATATCCCTTCTCTAAAGCTTTCACAGCGGGTTCAACGTGCATTCTATCCATCGTCGCTATTATAACGCCATCGGCAAATTTTTCTTTCTCAAAGACCTCTTCCCATGTCTTGAAACACAGTTCTTTTAGTATACCATGTTCCATGGCCAAACGTTCTCTTCTTTCATCAATTGGTTCTGCAACAGCAACAGCTTTCATCACGTTTGGGTTCTTCAAAATGTACCTCCCATAGACTTCGTACCCTCTGTTTCCAGCTCCAACGATTATTATCCTGTATGGGTTCAACTCACCCTCCCTCCTCGTATTGGGGTATGGAACAAAAGAAAAAGGCAGAACCCTGCCTAAGATTTTAATATATTAAGGTTACGAGGAGGCGAAGGAACATTTTATTTAGTCATGGGTGTTTCCTGATACAAACTCATACTTCCAAAGTTATACGGCATCGGTATACGATCATAGGTTATGATTCTCAGGAAAATCTCCACAATGTTCGGATCGAATTGAGAGTTGGAATTCGATTTTAGCTCCTCTATTGCTTTCTCTACACTTAAAGGCTTTCTGTACGATCTTGGACTTATCATGGCATCGTAAGCGTCGGCAACGGCGACAATCCTCGATCCCAACGGTATATCGAAATTTCTCAAACCTTCTGGATAACCTCTACCATCCCATCTTTCATGATGGTATTTAACGATCTCTATGATTTCTCCGGGACAAAAGATTTCAGCGAGGATCTCAGCGCTTTTCACAGGATGCTCCTTTACCACTTCATATTCCTCATAGCTCAACTTGGTTTGTTTATTCAATATACTTTGAGGCACGAAGATTTTACCCACATCGTGAAGGTAACCCGCCCAGTAAATCTCACAAATCTTCTCTTTATCCATCCCCATGAATTCTGCTATTTTCATAGAAAGCCAAGCTACTCTCTCTGAATGGCCCTTTATATTGGTATCGTGATATTCGAGCATCTTTACCAGAACGCGAGCCATGTTTTCGAATCCATCTTTCACACCTCTTGTGTTGTAAAAGCATTCCACGAATTTCACGAAGTTTCTTATTATCTGTATATCCATTTCATTGAAAGTGTAT